>DFYU01000062.1:14545-58262 GCA_002383415.1 Geobacter sp. UBA4074
GGACTCTACTACCTGAAGGACGCCCAGCGTTTCATGGCCTATCTCACCGCCACCATCGAGGCTGGCGACCTGGTCAAGGGCGAATACTACTTGCCAGCGGTCTTCATGCGGATGATCGCCGACGGCTGCAAGCTGAAAGCCCCCGAGATCGACGCCTGGCTGGATTGCGGCAAGCCCGAGACCATCCTGGCAACCAACGCCTACCTGCTCAAGGGCCGCCACCATATCCACGGTGAGGCCGAAAATTGCGTCTTTATCGAGCCGGTACACCTTGAAAAAGGGGTGCTGGTGCGCGATAGCATCCTCGGGCCCAACGTCTCGGTGGCCAAGGGCAGCGTCATCGAGCGCAGCATCATCCGCGACAGCATTATCAACAGCGATAGCACCGTCAGCGACATGCTGCTGACCGACACCATCCTGGGTGATGCCGTGCAGCTGATCGGCTCACCCCGCAAGATGAACATCGGTGATCACTCGCTGATTGAGATGCAGGGGTAAAAACCGTACACGCAAGTAAACCGCAGATGGGCGCCGAGCAATGCAGAAAAAGCAAAAAACACCAAAAGCCTTTGGGTTGCTGGGATATCCTAATAACAGGCCATTGACGTTATAGGCGTGTTTCGTGCCGTTATCGGCGGTTAAAAGCTGTTAGCTACCAGGTACATCGCATGCGTCTGACTAAATATGAAAAAGATGCCATCACCTCAGTAATCGCCATATTCGATCCGCAGGCCAGGGTGTACCTGTTCGGCTCACGGGTTGACGACACCAAGCGTGGTGGCGACATCGACCTGCTCATCATGTCAGACAGTCTGTCACTTGGAGATCGCGGCAAAATTAGCTGGGAACTGTGTGGCAGGCTTGGCGAACAGAAGATCGATATCCTTATTGCAAAGGATACCGCGGATCCGTTTGTGGCGCTTGCCTATAAAACCGGAGAGCTTCTTTCGTGACAGAAGATCTGAATAAACTAGTGCAGAAAGAGCTGCAGCTGCTTGAAGATGCTCGCCAGGTATTGGCGTATTCCTTTGCCAAATGCAGTAAAATCGGCATCAAAACAGACTACACGCCGGAAGAATTAGAGAGTTTCGAATCACTTTGCAGCCGTTTCGCCCGTCTGAGCGACATCATGACGCAAAAGATATTCAGGCTGCTGGCCGAGATAGCCCTTGAGCAGCCCGGTACCGTACGAGACCGGATCAACCGGGCTGAAAAGTGGAACCTGATCGAGACAGCTGAAGATTTTGTCGCAATCCGTATTGTAAGGAATGACATCGCCCATGAATATCTACCTGAAGCGATCCGGGATATTTTCAAAAAAGTGATGGAACTGACGCCGACACTGCTTAAAAGCGTCTCTCTCACCACTGACTACTGCAGCAAATTGTAGCCTTATCGCAGCGCATGGCACATCGGTTTGTGTGCAGCACGAGCAGGCGAAAACAGAAAGCAAATTGGAAATACGAGAGATGTCGCTCAGTTTTTACTCGCTGATCGAGATGCAGGGATAGCACATTACACATGATGGAGCCTTACGCATGAAAGTCGTCGTTCTGGCCGGTGGCTACGGCACCCGTATCTCTGAGGAATCCCATCTCAAGCCAAAGCCGATGATCGAGATCGGTGAACGGCCGATCCTGTGGCACATCATGAAGATCTATTCCAGCTACGGCTTTAATGACTTTGTGATCTGTCTCGGCTACAAGGGCTACTGTATCAAGGAATACTTTGCCCACTATTTCCTGCACGAGTCCGATATTACCTTTGACTTCCGCAACCAGAACGAACGGATGGTGCATAACCACTCCGCCGAGCCGTGGCAAGTAACCTTGGTCAGCACAGGTCTTGAGACCATGACCGGCGGCAGGGTCAAGCGGGTTAAGGACTATATCGGCAACGAACCATTTATGCTGACCTACGGCGATGGCGTGGCCGATGTCAACATCAAGCAGTTGCTTACGTACCATCAAGCCCACGGCAAACTGGCCACTGTCACCTCCATCCAGCCTGCTGGCCGTTTTGGCGCTCTGGATCTTGACGATGACAATCTGATCCATGGTTTTCAGGAAAAACCGAAGGGCGATGGCGCCTGGATCAATGGCGGTTTTTTTGTGATGCAACCCGAGGTGCTGGATTACATCGACGGCGACGCAACCATTCTGGAACGAGAACCACTGGAAGGGCTTGCCCAAGCCGGACAGCTGGTGGCCCACAAGCATACCGGCTTCTGGCAGCCGATGGACACCCTGCGGGACAAAAATTTGCTGGATGATCTCTGGAAATCCGGTAAGGCGCCGTGGAAGGTGTGGTAGAGGCGTTGAAGAGTTGAAAGTTGAAAGTTGAGGGAGAGGCGTTGAAGGAACACCAGTTTACCCATGAAAAGCTAAAGTCCTGGCAGCTTGCAAAGATTTTCGCCAAACGGGTATACGAGGCAACGACAAGTTACCCGTCTACAGAACGCTATGGTCTCGTCGACCAATTGCGCAGAGCGACAGTATCGGTTATGTCCAATCTGGCTGAAAGATCTGGGCGCACCAATACACGGGATCAGGCACACTTCTCACAATTGGCATATGGCTCATTGATGGAGACGGATGCCCAGTTACAACTTTCTATGGATCTCGGCTACCTGCCTGAAACGGTATACCGCGATTTACGACAAGCAATACAAGAGTTGTCGGCAGCCATAAGTGGCTTGCGTGCAGCACAGATGAAGAAAGCAAATACATGACTTCAACTCCTCAACCTTTCAACTTTTCAACGAATACTTTTTTCCATGGGAAAAAAGTATTCCTCACCGGCCACACCGGCTTCAAGGGTAGTTGGCTTACCCTGTGGTTGCTTAAGCTTGGTGCCGAGGTACATGGCTATGCCTTGGAGCCGCCAACCGAACCGAGTCTCTTCAACCTGCTGGGCTTCAACTCCTCAACCCCTCAACTCTTCAGCACGATTAATGATATCCGTGATGGCGCAACGTTGTCAGCTGCCATGCAGCGGGTTCAGCCGGAAATTGTCATTCACATGGCGGCCCAACCGCTGGTGCGAGACTCCTACACTATACCGGTGGAGACCTACGCCACCAACGTCATGGGCACCGTCAACCTGCTGGAGGCGGTGCGTCACTGCCCCTCAGTACGAGCAGTGGTCAATGTCACCACCGACAAATGTTATGAAAATAAGGAATGGGTCTGGGGCTACCGCGAGAACGAGCCAATGGGCGGTTTCGATCCTTACTCCAGCAGCAAAGGCTGCGCCGAACTGGTCACCGCCGCCTACCGCAACTCGTTCTTCAACGCCTCAACTTTCAACTCTTCAACTCCTCAACACGGCACCGCCGTAGCCACCGCACGTGCCGGCAACGTCATCGGTGGCGGCGATTGGGCCACCGACCGCCTGATCCCCGATATCATCCGCGCCATCATGGCCAACGAGCCAGTCCGGATCCGTAACCCCCACGCCATCCGGCCCTGGCAGCATGTGCTGGAGCCGTTGTCCGGCTACCTCACCTTGGCGCAACGCCTCTACGAACAAGGGGCGGCCTACGCCGAAGGCTGGAACTTCGGGCCAGCTGATGAGGATGCCAAGCCGGTTGAGTGGATTGTCCAACGGTTATGCGAACAGTGGGGAGCTGATGCACGTTATGAGATCGACAGTGGCGACCATCCCCACGAGGCCCATTACCTGAAACTTGATTGTTCCAAGGCCCGCATGCGTCTCGGCTGGCAGCCGCGCTGGAACCTGCGCCAGACCCTTGACAGCATTATCGAATGGGTTAAGGTATACCAGACAAGTGGCGATGTACGGGCCTGCTGTCTTCAGCAGATAGAGGAGTATCAAAACAGTTGATGGTTGAAAGTTGATAGTTGATGGTTGAATTGAGGAGAGATTATGCAAGCGTTAAGAATTACTCAAAATGTTTCACAAGATGGTTATCTTCATATTGCCATACCGCCAGAAATGAGTCGCAGGTGTGAAGTAATAGTGCTTGCGCTGGATGATTCCAAAGAGGCAACGCCCATGACCTATAATACGGCAAAGATGCAGGAGCAATCGGGCTTTGCGCAGCAGGTGCTTGGCGCTGCAAGTGAGGATGTCTGGAATGACCTATAAAGGCAAAATCTTCAAGATTCCTTTTCCTTTTACTGACCTCTCCGGTGTTAAAGCGCGACCAGCACTTGCTATTTCCGAACCTGATGAATATGGCGATCTAGAATTTCTGTTTATAACTACAAAAAACGCCCGGTCATTTGGTGAACATATTGAATTAACATCTGATGTTTTTGCTGGGGAACCACTTCCATTTGATTCCAAAGTGCATATTGATAAAAAGTATCTTTTGTCAAAAGACATCATTATAAAAGAAAAATCAGCCGTATCAGAAGCTTTTTTAGAAACTGTCATGCGTCGTTTAGTACTGAACGAAACGTGCAAACATTATGCAGTAATGCATAAGTCCAGTAAATCTTTCACCCCTGGCGACCGTATCTCTTATGCAGGGCGGGTGTTTGATGAACGAGAAGTCACCACACTTGTTGATTCATCTCTCGATTTCTGGCTGACCACAGGCCGCTATGCCGAGAGGTTTGAACAGGGATTTGCTCAATTTCTGGGAGTCCAGCACTGCTCGCTGGTCAACTCCGGCTCATCCGCAAATCTTCTCGCTTTCATGGCGTTAACATCACCAAAGCTTGGTGACAGGCGCATCAGGCCCGGCGATGAGGTTATCACCGTGGCCGCAGGTTTTCCGACAACCGTAGCCCCCATTATCCAGTACGGCGCGGTGCCGGTCTTTGTTGATGTCAGCCTGCCTACCTATAACATCGATGTCACCCAACTGGATGTGGCCCTTTCCGACAGAACTAAAGCGGTCATGGTGGCCCACACCCTGGGCAACCCCTTTGATCTGGCAAGCGTCAAGGCCTTCTGCGACAAGCACAACCTCTGGCTGATCGAAGACAACTGCGACGCCTTGGGTTCCCGCTACCGCATGCAGCTCAACTCTCAACCTTCAACTTTCAACTCTTCAACTTTAGGGTCCTCAACTTTCAACTCTTCACCTTTCAGCGAGTTCCAGTTTACTGGAACCATAGGCCATATCGGTACCTCCAGTTTCTACCCACCGCACCACATGACCATGGGCGAAGGCGGCGCGGTCTACACCAACGACACCCAGCTCAAGCGGCTGATCGAATCCTTCCGTGACTGGGGGCGCGACTGCTGGTGCCCCTCCGGCAAGGACAACACATGCAACAACCGCTTTGGCCAGCAGTTTGGTGAGCTGCCCTTTGGCTACGACCACAAGTATGTCTATTCCCACTTCGGATATAACCTAAAGGTGACCGACATGCAGGCCGCCATCGGTTGCGCCCAGTTGGAGAAATTCCCAGGGTTTGTTGAGGCCCGCAAGAAGAACTGGAAACTGCTGAGGGATGGACTGGCAGGCCTGGAAGACCGCCTGATCCTGCCGGAAGCGACACCCAATTCCGATCCCTCATGGTTCGGATTTCTGTTGACAGTACGCGACGGCAGCGGCTTAACTCGCGATAAGGTGGTGAACCACCTGGAGGGTAAAGGTATTCAGACCCGCATGCTGTTTGCCGGAAATCTGATCAAGCATCCCTGTTTTGATGAGATGCGCGCCAGCGGCAAAGGATTCCGTGTTGTAGCCAATACGAATGTTGAAAAGTTGAAAGTTGAAAAGATGAATGTTGAAGGTTTATCTCCTCAACTCCTCAGCTCTCAACTTTCATCTGCTCTTCCGGTTACGGATCTGATCATGAACAACACCTTCTGGGTGGGGGTCTATCCGGGCATGACAGAGGAGATGATCGGGTATATGGTAGAGACTATCAAAGGCGTGTGCAGATGAATGGAGGATTGTGATGCCTGAAATATGTCGGTTTCTCGGAATAGTCATCAGCATGTACTTTGACGAGCATAATCCGCCACATTTTCATGTAAGCTATAATGAGCATAAGGCTGCGATTGCCATAAACACACTGAATATATTGGACGGCGCTTTGCCTGCCAGAGTCAGAGGGCTTGTGGAGGAGTGGGCCGAACTCCACCAAGACGAGCTGCTTGCCATGTGGGAAACACACGAGTTTCATAAAATCGATCCCCTTGTTTAGGAGGCCGACAATGATTGCACTTCGAGAGGCACGATATCAGGAAGGGTACAAAATCTGGCTCAGTTTTAACACTGGTGAGAGCGGTGTAGTTGACCTTGCTGATGTGCTGCATAAATATAAGGCAGCAACCCCCCTGCTTGACCAAAATGAATTCAGAAAGTTCTATCTTGATGCATGGCCAACCCTGGCTTGGCCATGCGGTTTTGATCTGTCCCCGGAAAGCTTGTATGAACGTACCATGGGAAAACAGGTAGAGTGGTTGAAGGATTAAGGCTCTGATACAACTGTTGAAAAGTTGAATGAGTATTCAAATGCTCAACTTTCATCTTTCAACTATCAACCGCTTTACCGGGCATGACAGATGAGATGATAGGGTATATGGTTGAGGTTATAAAGGGTGTGTGCAGATAGATGAAGGTTTTGGTAACAGGTGCCACAGGCTATCTCGGTAGCAATCTCGTACGGCGTTTACTGGCCGATGGTCATGAGATTGCCGCCTTTAAGCGTCGCGAATCAAGCCTTGCTCGTGTTGCAGATATTGTTAGTGCGATCGATTGGTATTACACAGATGATGACCTAACAGCTCCATTTAAACGACACGACGGTTTTGATACAGTAATCCATACCGCAACCTGCTACGGCAGAAATGGTGAATCACCGGCGCAGGTTTTTTCTGCCAACACTGAATTCCCGGTAAAATTGCTGGATGCTGCTACCTATTTTAATACCGATACCTATTTTAATACCGATACCATATTGTACCCCTATCTTAACTTCTATTCCCTCTCAAAAAGGCAGTTTGCCGAGTGGGGATCTATGGCAGCACGTACTGGTTCAACCAGGTTTGTCAACATCAGGCTTGAACATATCTATGGGCCAGGGGATGATAAGAGTAAGTTTACCACTCATATCGTGCGTCAATGCCTGCGCAATGTGCCTGAAATCGCTTTGACGCCCGGCGAGCAGTTGCGGGATTTTGTGTTTATTGACGACGTAGTTGCTGCCTACAAAACCCTACTTGACAAGCAATCAACGCTACCTGAAGGCTTCAGTGATGTAGGGCTTGGTTCAGGCGGCGCAGTAACTATCCGCGAGTTTGTAACGCAGGTTCACCGGCTATCCAGCTCAAAAAGCCGGCTTATCTTTGGTGCTCTTCCTTACCGGGATCATGAAATAATGCAGTCGGTGGCTGATATAACAACCTTGTTGCAGCTTGGCTGGCAGCCAAATTACAGCCTGGAAATAGGATTACAAAAAACCATAGAGGCAGAGAGAAATCATTTATGAAATTATTGATAACCGGAGGCTGCGGTTTTTTGGGCAGCAACCTTGCAGCTTACGCCATTGAAAACAAATTTGAAGTGGTAGTTTTTGATAATCTCTACCGAGAAGGCTCGCGTCTGAATCTGAGCTGGTTGCAGGAAAAAGGCAGTTTCCGTTTTGTGCATGGTGATATCCGTAACCAGAACGACATCACCAGGCTTGTGCAAGACTTCAGGCCTGATGCTGTTTTTCACCTGGCAGGTCAGGTTGCAATGACCACCTCAATTGACAATCCGCGCATGGATTTTGAAATCAATGTCATGGGGAGTCACAACCTGCTCGAAGCGGTCAGATTATATGCCCCTGATGCAGCGGTTATTTATTCGTCAACCAATAAGGTGTATGGCGATCTGGAGCAATACACCTATCTCGAGACAGAAACCCGGTATGAATGTGTCGAAAAGCCGAATGGTTTTGATGAAACCACTCCGCTTGATTTTCATTCACCCTACGGCTGCTCCAAAGGGGCTGCTGATCAGTATATGCTTGATTATGCCAGAATTTTTGGGCTCAAAACGGTCGTATTTCGTCACTCATCCATGTATGGCGGGAGGCAGTTTGCTACCTATGACCAAGGATGGATCGGTTGGTTCTGTCAGCAGGCTGTGGCAACTAAAAAAGGTACACTTAAAGAGCCGTTCACCCTCTCCGGAAACGGCAAGCAGGTCCGCGACGTCCTCCATGCAGATGACATGATTACCCTTTATTTTTCCGCCCTGGACAACATACAGGCAGCACGGGGGAATGCCTTCAATGTTGGCGGTGGCATAGCCAATAGTCTCTCTTTGCTTGAACTGTTCGGGTTGCTGGAGGAATTTAGCGGCGTTAAGCTCGAGTATACCAAGCTTGCCCCACGAGAAAGCGACCAAAGGGTATTCGTTGCCGATCTCGCAAAAGCCAAGAAACTTATCGGCTGGGAACCAATGGTTTCTGCCCGGGATGGTGTTAAGCGGATGTTCGAATGGGTCTCGGGAAAGTGAGATAGTGAAATTTGCTGTTATAGCCGGATGGATTGCCAGAGTACTTGTTATCATACTGTCACTGGTCAATTCCAGATTGTTGATCGATTTGGTTGGAGTCGATGGTTTGGCAATTCAGTCGATACTCATATCATTAACAATCTGGTTTGCATTATTAAATATGGGCATCCCATCGGCTGTGCAAAATCTGATTTCGCGCTATCGTGCCGAAGGAAAGGACTATGAGCGGCTCAAACAAACGGCAACCAGTGCGATGCTTGTTATATTTATCATGTTACTGCCGTTGATAATTGGGCTTGGCGTTGCGGTTAAGCACATTGTATTGAGTCGCTACCCTGATGTCGCAACTGCAACAATCATCATTTTTTGTGCAGGACTATTCGTTGCAGGGATTAGTTTATTGTTCAATCAGACACTGTATGCAGAACAGCGTGGCCACTGGCCCAATGTGTACCCAGCCATTAATGCGCTCTGCGTCACGGTCTACTTGATTGCATGTAAATTACTAACAATTCACAATATAAATCTGGTGCTGCTGGCGTTTGTGCTTGCAAACCTTGTGGTTGCCGTTTTAGGGGCACTGCAGGCAAAAATATTTCGAATATGGTGCCTTGATAGACAGATTCTTTCGGAAATCTGGCGAAATTGTCGTGGGTTTGCGCTCTTTGCATTTCTAGCAGCAGGTGTGCTGGGAATAGATTATCTTATCATGTCCAGGATTTTATCTGCTCAGGATATTGCCGTGTACAATATATCCCAGCGTATTTTTATGGCACTTTTTTCTGTGCACGCTATCATATTAACTTCTTCCTGGTCAGGAGTTTCTGAAACGCTCTTTGCCAAACAGTGGGGTCTTGCGAGGAAGCGAATCAGTAACTTACTGTTGATTGGTGCAGGTATGGTTGTTGTTCTCGGTGGGATCGTCATTATGTTCATGGGCAATATTGCCGGAATTATTTCACATGGCAAGATTACCGAAGTGCCGCTGACTCTGACGTTTCTATTCTTAGTGTACATGCTCCTGCGGATCTGGTCGGATACATACGCCATGGCTTTGCTGAGTGTTAACGAAACAAGCATATTGAATCGTTATGTCCCTTTCCAGGCCGCTATTAGTATTGCTTCGCAAGTTTTGCTTGGAAATAAATTCGGTACTACCGGCATCCTGCTTGGGATTATTGTATCTTTTCTAGCAACCGCCGCGTGGATTTTGCCAAGAGCATTTTATAAATTAACAAGAGAGAGTTATGTCTGATATCAAACTGTCCTTCTGCATACCCACCTACAATCGATCAAATTATATCCGACAGACGTTAACAAGCATTTCTGATCAAATTATTGAAGCCGGCTGGACTGATTGCATTGAAATTTGCGTGAGTGATAACGCGTCAACGGACAATACCGATGAAGAGATTCACAATTTTCAGGCGGATTATCCTTCAGTCAAACTTGTCTATTCAAAAAACGATGAGAATTTGGGAGCGGATCGGAATTATTTACGAGTTGTGGAGCTAGCTTCAGGTGAATATTGCTGGCTATTTGGAAGTGATGATGCTCTAGTTCCTGGGGCAGTAAAGAGCCTTCTGTCTGAAATTAAACATAAGTTTGATATCTATCTGTGTAATAGAGTTGATTGTAATAATGCTTTAACTCCAGTACGTAAATATTGTTGGTTAGATATTCCCGGAGACAGGGTATATGATTTTGCTCTTCAGAGTGAGTTAGAAGATTATTTTAGAAGTGCTAGATCTATAGGTGCGGTGTTTAGCTATTTAAGTTCGATTATTGTAAGAAAATCCCAATGGAATGCTGTAACCTATGATACTTCAATGACAGGAACGGCCTATTCTCATGTATATATATTAGTTTCATTGATGGTAAATGGTGCGACTCTGAAATATTTACAGGATACAATGGTGTATTGTCGATTTGGAAACGATAGTTTTGCGTTGGACGGAGCGTATAAACGCTTCATGATAGATTTAGTTGGATATTCGAAAATAGCAACTAAGCTTCTTGAAAATAATGAAGCCAAATCTGAGTTCTTGAAAATAATGACTCGAGAACAACCCTTGAATCGACTTGCTAAAATTAGGTTTTTTTATAAAGATAAATGGAGTGAAGTTAAAGGGTATTTGAACTACTTTGAATACAGTAAATTTACAATTATATCGGCGGAAGTTATCGGATCAGTCCCCTATCTTGTTGGCTTGATGCTGCGGGTTAAACGCACATTTACAAGGCTTAGGTAGCGGTCTCCTAAAGGTATAAAATGTTATTACTATTTTTAATATCAGTATCTTTTCTGCTTGTCATCAGTTTTATTAAAAAAATAAACTTAGTATCAATTTACGGTTTTTTTGTTTTATTCAGCATATTATACAATTTAGTTCCAGCCTTAAATGCATTGTATGGAGTTAAATTATTCAGCTTAAGCTCTGATTTAGAACTTATAAACATACAACTTCTAGTGGTTTCTATGTCAAATTTTGCATTTGGCATAATGTATTATAAATTCTATAAAAATGTGTTGTACAAAGATATCGTTGACGATAAACCGGCAGGTAAAAAGTCGTTCTTAATTTTATGTGTGGTCATATTTGCAGTTACATTACCGTTGGTTAGTAATTATGGGTGGCATAAGTTTACTAATTCAGGCGAAATTCTTGAAGGTGGAGCATGGTTTACAATTGCTTCCTATATGAAATATCTGTTTGTTTCTTGTTATCTGTATTATTTATATAAGTTTGGAATGAATAAGGGCGCTGTTTTTTTAATGGTACTTCACACTATTGTAATGATTATTGATGGCGCTAGAACTACTTATCTTCCCTTGTTTGTGTTGACGCTTATCATACTTCATTCAAAATCAATTAAAAACAAGAAAAGTCAAAAATCTATATACGTCTATATAGTCGTTTGTGTCGTTTTATTGCTAGTAACAAGAGCATTGATAATGAGTGCTGACGAGACCTTGCTGTTCAACATGTTGATGTCTTTAACAATAGAAGCATGTGCCGGATCTTATATGTCTCTTCAAACTATCCATGCAGTTATTAACGAATATAATTTATCATTTACATTCGGTACGACATATTTGATAGATACATTTGCTTGGTTTATTCCCCAAGGCGATTTAAGAGATGGCTTACTAACATACAATGCCTGGATAGAAAAATTGTCGCCAGTATTAAATGAAAAATTTGCGCCAATGGGTGGGTTTTACTATATAGCTGAAGCAATGGCGTTTATACCTTATGTTGGACCGGTGATAATTACACTATTGTTTGCTCTTGTTTCAATTTGGATTGAATTAAACAAGAACAGATACCGATTACTTTATCTATCGTATTTTGCAACATTTGGCTTGTTATTTAGTAAAGCAATATTTGGTAATATTATGAAATTGTTTGTTGTGCAAATGTTTTTTTTGGGACTATTTTTATTGATCGAGAGAACAAAAAAGAACCTTATTATTATGGCGAAGTAACAAGTTGTTTAAATAAACTAATAGCGATGGGATATTTCATAATATTTTATCTGTAGGACAGCTCTTTATGAAGCTTTTGGTCGATGATAGATGGTTTGGAAATACCGGAATCGGACGTTATGCGTTCGAAATTATTAATCGCAAACCCGATGAAATAGAGATTACCTCCCTAAATCGACATTGGAAGATTAAAAACCCTGCTTCACCTTGGTTGCTTGGTTCAGCTATTAATTCTTGTAACGCTGACGTTTTTTGGAGTCCAGGCTTTATGCCTCCCGCATGGTGTAACATCCCATATGTAGTTACGGTTCATGATTTGATACACCTTCATTATGGGACCTCGTTACATCGGCTTTATTACAATCAAGTGATACGGAGATTGTTGCACCACTCCTCATCAATTTTTACTGATTCTGAATACTCACGCAATGAAATACTTGCATGGTCGGGGCTTTCTTCTGATCGAGTTAAAGTAATATCACTTGCAGTTGACGACAGTTTCAGAGAAGAGGGCCATGTCTTTGAGCCTGGCTATCCCTACATTCTTTATGTGGGAAACAGAAGAGTATACAAAAATATTGAAAGATTGATTAAGGCGTTTGCGATTGGATGTGTGCATTCAGAAATAAAGCTAGCGCTTTCTGGCGTAGAAGATGAAAACCTGATCAAGTTAGCCAGCCAGGCCGGTATTGCTGAAAGACTCGTTTTCCTTGGTAATATTAAAGAAGATGACTTGCCGGCTGTGTATAGGGGGGCCCTTGCAGTTGCCTATATATCGCTTTATGAGGGATTTGGACTACCACCACTGGAGGCGATGGCTTGTGGAACACCTGTAATTGCTTCGAACGTTACATCTATACCAGAAGTTGTTGGAGATGCAGCATTATTAGTTGACCCTTTGGAAATAGAGGAAATTGCATATGGTATCAGACAGTTGACAGAGGATAACTTATTGCGTGAGAGTTTTAGACAAGCAGGTTTAAAAAGAGCGAAAATGTTTAGCTGGGATCGAACTGCAGAGCTTACTTGGAACGTGTTGAAAGAGGTGGCTAAATGATTGCGGTTTTAGTTTGCCCCACCCTTAATGCAGGTGAATCTACAAACAACTTTTTCAGTGCACTTAGCAATCAATCAATCAAACCTGAGATATTATTAGCAATAGACTCATCGTCAGATGATAATACTGTCGACAATTTTAAAAAATATGGTTTTAAAGCCCACCAAATACCGAGATATTCCTTTAATCATGGCGCAACCCGCCAGTTAGCACTCTCTCTCTGCCCCGATGCAGATATCATAGTTTACATGACTCAGGACTCCATCCTCGCGTCACATGATTCCATCAAAAATATTTTGGCGCCTTTTAAAGATGAAAAAATAGGTGCCGTGTGCGGTCGTCAATTGCCCCATACAAATGCTTCGCCACTCGCTGCACATGCCCGCTTGTTTAATTATTCTGCTGAATCATCAATCAAATCACTTGATGACATCTCACGACTCGGCATTAAAGCAGCGTTTATATCAAATTCTTTTGCGGCATATCGCCGTACTGCTCTCATGGATGTTGGTGGATTCCCTTCGGATGTCATATTTGGAGAAGATACTTTTGTTGCAGCCAAGATGCTTAAAGCGGGCTGGAAGGTCGCATATTCCGCCGATGCTTCCTGCTATCATTCCCATAACTATAGCATGATAGAGGAGTTTAGACGATACTTCGATATTGGGGTGTTCCATTCACGTGAAAAGTGGTTTATTGCGTCGCTTGGTAAGCCGGAAGGTGAAGGTAAAAAATTTGTTCTGTCGGAAATTAAGTATCTGACACAACATGCACCTTGGCTAATACCGTCTGCGATAGTGCGCACAGGGCTTAAGCTGTTTGGTTATAAGCTAGGTCAGCGAGAGCAAGATATGCCACTGTGGATAAAACGAAAATTGAGTATGAATAAAGGATATTGGAAAAATGAATAAGTTTATCATCTTCGGTGGCTCCGGTTTCATCGGCAGCCATCTTGTCCGTGAGTTGAAGCAGCGCGGCATAACGGATATTACCATTGCCGATATTGTAGAACCGCAACGAGGTGATATGTTCACCAGTACCAACTTCGTTCATTGTGACGTGCGCCAGTCGATCCCGGCTGATATTATATCAGCACCTGCGGTTGTCGTTAACCTGGCTGCCGTTCATCGCACACCGGGACACCCGGATCATGAATACTTTGATACGAACGTCAAAGGCGCGACCAACATTACCCGTTTTTGTGAGGAGACTGGCTCAAATACGCTCTGGTTTACCAGCTCAATTGCCGTGTATGGACCGACGGAGGAACCAAAGAGTGAGCAGTCCCTGTTGACGCCTAATTCTGCTTACGGGAAATCTAAGTTCGAAGCTGAAGAAATCCAATGTGCTTGGCAGCAGGATGGCGCTAACCGCAAGCTTGTAGTTGTCCGTCCAGCAGTGATCTTTGGCAGGGGTGAGAACGGGAACTTTACCAAACTTGCCAAAGCCCTCAAGAAAGGGCTGTTTGCTTATCCTGGTCGAAGCGACACCATCAAGGGCTGCGGTTACGTTGAGGACCTAGTGGCCAGCCTGTTCTTCATGAACGACCAACCGGAGGCATCACTGCTGTACAATTTTTGCTATTCCCGCCAGTACACCATCAAGGAGATCTGCGAGACCTTCTCGAAGGTCGCCGGGTATCGCAGGCCGTTGGGCACAATCCCGCTTTCACTCATGGTAAACGCTGCCCGTCCGTTTCAGCTGCTTAATGCGCTGGGACTTAAAAACGGCATCCATCCGGCTCGGATGTATAAACTTGTCAAGTCAACCAACATCGTGCCTGCTGAGTTGGTAAAACGCGAATATCCCTATCGCACCGACCTGGAAAAGGGGCTTATAAGCTGGTTGAATGATGACCCTAAAGGAGGATTTACTTAATGAAAAAAGCCCTAATCACCGGCATAACAGGCCAGGATGGTGCCTATCTGGCAGAACTGCTACTAAAAGATGATTATGAAGTGTACGGCACTTATCGTCGCACCAGCTCAGTCAATTTTTGGCGTATAGAAGAACTGGGTATCCATAACCACCCCAACTTTTTTCTTGAAGAGTATGACCTTACCGATCAAGCTACAAGCATCAGGCTCATAGAACGTATTCAGCCCGATGAGATATACAACCTGGCGGCGCAAAGTTTTGTTGGCGTCTCCTTCGAACAGCCGATTGTAACCGGACAGATTACTGGTCTTGGCGCCCTGCACCTTTTAGAGTCCATCAGGATTGTGAACAACAAAATTCGTTTTTACCAGGCATCAACCTCAGAGATGTTTGGTATGGTGCAGGAGATTCCCCAGACGGAGAAAACCCCCTTCTACCCTCGCAGCCCCTATGGTGTTGCAAAACAGTACGCGCACTGGATGACCATAAACTATCGGGAGTCATACGACATTTTCGGTAGTTGCGGCATCCTGTTTAATCACGAATCGCCGCTACGTGGCCGCGAATTTGTAACTCGCAAGATTACCGACAGTGTGGCCAAGATGCAGCTGGGCAAGCTGGACGTGCTGGAATTGGGCAATCTGGATGCCAAGCGCGACTGGGGCTATGCCAAGGATTATGTGGAAGGGATGTACCTGATACTACAAGCCGATAAGCCGGATACCTACGTGCTGGCCACCAACCGTACCGAAACGGTACGAGATTTTGTTGATATGGCCTTTAAAGCGGTTGACGTACAACTGAAATGGCAAGGCAACGCTGAGAATGAACAGGGTGTCTGCACCAAGACCGGTAAAACGCTAGTACGTGTGAACCCTAAATTTTACCGGCCAGCCGAGGTTGACCTGCTGATTGGTAATCCGGCTAAGGCTAAGCAGGAGCTTGGTTGGGAGCCGAAAACAAGTTTGGAAGAGATGTGTGCGATGATGGTGGAGGCAGACTTACGTAGAAACAAGACAGGATTTTCATTTTGAAAACTGCTTTAATAACCGGCATCGGCGGACAGGACGGCAGTTACCTTGCCGAGCTGCTGCTGGAAAAAGGATACGAAGTTCACGGCATTGAGCTGCATGATATTCCCTTGCCAAACCTTGCCCTTATTGAAGATCGCATCATCGTGCATCGCGGCTCGCTGCTTTCCCATGGCTGGCTTACCAGCGTGATCGGCAACATACAGCCAGACGAGTGCTATCACCTAGCCGCCTCCAGCTTTGTCAGCTACCGTTTTAACGATGAATCGCTGACCCTTGAAAATAACATTGTCGGCACCCATAACCTGCTGGCTACCCTGAAGGATCTTGCTCCGCGGAGTCATTTCTTTTTTGCCAGTACCAGCGAGATGTTTGGCAACGTCGACCATGCTCCACAGGATGAATATACCCCGCTTAAGCCCCGGTCGATATATGGTATTTCCAAGGTGGCCGGACACAACCTGGTGCAGTACTATCGCCAACAGTATGGCTATTATGCCTGCACCGGCATTCTCTACAACCACGAATCGCCACGACGCGGGCATGCGTTTGTTACCCGTAAAATCACCATGACGGCCGCCCGGATAAAGGCGGGCTTAGCACATGAGTTACGTCTCGGCAACCTTGATGCAGTGCGAGATTGGGGGTATGCACCGGAGTACGTTAACGCGATGCATCTTATGCTCCAGGCTGATCAGCCACATGACTATATCATATCCAGTGGTGGCACTCGCTCAGTGCGCGATTTTGTATCACTTGCTTTCAGCTATGTAGGGCTTGACTATCGCGACCATGTGATAGTTGATCAGGCTTTTTATCGTGCTGTCGAACCGATTGCTTTGTGCGGGGACAACCGGCGAATAGTAAATGCATTAGGTTGGCATCCCTCGACGCCTCTAGAAGACATAGTTGCTATCATGATGGAGCATGACCTATTGTGCATCAAGGAGTCTTAAGTATGATGATCATCCCCGTTATCCTTTCCGGCGGCTCTGGCAGCCGCCTCTGGCCTCTTTCCCGCGAACTGTACCCCAAACAACTGTTGCCCTTGGTGAATAACACCACCATGCTACAAGATACCGCCCTGCGGACGGTGGGCATTGACGGGATTGCCCCCCCGTTGGTGGTCTGCAATGAAGAGCACCGTTTTATGGTGGCGGAGCAGTTGCGTCAGATTGGTCTGCCTGCTTCATCGATTGTGTTGGAACCGTGCGGCAGAAATACCGCCCCGGCCATAGCCATTGCAGCGCTTGAAGCATTAACGCAGCATGCAGACCCGGTACTGCTGGTGTTGCCGGCTGACCATGTAATTAATGATGCTGCTGCCTTTAAGGCTGCTGTGGTCACGGGCGCCGAGTTGGCCGCTGCAGGCAAACTGGCCACCTTTGGCATTGTGCCGACGGCACCAGAGACCGGGTATGGGTATATACGTGCGGAGAAAAACAGTCATTTGTCAGCGGTTACTGGTCATTTGAATACGACCAATGACCAAGGACTAAAGACTAATGACGTTACCGCGTATGCGGTAGCCGAATTCGTTGAAAAACCCGACCATGCCACAGCAGAGCAGTATCTGCAATCGGGCGATTACTACTGGAACAGTGGTATGTTTATGTTTACGGCCCAGCGTTGCCTGGAAGAGATCAAAAACTATGCGCCGGAGATACTGACCGTGTGCCGTGCTGCCTTTGACAAGGCCAGCCGTGACAGCGATTTTACTCGCCTGCCTAAGGATCTTTTTGCGAGCTGCCCCAGTGATTCGATTGACTATGCCGTGATGGAGAAGACTGCCGATGCGGTGGTGATACCGCTTGATGCCGGCTGGAACGATGTTGGGGCGTGGTCGGCGCTGTGGGAGATCGGCGCCCGCGATGAGTCTGGTAATGTGGTGAAGGGTGATGTGCTGCTGCAAGAGTCCAACAATTGTCTTATCCAGGCAGAATCGCGCCTAGTGGCGTCGGTGGGCGTGACCGACCATATCATCATCGAAACGAGCGATGCCGTGCTGGTGGCCCATAAAGACCGTGTGCAGGAGGTGAAGGCGATCGTCAACCAGCTGAATGCACAGGGCCGTAAGGAATCAGTGATGCACCGCAGGGTCTGCCGTCCGTGGGGTGCGTATGAATCGGTGGATAGTGATGAGCGTTTCCAGGTTAAACGGATAACGGTGAATCCCGGTGCGTCGCTTTCGCTGCAGATGCATCATCACCGGGCTGAGCATTGGATTGTTGTCAAGGGTACCGCCAAGGTGACCCGCGGTGACGAGGCGATCATGCTGTCTGAAAACCAGTCTGTGTATATCCCGCTGGGGGTGACCCACCGCCTTGAAAATCCCGGCGTGATTCCGCTGGAACTGATTGAGGTGCAGTCCGGCAGCTATCTGGGGGAGGATGACATTGTGCGTTTTGAGGATGTGTACGGGCGGTAGAAAATGGTCATTTGTTAATAGTCAGTTGTCATTCGTTGACCAGTGACCCTATCGAGGTAATCAATGGCCTCCTTAAGTTTTGAAAAGCTGTCTGTATATCAGCTGGCGGAACGCTTGGCTGATGACGTTTGGCATATTGTTGCCGGTTGGGATCACATAGCCAAGGAGACCGTGGGTAAACAATTGATACGTGCCGCTGACAGTATTGGAGCAAACATAGCGGAAGGAAGCGGTAGGGGCTCGTATCAAGACAACCGAAGGTTTGTCAGGATTGCACGTGGTTCTTTGTATGAGGTCCGTCATTGGCTGCGACGGGCTTACACCCGGAAATTGATAGCAGAAGATCAAGCTTGTCAACTGAAGCCAGTGCTTGACGAGCTTGCCCCGAAGCTGAACGCCTATCTCAAATCAATAGGGTCAGCAGAGCTAGCGACCACTGATAAATGACGATTTCCCTGGTCAATGGGTGACGTTTTATCAATGACCAATGGTGACTCTTCTGACCAGTGACTATTACTTGAGGTCTTACCAATGACTAATCACAAAGGACCAATGACCGCCTTTAAAGCCTACGACATCCGTGGCCGGATACCTGATGAACTGAATGACGAGCTTGCCTACCGGATTGGCCGGGCCTACGCCCAGTTGCTAAACCCAAAAAAAGTTGTTGTCGGACGGGACATCAGAATTTCCAGTCAGCCACTTTGCACTGCTTTGACCCATGGACTGATGGATGGCGGGGCTGATGTGTACAATATCGGCCTATGCGGCACAGAGGAAATCTACCACGCCACCTTCTGCCATGCCATGGATGGCGGTATTATGGTGACAGCCAGCCATAACCCGATGGATTACAACGGCATGAAACTGGTGCGGGAGGGTGCACGGCCAATCAGCGGTGACAGCGGCCTGCATGCTATCCGCGATCTGGCAGCTACCGGAACCTTTGCACCAAGCGATCGTGTCGGTAGCCTGCTGACGCTGGACAGTAAGCCGGCCTATCTGGAGCATCTGCTGACCTACACCGATACCACGGTACTCAAACCGCTCAAGGTGGTGGTGAATAGCGGTAACGGTTGTGCCGGGCCGATCATCGACCTGCTGGAACCGCATCTGCCCTATACTTTTATCAAGGTTCACCACCAGCCAGATGGCAGTTTTCCCAACGGTATTCCCAATCCATTGTTACCCGAAAACCGCGAGGCAACGGCCCAGGTGGTACGGGAGAGCGGCGCTGACGTGGGCATTGCCTGGGACGGTGACTTCGACCGCTGCTTTTTCTTTGATGAGCAAGGCGCCTTTATTGAAGGTTATTATCTGGTTGGTTTGCTGGCACAGGCTCTGCTGCTACGGTACCCTGGAGCACGAATTATCCATGACCCTCGCCTTACCTGGAATACGATCGATGTGGTGACACGAGCCGGCGGCATACCGGTGATGAGCAAGACCGGCCATGCCTTTATCAAGGAGCGGATGCGGGCCGAGGATGCGGTGTACGGCGGTGAGATGAGTGCCCACCACTATTTCCGCGAGTTTGCTTATTGCGATAGCGGCATGATTCCCTGGCTGTTGGTGTTGGAGATCATCTGCAGAAGCGGCAAATCGCTGTCTGAACTGGTGGGGCAGATGATGGTGGCCTATCCGGCCAGTGGCGAGATCAACCGCACGGTTGCCGATGCCCCGGCACTACTGGCGGCGGTTGAAGAACGGTATGCATCGGCTGCAGCGACCATTGATCGAACCGATGGTCTGTCGATGGAGTTTGCTGATTGGCGCTTTAATCTGCGTAGTTCCAACACCGAGCCGCTGTTGCGATTGAATGTGGAGGCGCGAGGGAATGCGCGACTGATGCATGACAAGATCGAAGAGTTGCTGATGCTGCTGGATCGGTAAGAAGATTTTTTACGTGTTTGAGACAATATAGATTAATGCTTTTTAAACGAGCTCTAAAAGGTAAATTGCAATGAAGATAATGGTTACCGGCGGAGCCGGTTTTATCGGTTCTGCTGTGGTGCGTCACCTGATACATGATAAAGGCTTGTGCGTTGTTAATGTTGATAAGCTGACCTACGCCGGAAACCTCGATTCGCTGGCCACGGTTGCAAACCATCCACACTATGCCTTTGAGCAGGTTGATGTTGTAGATCGCGACAGGATAACGGCACTGCTTGCACAGTATCGGCCTGATGCCATTATGCATCTGGCTGCTGAATCCCATGTTGACCGTTCGATTGATGGACCTGGTGCGTTTATCCAGACCAACATTGTCGGTACGTATGCACTGCTGGAGGCGGTGCGTGGGTATTGGAACGAATTGACAGATGAGCGCAAGAACGCCTTCAGGTTTCACCACATCAGCACTGATGAGGTGTATGGTGATCTGCACGGCACCGATGACCTGTTCACAGAAACCACTCCTTATGCACCCAGTTCTCCCTATTCGGCCAGTAAAGCCGCCAGCGACCATCTGGTTCGTGCGTGGCAACGGACCTACGGCTTGCCCACACTGATAACCAACTGTTCCAACAATTACGGTCCCTTCCACTTTCCTGAAAAGTTGATTCCGCACATGATTCTAAATGCTCTGCATGGCAAGCCGTTACCGGTATACGGCGATGGCCAGCAGGTCAGAGACTGGTTGTATGTGGAAGACCATGCTCGCGCCTTGGTGGAGGTGGTAACCAGGGGAAAGATTGGTGAAACCGGCTGACACAAAGACACGAAGGAAGCCAGGAACAGCAGAAAGCACAGATTATGCCGTAGTGGTTACCCCTTTAAGTAGATTTTGACGTAGATCTTCTCTGCGTACTTCGCGTCTTGAGTGAGCTTAAGCGAACGGGCGAGAGCCGTGCATCTTCCGCATCTTTTGCGGTATCAGTGTCCGTTTGCAGGATTGCGCTGACAACAGCGCATGGTGTATAAGACACCTTTAACATTACCTCAACTGGACGCGGGGCACTGATGCTCAAACAGCAATCTCGATTACTTACTGTTATAGCTATCACCCTTGATCTTGTTTTGGTCGCGGCAAGCTTTACGGTTGCGTTCTATATGCGCCGTTCGCACCTGATTAACCGCGAACTGAACGATTATTTCTGGTTTCTGCTGCTGGCGCTGCCGGTCTGGCTCGGGTCGCTCTACGTCAGCCGAGTCTATGAATCGCTGCGTACCCGCACCACCTGGTCACTGTTGATGGCCCTTATCAAGGCTTACCTGATCGCCGGCTTCATCTCGGCAGCCTGTATCTTTATTCTCGATCCGCACACCTTCAGCCGCCTACTATACATCTGGTTCATTGTACTGTCGTTCCTTTCAATCTTGTCAGTCAAGCTGCTGGTGCGTGGGCTGTTGTCTGCCATCCGACGCAGGGGGATGAATATCCGCAATATTCTGCTGGTGGGCGAAGGCAGCAAAGCCCGTGAACTACAGGATCTGATCAGCAAGCATGAACGATGGGGATTGAAGCTGACTGCTATGCTCTCGTCAAAGGAGCCACTTGAGTCTGTGCTTGAACGTTGTCGGCAGCAGGCTGTGGATGAGGTGGTATTCTGCCTGCCGGCCTCGGACATCCATCAGATTGAGCAGTACGTGACTCGCCTGGACCAGTTGGGTATCACCTCACGGATGGCGTTGGACCTGGTGGATTTTCCTGCACACCGTACCGAGGTTTCATTGTTCCATGATACCCTGCCGATGCTGACCTTTTACGCCAAGGCTTTTAGCGCACCACAGCTGTTGGCCAAGCGTTGCCTGGACGTCGCCGGTGCTTTGGTGGGACTGCTGCTGCTGGGGCTGATGCTTCCCTTTGTAGGTCTGGCCATAAAACTGGAATCACCCGGCCCGATCTTTTTCGGGCAGATTCGTCTCGGCGAACAGGGGCGGCCGTTCCGCTGCTGGAAGCTGCGCTCGATGTTTGTGGATGCCGAACAGCGCAAGCAGGAGCTGATGGCCAACAACGAGATGAACGGCCAGATGTTCAAGATGAAGGACGACCCGCGGGTGACCAGGGTCGGCAGGTTTATCCGCAAGACCAGCATCGATGAATTCCCGCAGTTCTGGAATGTGCTCAAAGGCGAGATGAGCCTGGTGGGCACCCGCCCGCCGACCCCGGACGAGGTGGCCAACTACGAGGACTGGCACCGCAAACGAATCTGCATCAAGCCCGGGATCACCGGACTGTGGCAGGTGAGTGGCCGCAATCAGATCCAGGATTTTGACGAGGTGGCCCGGCTGGATATCCGTTACGTGGAAAACTGGAACATCTGGCTGGATATCAAGATCCTGTTCCAGACCCTGTGGGTGGTGACCTTGGGCAGAGGGGCAAGTTAGAGCTAGGCGAACTGCCGAGAGACACACAGATGGTTCTGGTTAACACCTGTTGTTTACACGATACAAACTTTAAAAATGGAAGGGTCCATGACAACTGAACATCAACTAACCCCTATCGCTGACGATGAGATCAACCTGCTGGACCTCCTGTTGGTGCTGGCCCGACGTTGGCGCATGATCGCCACCACTACCCTGTTTGCTGCACTTGCTAGTGCTGCGGTGGCCGTGCTGCTGCCCAACCGCTATCAGGCTACTGCCAAGGTGATCGCCCTGCAACGCCAGGCTATTCAGCCGATCGGCGCCGCCTTCACGGGTGAGAAGGCAACCGTTGGTGTTCAGAAGCTACCATTAATGCCGGTTAAGCAGCCGGTCTTGGAGGACATACTCAATTCGGACCGTTTGATGCTGATAGTAAGCAACCAGTTTCACTTCCCGTCACTCAAGGCATTTAAAAAGCAGTACGAAGTGAAGGGCGCCAAAAGCGGCACGATTGAGGTGAGTGCTGAGGATGCTGACCCCAAGCGTGCCGCTGCCATCGCCAATGCGGCTGTGGCTGAATTGGGTCGCACAGCTTATTCACTTAATCTTGTTGTGTCGCCCGAGATTAACGCCGAGCATGATCTTGGAAAGATTGGCAGCACGGTGACAACCGCGATCAAGCTGCTGGAGCCCGCAACGCCGCCCTTGGAGAAGGCCAAACCCAAGCGGGCGCTGATTGTGGTGCTGGTCAGCGCAGCAACACTGTTTGCCTCTATAATGCTTGCGTTCATGCTGGAGGCGCTGGGCAACCTGCAGCAGGATGATCGTAAACGCTGGGATGATATTAAGCGGGCTTTTAAGGGGCGCTGATGATTTAAGGGATGACAAGGCACGACTTGGTCTCTCGATATCTTGTGTGAGTAACGCGAACGGGCGTAAAAAGCTACCCTATTTCGGGTATCGAAGAACTGATCTGCACCACACCAAAGAAACCAACTGATGGCCATGCGGCAAGTAACCTCACCATAGCTGCATGTTGCAAGCGCGACGCTGTTTGGCACGTTCCCTGCTTTTAAGGCTGATACAAATTTCCTTAGGAGGATGTACCCATGAAAAAGATCATTGCTTCCCTGATCGCCACTGTTGCTTTCGCTTCTTTCGCTTTCGCCGCCGGCCACGAGGCACCTAAGGCTGCTGCTCCTGCCGCTGCTCCGGCAGCCGCTGCTGCCCCGGCTGCCGAGAAGGCCCCTGCCAAGAAGAAGGTGGTCAAGAAGAAGGCGGTCAAGAAAGAGGCTGCCAAGCCTGCTGAAGCTGCTGCTCCGGCTGCTCCCGCTGCCAAGTAAGTTTGCTGTACAGCGCGCAAAAAGGCCGCATCCTTCGGGATGCGGCCTTTTTTTGTAGAAACGTCGTTGCTGCCTGTGTCAGTGCTGCGGAGCCGGCTCGGTGACCATCGGTTGCGACTCTTTGGCACCCCACCCCTGCCAGACAAACTCCGGCTCGATCATCTCATCGTAATAACCGGGCGCCGGCACCATGAAGAAGACCGTCTCTGCCAGACCGATGATGGCCCGGTAGCCGGTCATCAGGACGCCACCGACCGGCCCGACCAGCACCCCGGGAAAGCCCAGGTCACGGGTCATCAGCACGGTCTGCTTGGGGATCTCGAGCGGTGAGGTGACGATGTTGGTGATGCCGCGTCCAAACTTGACCGCCATCTTGCTGGCGATGTTTTCGGGTTGTTGCTCGTTGTTGGCGTGTACCTGCGTGGTGACCAGCAGTACCAGCGCCAGGGCACAGAACAGTCGTTTCATGGCAACTCCTTTGCATTCGCATGGTTTTCGAACGGCTTTAGCTGCTGATCTGAGTGTGTACCACAGCTTGCGCGGCTGCGCAAGCGCACGCCGTGCAGAAAAAAACGGCGCTGCCTGTTATGGCAGCGCCGTTCGTTCGTTTGTGCTTAGCAGCCGACAGTCGTCTTAGTTGCCGTGCTTGGCCAGGTAGGAGGCCACCCCTGCGGCGGTGGGCTTCATCGCCTCGTCACCCTGCTGCCAGTTGGCCGGGCAAACCTCACCGTGGGTGTCGGTGAACTGTAGCGCATCCAGCATCCGCAAGGCCTCATCAACGCTGCGTCCCAACGGCAGGTCGTTGATCACGCAGTGACGGACAACGCCCTTGGGGTCGATCAAAAACAGACCGCGCAGGGCCACCTTGTCGCCCAACAGGATGCCGTAGTCACGGGAGATCTGTTTGGTCAGGTCTTCCACCATCGGAAACTGCACCTGACCAATACCGCCATCCTCAAGCTTGGTGTTTTTCCAGGCCAGGTGGGTGAACTTGGAATCGATCGAGACTGAAACCAGCTCGCAGTTGCGTTTTTTGAACTCGTCCAGCTTCTTGTTAAAGGCCAGTATCTCCGACGGGCAGACAAAGGTGAAGTCCAGCGGGTAGAACAGCAGGTAGACGTATTTGCCCTGGTAGCTTGAAAGGGACAACGGGGCAAAGCTGTTGTCGGGCATGACGGCTTCGGCGGTGAAATCAGGGGCAGGCTTGGTAACCAGGGTGCAAAGGCTCATGATTATGTTCTCCTTGATTGTGCAAGTTGGGTGCAACGTATGGATAAATTCATACCAGCCCCATCTAGCCATGTCAAGAGGATAAAAAGAGTCTTTTGGTCTTTTTACAAATAGGGCGAGAAGAGGCGCGCCACCCCGTCCCGCAGGCGGATCGGCAGTGGGCGACCATCCACCTCGGCCAGGGTGACCTGACGGGAGCTGGCCAGGGCCTGATCGAAGTAGCGACCTATGGCGGCGCTGAAGGACAGGTCAAAGATGCTCAGGTTGAGTTCGAAATTGAGCCGCAGGCTACGGGTGTCCAGATTGGCTGAACCGATCAGGGTCCAGCAGTCATCGACCTGGAACAGCTTGGTGTGATTGAAGGGCGGCGGCTGCTCGTAGATGGCGATGCCGTTTTTGATCAGCTCCCAGTAGGAGGCGCGGCTGGCCCAAGCCACGAAGGGCAGGTTGTTGTGGCCGGGCAGCACCAGCGTGATCTCCACTCCCCGCAGGGCGGCGGTGGTCAGGGCGACGATCATCGGCCGGTCGGGGATGAAGTAGGGGGTCATGATCCGCACCCGCTGTCGGGCAACGGAGAGCGCCCCCATCACGATCCACTCCAGCTTGCGAAAGGCTCGATCAGGCCCGTCGCCAATGGCCCGTACAACTGCGCTACCGCAGGGAGCAAGCGGCGGAAAAAGCCGCGGGTCAGTGGGCAGCTCGCCACTGACGAACTGCCAATCTTCCAGAAAAATCCGTTGCAGATCAGCCACCACCGGCCCCTGTACCCGGAAATGCAGGTCGCGGGTCGCCTCCTGCGGATCACTCTGCTGGATGCAGTGGCGGCTGCGGATGTTCATGCCACCGGTGAAGGCGGTGCTGCCGTCGATGATCAGCAACTTGCGGTGGTTGCGCAGATTGATGAACGGCCCTTTACTGAGCGGCAGGTACAGGCGCAGATCAACGCCGCTGCCGGCCAGCGCCTGCCGCGCAGTCGGCGTGCTGTAACGTTCGCCCAGCGCATCCACCAGCACCCTGACCGCCACCCCTCGCCGGGCAGCAGCAGCCAACGCATCGACAAAACCCCGCCCCACGCCGTCGCCATCAAAGATGTAACTGCTGAGATTGATGGTCTCGCGGGCGGCGTGGATGGCTGCCAACATAACCGGGTAGGCCCCTTCGCCGTTTTCCAACGGTTCGATCCGGTTACCGTCCAGCAGACGGTTGCGCGCCACCCGGTCACCCAGGGCCACCAGATCCCTCAGGTGGACGAACGGAGCGGGCAGCGCCACCGTTGACGGCCCACGGGGGACCGGGTGGTCGTCATGGTGTAGCTGACGGCGACGACGTTGCCAGCGCCGGGCACGACGGGTGATCCGGTTGATCCCCAGCAGCCAGTAGGCCAATGCTCCCAGCAGCGGCACGGTCAGGCTCAAGGTTACCCAGACCAGGGCCGAACGAGGGTCACGCTTGTGCAGCAGTGCATGGCCGGCCGCCCATAGCCCGCAGACCAGGGCAGCAGCAGCCACCAGCAGCAGAATCAGCTCATCAACGATGGTCTGATCAAGCCAGATCGACAATGATCTCGTCCCCCTCAATGCGCACTGGCCAGCTCTTGAGCACGAATTCGGGGAAGTCCTTGCAGACGCCGCTGCCCAGATCAAAACGATAGCCGTGCCGCGGACAGGACAGATGGCCGTCCTTGATGATGGCTCCGGCCAACGGAGCCCCCTGATGGGGACACTCGTTCTCAACCGCGTAGATGGTGCCCTTGAAGTTCACCAACAGGACCTCCTGCCCCTCAACGGTGACCAGTTTTTTCCCCAGACTGGGAACCTCATTCAGCTTTGCAACAACCGGCATGGCACTACCTCCTTGTGGATGATCGACTCAAACGTTGCCCAAGCTTACCACATCTACGGCCATGGTCAAAAAGCTGTGGCTTGTGCTGTCGCAACAGGCGGACACCTCCCCAGTCTGCCTTTTTTTTAGGCATAGCCCCAGCAACAGCACCCCACCATAGATCTCAACATACTGAAATGTAACATTTTTCAAAACTGGCACGGTCGATGCTCATCAGCAGACCAGACAGGCACTGCCACAGACGCGCTGTCCTCCTTGGTGCCGAGGGCGTCAGGCCCCCGGATTTTTTGAACACCACACAACACACGTTGCAGCATAGCAGGCACCATACCCAAAAAAGGGAGGCCACCACCATGAAACTGGTAGCAGCGATTATCAAGCCGTTCAAACTGGACGAGGTAAAGGATGCCCTGCACGAGATCGGCATCGAGGGAATCACCGTCAGCGAGGTCAAGGGATTCGGGCGCCAGAAGGGCCATACCGAACTGTACCGGGGCGCTGAATATGTGGTGGATTTCATCCCCAAGGTCAAGCTGGAGATCGCCGTGGCGGACGAACTGTTGCCCAAGGTCCTGGAGACCATCCAGCATGCCGCCAAGACCGGCCGGATCGGCGACGGCAAGATCTTCGTACTGCCCCTTGAAGAGGCGATCAGGATCCGCACCGGCGAGACCGGCGGCGAAGCGATCTAACCCAGACAACTACCTATCACTGAACCACGATACAGGAGGTCCGTCATGAAACTGAAGCACACACTTACCGCAGCACTGTTTGCCCTGGTCACCGGCCTGGTGGCTGTACCGGCCATGGCCGAGGAACCCAAGGACGCTCCGGTCGCTGCCGTTGCTGCTGAGGCAGCAACCACACCAGCCGACGCTCCGGCTGCAGCAGAGGCGGCTGCTCCGGCTGCCCCGGAAAACCCGGCCCCGGTCTTTAACGGCGCCGACACCGCCTGGATGTTGATCTCGTCGGCCCTGGTCCTGCTGATGATTCCAGGCCTGGCACTTTTCTACGGCGGCATGGTCCGTTCCAAAAACGTACTGTCCACCATGATGCACTCCTTTGTCGCCATGGGGATCGTGGGGGTACAGTGGGTGGTGGTCGGCTACACGCTGGCCTTTGGCGATGATGTCGGCGGCGGCCTGCTGGGCAAACTGAACAAGTTCATGCTGAACGGCATCACCCCGGACAGCCTGTTCCAGTTCGTGGCCTCCTCGGCCAACGCCATCCCGGAATATGTCTTTGTAATGTTCCAGGGCATGTTCGCCATGATCACCATCGCCCTGATCTCCGGCGCACTGGCCGAGCGGATCAAGTTCAGCGCCTACTGCCTATTCGCCCTGCTCTGGACCACCCTGGTCTACGATCCGATCGCCCACTGGGTCTGGGGACCCGGCGGCTGGTTGCTGGGGATGGGGGCCCTTGACTTCGCCGGCGGCACCGTGGTGCACCTCTCCTCCGGTATCTCGGCCCTGGCAGTGCTGCTGTTCCTGGGTAAACGGCACGGCTTCCCCACCGAGCGGATGGCCCCCCACAGCCTGCCGCTGACCCTGCTGGGTGTTGGCCTGCTCTGGTTCGGCTGGTTCGGCTTCAATGCCGGCAGCGCGGTATCTGCTAACGGTACTGCCGCCCTGGCCTTTACGACCACCACCGTGGCCCCGGCCGCCGCCGGCCTGGCCTGGATGATTGCCGAGTGGATGCATTCCGGCAAGCCCAGCGCCTTAGGCTTCGGCTCCGGCGTGGTAGCCGGCCTGGTGGGGATCACCCCGGCCGCCGGCCTGGTAACTCCGGGCGCAGCGATCATCATCGGCGTCGGCGCCGGCCTGATCTGCTACGCTGCCATCCTGATCAAGGCCAAACTGAAGTACGATGACTCGCTGGATGCCTTCGGCGTACACGGGGTAGGCGGCACCTTCGGCGCCATCGCCACCGGCGTGCTGGCCACCGTCGGCGCCAAAGGCCTGATTGCCGGCGAACCGAAGCAGGTAATGGTGCAGATCATCGGTATCGTTGCCGCCGGTGCCTATGCCTTCATCGTCACCGTAGTGATCGCCTACCTGCTGGATAAGACCATCGGTCTGCGGGTGGAGAAGGAAGACGAGATCATGGGCCTGGATCAGACCCAGCATTCGGAGAGCGGCTACAACATGTAGCCCGGACAGGGAATTACACAACCGCCCTTGGCAACAAGGGCGGTTTTTTTATGCCCGATCCCGCATACTAACCACGCGGCGCTTGACGTTATAACGTCATGACGTTATGCTGGTGTATGGAGGAATCAGCCATGAATACTGCCTTGAAACGGGCCACGGTCTATTTTGATCCGTCGATGCACCAGGCACTGCGCCACAAGGCGCTGGAGACATCGCGCTCGGTTTCTGATTTGGTGAATGAAGCGGTACGACAGTCGCTCGCAGAGGATGCTGAGGATCTGGCGGCCTTTGCGGAGCGGGTGCATGAACCGTTGGTCAGCTACGAAAGCATGCTGCAAGAGCTGAAGGCCAATGGCCGCCTATAGTATCTTCTTCCGTGACTCGGTCAGGAGAGATCTGGCAGCCATACCAAAACATGACCTTAGACGGATCATGGAACGGATCGCCTCCCTTGCTGAGCAACCACGACCAGCCGGTTCTGAAAAACTGACCGGCCAGGAGCGCTACCGTATCCGTCAGGGCAATTACCGGATCATCTATTCAGTCCAGGACCACGAACTGACGGTCTGGGTGGTGAAGGCAGGTCATCGCAGAGAGGTGTATCGCCACTCATGAACTGCAGGTATGCGGTAGTGACAGGATCGCACCGCTTTTTGCCGTGACAAAACAGGCTGATGCATGGCAGAGTCCAGACATCAGCAACAGAAGGGAAGCAACCATGGCAAAAGAACTGTATATCGGCCACCTGCCCTACGAGGCCACCAACGACGACCTGCGGCGACTGTTCAGCGTGGCCGGCACGGTCACCTCGGTGCATATCATCACCGACCCGGTCAGCGGCAAATCCAAGGGCTGCGGCTACGTGCGCATGTCCAGCGAAGAGGAGCTGCAGGAGGCGATCGACTGCCTGGACGGCGCCCTGATGGAGGGACTGCAGATCACGGTCAGCATCGCCCGGCCCCAGAAGCCGCAACCGGCCGGCGGCAGACCAGGTCCGGCCCGCCGCAAAGGTCCAGCGCCCAAGACCGGTGGCTCCCGCAGCAACGAGGGCGCAGCGCAGCGCAAACCAGCGCCTAAAACAGCACAACCGGCCCCACCCGCCACAAAGGCCAGACCAAGCACCAGCCGGGGCCGACGTCCGCCAACCGGCAAGGGCTAACGATGGACTGTCGCACCAGCTGCGCCGCCTGCTGCATCGCCCCATCCATCTCCTCTCCTCTGCCTGGCCTGCCGCAGGGCAAACCGGCCGGTGTGCCCTGCCCGCAGCTTGATCACCACCTGCGCTGCCTGCTGTTCGGACAGCCCGAGCGACCCGCCGTCTGCGCCAGCCTACAGCCCAACCCAGAGATGTGCGGCACAAGTGCGGCAGAGGCCCTGGCCTGGCTGACTGCACTGGAACAGCACACCGCTCCGACCTGATGCTCTGACCTGACCAAGGAGGAAACCCGATGGAAACGTTTCTGACAACCGTTCGTGAGACCATTAACCCGGCCACCCAACCGGTGGGGGTCAACCTGGTGCGCGACAGCGCACTGCTGGAGGGGAAGAAGGTCCGGCTGCGCGGCCAGCGCGTAAGTGTCTGCCAGCAGATCGCCTACAGCCGGATGTACGGCTGGTCAACCTGGGCCGACCAGGCCAGCTCCCACTGTGTGCTTGGCGCCGCCTGCGCGGGCATCATCGCCCCGCCGGAGCGGGTACTGAACGGCTCGGTCAATACCGGCATCTACCAGCAGGACCAGGCAGCCGCACAAGCCATGCAGCAGCAGATGCCCCGTCTGGCCCCCGGCGTCGCGGGACTGTTGACCTACCCGCTGGCACGGCCGGTTGACGGCTTTACGCCCGATCTGGTCGTGCTGTACGTCAACTCGGCCCAGGCCATGCGGCTGGTGCAGGCCTTCTTGTACCAGCAGGGCGGTGAGTTTGTGATGCGCAGTTCCGGTGACGCCGGGGTCTGCTCAAGGGCCGTAGCCCAGGTGGCCCTGACCAATGAGCCGGCGGTGGAGATCCCCTGTCTGGGAGACCGACGCTTTGCCATGACCCAGGACCACGAGTTGTGCGTCGGCATCCCGGCCAGTTGGCTGGAGCGGACTGCTGTTGGGCTGGCCGCCACCCACAAGGCCGGTATCCGCTACCCGGTGCCGTTCCAGATTCCGGCCAGCTGTGACCTGCCGCCTGACTACATCACCCGCGGGGATGACGCGTGAATCTGTCACCTGAAACCATGCTGTTGACGGCCTTCAGCCTCAACATCGCCTTGATCCTGCTGGACGCCAGTCTGGGCTACCACCTGGCGCCGCACCTGCTGCGCCTGACACCGCAAAACGAAGACAGCGACCCTGCCGCGGTGGTACGCAGCATCCGCCGCATGCTGACCGGCGTGGTGATCCTCTACATGTTCTTCAACTGTCTGGCCTACTTCCGTCAGGACAACGCCCTGATGGCGATCGTCAGTGTGCTGATCCTGCTGGATCTGGGCGGCCAACTCTACGTGCGTTACCGCGTCCGGCGCCAGGGAGGGGATACGCCATGAGCGGGCCAGTACTGGAATGCCGTTTCGGGGTACGTTACCACGAGGTGGATCAGCAGGGGGCGGTGCGACTGCCGGTGGTGATGACCTGGCTGCAGGATGCCGGCATTGAGCATGCCACCCAACTGGGAGTGGCGGTACGGGATCTGAAAAAACTGGGGCTGACCTGGGTGCTGTCGCGGCTGACCCTGGAGCTGGAACACTACCCCCGTGGCGCTGAAGAGGTCACGGTACGGACCTGGCCGGTGACCCGCGAGGGGCGCTTTTCGATCCGCGACTATCAGCTGTTGAATGCCGCTGGCCAGCAGATCGGCCAGGCCACCACCTCCTGGGCGGTGCTTGACCTGAAGAGCCGCCGCCCGGTCAAGATCGACGACCACCTGCCGCCTTACCAACTGCGCCCGGTGCGGGCGCTGGCCGACCCGTTCGGCACCCTGCCGATGCTGGAACAGTGCAGCTCAGCCCTTAAGCTGCCGGTGCTGCGGGCTGATCTCGATCCGAACCGGCACGTCAACAATACGGTCTATGCCGGCTGGGCCCTGGAGGCGGTGCCGGCCGCGACCGCCGACAGCTGCCAGGTCACCCGCCTGGAGATCGGCTTTCGGGCCGAGGCGCTCTACGGCGATACGATCCGCTCCTGCTGTGCGCCGCTGCCGGACGATCCCCAGACCTTGCTGCACCGGATCGAGCATGCCGACGACGGCCGAGAGCTGTGCCGGTTGCGCACCAGTTGGCGACAGGTCAGATAACCAGCCGCTGACCAAGCACCGGCGGGTCGCTTTTTGGTTGACAGAACCTGCCGTTACTTATAGTCTTTTTGCCTTGTTTTGACCCCCTATCATCCCGTTGCGAACGACCAATACAGAGGAGTCTGCAGACCATGGCCGAGAAGTTCATCTTCACCTCAGAATCCGTATCCGAAGGGCACCCCGACAAGGTTGCCGACCAGATATCCGACAGCATCCTTGATGCGATCCTGGCCCAGGACCCCAAGGCCCGGGTGGCCTGCGAGACGATGGTCACCACCGGCATGGCGGTGATTGCCGGCGAGATCACGACCAGTGCCGTGATCAACTATGCCGAGATCGTCCGTAACACCATCAAGGAGATCGGCTACTGCGGTTCAGAGATGGGCTTTGACTATGAGACCTGCGCCGTGCTGGTCTCCCTGGACCGCCAGTCACCCGACATCTCCCAGGGCGTTACCGAGGGCGAAGGCCTGTTCAAGGAGCAAGGGGCCGGCGACCAGGGCCTGATGTTCGGCTACGCCTGTAACGAGACCCCCGAACTGATGCCGATGCCGATCCAGCTCTCCCAGCAACTGGTCAAGCGCCTGGCTGATGTCCGCAAATCAGGGCTGTTGAACTTCCTGCGTCCCGACTCCAAATCGCAGGTATCGGTGGAATACGACAACGGCAAGCCGGTGCGGGTCAACACGGTGGTCATCTCCACCCAGCACACCCCGGACGTGACCCAGGAGACCATCCGCGAGGGGGTGATGGACGAGGTGATCAAGAAGGTGATCCCAGCCCACCTGATGGACAGCGAGACCCGCTTCTTCATCAACCCCACCGGCCGCTTTGTGGTGGGTGGCCCGATGGGCGACTGCGGCCTGACCGGCCGCAAGATCATCGTCGACACCTACGGCGGCATGGGTCGCCACGGCGGCGGCGCCTTCTCCGGCAAGGACCCCTCCAAGGTGGACCGCTCTGCTGCTTACATGGGCCGCTACGTGGCCAAAAACCTGGTGGCGGCCGGCCTGTGCGAGCGCTGCGAGGTGCAGGTGGCCTACGCCATCGGCGTGGCCGAGCCGGTCTCGGTCATGGTCAACGCCTTCGGCACCGGCGTGGTGTCTGAGCACCGCATGGCCGAACTGGTCCGCGAGGTGTTCGATATGCGCCCCCGCGCCATCATCGAGCAGCTGGACCTGCTGCGCCCGATCTACAAGAAGACCGCCGCCTACGGCCACTTTGGACGCGAACTGCCCGAGTTCACTTGGGAGCGGACCGACAAGGCAGCAGAGCTGAAACAAAAGGCCGGTCTCTAGTTCCGCTTCCATTTTAAGGCGCTAGCTTCGTCGGCTTGTCTGCGGCTCCTCGACGTACTACCGTGTACGCCTGCGTCGCCGCATTCCTCACCGTCTCGCTATCATCCTTAAACTGAAACCGGACAGCTACCATACCGGCAAAAGCAAGGGGCAATCTTGAGAGAGGTGGCCCCTTTTGCGTGAAGATTGACAAAGCTGTTGTGTATACAGTAAGCTAGCGCACTTTTTTGATGGAGGGGTTGAACATGGCGAAGACATACAAGATTGCGGTCCTGCCGGGTGACGGTATCGGACCTGAGGTGATGGCTGAGGCCACCAGGGTGCTGGACGTGATCGGCAAAAAGTACGACGTTACCTTTGAGGGCACCTTTGCCAATGTTGGCGGCGCCGGTATCGACAACGAGGGCAAGGCGCTGCCCCAGACCACGGTCGACATCTGCAAGGGGTCGGACGCGATCCTGTTCGGCTCGGTGGGCGGCCCCAAGTGGGAGACCCTGCCGCCGGACGAGCAGCCGGAGCGGGGGGCGCTGTTGCCACTGCGCAAGATCTTCGGTCTCTACGCCAACCTGCGGCCGGCCATCATCTTCCCGTCGCTGACCGGCGCCTCATCGCTGAAGGAAGAGGTGATTGCCGGCGGCTTCAACGTGCTGGTGGTACGGGAGCTGACCGGCGGCATCTACTTCTCCCAGCCCAAAGGGATTGAGGGCGAAGGCCGCAACCGGATCGGCATCGACACCATGAAGTACAGCGTGCCCGAGATCGAGCGGATCACCCATGTGGCCTTCCAGGCCGCTCAGAAGCGGGGCAAGAAGGTCTGCTCCATCGACAAGGCCAACGTGCTTTCCTCCTCGGTGCTCTGGCGCGAGATCGTGATCGATATCGCCAAGCAGTACCCCGATGTGGAACTGTCCCACATGTATGTGGACAACGCCGCCATGCAGCTGGTCAAGTGGCCCAAGCAGTTTGACGTGATCCTGTGCGAGAACATGTTCGGCGACATCCTCTCCGACGAGGCGGCCATGCTGACCGGATCCCTGGGGATGCTCCCCTCGGCCTCCCTGGCCGAAGGCACCTTCGGCATGTACGAACCCTCCGGCGGCTCGGCCCCGGACATCGCCGGCCAGGGGATCGCCAACCCGATCGCCCAGATCCTGTCGGCCGGCATGATGCTCAAGTTTTCCTGCGGCATGGTGGACGCGGCCGATGCCATCGACCAGGCCGTAGCCAAGGTACTGGACCAGGGTTACCGCACCCGCGACATCTTCCAGAACAAGCCGGGTGAGAAGCTGGTCAATACCAAGGAGATGGGTGACGCGATCATCGCGGCACTTGGCTAATTACAAGAACCCTCACAAAGGAGTGATCACCATGAAAGTAGGTATCGTCGGTTGGCGCGGCATGGTCGGCTCGGTGCTGATGCAACGGATGCAGGAAGAGAACGACTTTGCCCTCGGTTTTGAGCCGGTCTTTTTCTCCACCTCCCAGGCGGGACAGCCTGCCCCGATGAACGCCGGCACCCTGAAGAACGCCGACGACATCGCTGAGCTGAAAAAACTGGACGTGATCATCACCTGCCAGGGGGGGGACTACACCAAGGCGGTGCATCCCGAGCTGCGCAAGCAGGGCTGGACCGGCTACTGGATCGACGCCGCCTCCACCCTGCGGATGGAAGACAACGCCGTAATCATCCTCGATCCGGTCAACCGCAACGTGATCGACAAGGCGCTCGCAAACGGCCAGAAGGATTTTATCGGCGGCAACTGCACGGTCAGTCTGATGCTGATGGCCTTAGGGGGCCTGTTCCGCGCCAATTTGGTGGAATGGATCTCCTCCATGACCTATCAGGCTGCTTCCGGCGCCGGTGCCCCCAACATGCGAGAGCTGCTGTCCCAGATGGGCACCCTGCAGGGTGCCGTGGCCGAAGAACTGAAGAACCCCGGCTCAGCAATCCTCGAGATTGATAAAAAGGTGACCCAGACCCTGCGGGACGGCTCCATGCCCACCAAAGAGTTCGGCTTTCCGCTGGCCGGCAACGTGCTGCCCTGGATCGACCGTGAGGTGGAAGACGGCCAGAGCCGCGAAGAGCTGAAAGGCTTCCAGGAGACCAACAAGATTCTGGGCACTTCCAGCCCGATTCCGGTGGACGGCATCTGCGTACGGGTTGGCGCCATGCGCTGCCACAGCCAGGCCATCACCATCAAGCTGAACAAGGACCTGCCGCTGGCCGAGATTGAGCAGCTGATTGCCAATGACAACCAGTGGGTCAAGCTGATCCCCAACACCAAGGCCGAGACCCTGGCCGGCCTGACCCCGGCGGCCGTTTCCGGCACCCTGACCGTGCCGATCGGCAGGCTGCGCAAGATGAAGATGGGCCCCCAGTACCTGCAGGCCTTCACCTGCGGCGATCAGCTGCTGTGGGGGGCGGCGGAGCCGTTGCGGCGGATGCTGCGCATCCTGTTGGAGAAATAAAAACGGTCTTTTTCCGCCCTGGCCCNNACCCAGAACGAAAAAATCCTCGTTTCAAAATGTCCTGTGTGTCGTAACAAGCCCCCGGCTTTCCTTGGCCGGGGGCTTTACCGTTGTGCATTTTTCTCTGTGAACTCTGCGTCCACTATGGCAAAAAGATGCGTATGAGGACAGTTAAGCTCATCATACAATACGACGGCACCAACTACTGCGGCTGGCAGGAGCAGGCCAACGGTCCTTCAATTCAGGAGACCGTCGAGCTGGCGCTGGCAAAGATTCTGGGACAGCGGGTGCGGGTGCAGGCCGCCGGCCGCACCGATGCCGGGGTGCATGCCCTGGCCATGCCCGCCACCTTCCGGACTGAATCCAGCATCCCGCTGCGGGCCTTTGTGGCAGGGGTCAATGGCTTTCTGCCGGGCGATATCGCCATCCAGTCCGCCGAAGAGGTACCCAACGACTTCCGGGTGATCGGCGNNCACCATCTACAACGCCCGCCAACGCTCGCCGCTCAACCGCCGCACCAGCTGGCACGTACGCGACCTGCTGGATCTCGATGCCATGCGTTCCGCCGCTAACCACTTTATCGGCAGCCACGACTTTAGCGCCTTCCGTGGCCAGAACTGCACCGCCGTCACCAGCCAGCGCCGTATCGACGCCATCGAGATCAACCAGCACGGCCCGCTGATCACGATTGACGTGACAGGCGGCGGCTTCCTCAAGCATATGGTCAGAATCATGGCCGGCACCTTGGTGGATATCGGCCGGGGACGCTTCAGCCCAGGCCTGGTTGCCGAACTGCTGCAAACACCCAATCGCTGCCTGGGCGGCGTTACCGCACCGCCGCAGGGACTCTGCCTGCTGCGAGTTAACTATCCGCCAACCCCCTTTATTCCTTAAAAATGCTGAAAACCATATAATTTAACTTGACACAACCGACCAGATAAGTAGAATCCGGTTTTACTGACGCAAAGTCGTTATTCCACTCAATAACAGCCCGATATACTTAGATTATTTGCTGATTTCAGCTTTTTTAACACCCCTTTACTGCCGACAGCACGTTTTGCTGTAAACGCAAAAAACAAACAGGAGGTAACACGATGTCCGAGTACGGAACCCTGCAAGACCGCGTTCAGTGCAAGCCCTTGCTGAACAAGGTAATGACCCCCGAGCAGACCATTGATTTTTTCAAAGACGGCATGAACCTGGGCTGGTCCGGCTTTACCCCGGCCGGTTATCCTAAAGTGGTGCCGATTGCGCTGGCTGAGCATGTGGAGAAAAACAACCTGCAGGGAAAACTGAAGTTCAACCTGTTCATCGGCGCCTCGGTTGGTGCAGAGACCGAAAACCGCTGGGCACAACTGGATATGATCGATCGCCGCTGGCCCTACCAGACCGGCAAGGACATCGCTGCCGGCATCAACGCCGGTCGCATCCGGATGGGCGACAAGCACCTCTCGCTGTTCGCTCAGGATCTGGGCTACGGCTTCTACACCAAAGACACCCCCACCGGCAAGCTGGACCTGGCCATCATTGAAGTGTCAGAAATCCTGGAAGACGGCAGCCTGGTTCCCACCTCTTCCTGTGGCGTGATTCCCGAGATCCTGATGATCTGCGACCGGATCATCATTGAGGTCAACACCGGACAGCCTTCCTTCAAGGGCATCCACGACCTGCTGACCCCCCTGACCCCGCCGAACCGCCAGGTATTCAACATCACCAGGGCTGACTCCCGCATCGGTTCCATCTCGATCCCCTGCGATCCGAACAAGGTCATCGCCGTGGTTGAGTCCAAGCTGCGTGACCAGGGCCGTGCCTTTGCCGAGCAGGACGACACCTCCGAGGCGATCGCCAACCACATCATCGACTTCTTCACCCACGAAGTGAAGGCCGGCCGTCTGCCCGCAAACCTGCTGCCGATTCAGTCCGGCGTAGGCTCCATCGCCAACGCCGTTATCGGCGGCCTGGCAAAGGGTCCTTTCAAGAACCTGACCGTCTACACCGAAGTGCTGCAGGACACCATGCTGGACCTGTTTGACTCCGGCAAACTGGATTGCGCATCTTCTTGCTCACTGTCCCTGTCCGCTGATCCGGGCTTCCCCCGCTTCTTTGCCAACATGGACAAGTATTTCGACAAGATCACCCTGCGTCCGTTGTCCATCTCCAACGCACCTGAGCCGATCCGTCGTCTGGGTTGTATCGCCATGAACACCCCGGTTGAGATCGACATCTACGCACACGCCAACTCCACCCTGGTGGGCGGTACCCGGATGATCAACGGCCTGGGCGGTTCCGGCGACTTCCTGCGCAACGGCTACCTGAAGATGATGCACACCCCGTCGAGCCGTCCCTCCAAGACCGACCCGACCGGCATCTCCTGCGTGGTGCCGCACTGCTCGCACATCGACCACACCGAGCACGACCTTGACTGCGTGATCACCGAGCAGGGCCTGGCCGACCTGCGCGGTCTGGCACCTAAGGATCGTGCCCGCCGCATCATCGAGAAGTGCGCCCACCCGGACTACAAGGCCCAGCTGACCGAGTACCTGAACATTGCCGAGGCAGACTGTCTCAAGCGCAAGGTTGGTCACGAGCCGCAACTGTGGGATCGCGCCTTCAAGATGCACCTCAACCTTGAGAAGAACGGCACCATGAAGCTGAAAAACTGGGATGTGAAGATCGATCTCTGCGAATAGCGTGTCGCTCTGAACAGACACTACACAAGGCCCTGCCGGCATACCGGCAGGGCCTTGTGCGTTGAGGCACAGGGTTCTGATCACACTTTCCCCCTTGCGCTCGCCGCCAAAAGTGCTTAAGATACCGATTTCGTGGCACCAGCCCTCCTATCGGAGCAGATCAGCAGGGGAGACTCCTACATGGCAGACAAGGTTAGCGGCTTTCAGGGCGAGATTTCCGGCCTCTCACTCGCCGACGTTATCCAGCTCAAGGGACACAACAAATACTGCGGTTGCATCACGGTGGAGTACAAAGACCAGCGTGGCGCCATCTATTTTGTGGATGGCGAGATCATCCACGCCGAGCAGGGTAAGCACAGCGGCGAAGAGGCGATCTATGCCATCCTGAAATGGCCCGGCGGCAATTTCTCCCTGGCCCCCGAGATGACCACCAACGTCTGCACCATCCACTGCAGCCTCAACTTCCTGCTGCTGGAGGCCCACCGCCGGATGGACGAGGAGGCCCATGAAGAGGCCGAATCGTTCAAGGATGTGATCGAACAGAGCGAACGCCGCCAGCAGCCCCGAGAGCCGGACCCCGCTACCTCGCAACAACGCACCATGAGCGCAGCAGCGGCCCGCGTGATGAGTGTCAACGCCGTCACCTATGCCACACTGCTGGACAAACAAGGCCACCCGGTGCAGGACGACAGCCAGGAGGCTGAATCGCTGTCGGCCAAGGGTCTGTTCATGGCGCAATCCAGCATCAAACTGGGCGAGCTGATGGGCTTGGGCGAGTTGCGCGCCGCCGTGACCCAGACCGATAACTTCGATCTACTGCTCTACGATTCACGCCAGCATTACCTGTGCATCGCCATCAAACCAAACAGCAAACTGGACGGGGTCGAGGCCGAGATCAAGGCCGCCCTGGCACCGGGCAAGTAGGAGACCGCGCATGCAGGAAATCCTCCACCAGATATCGGCCATCGATGGCGTGATCGGCTCCAGCCTGTTCAACGATCAGGGCAAGGTACTGGCCCATGCCTGCCCACCACTGCTGGACGTGACCCAGCTGGGTACGGCCGCCACCACCATCCTCGACTGTATTCACGGCCTGCAGATCTCCCAGAGCGTCCATGGCCTCGACCTGCGCTACACCGAAGGCCGCATTATCGTGCGGGCCCTGCCGGGAGCCTTCCTGTGCGTACCCTGCGCCAAGAATGTCAACATGTCGATGGTCAACATCACCCTGAACCTGGCCATGAAAAAGCTGGAGCAAGCCCTGGCGAAGCAGCCTGCTGCCTCACCGGCGCTGGGTTCGCCGGTTTCTTCGGATGAAGGAATGCAGCTGCGGGTGGCGCACCTGCCCAAGAGCGATGCCAGCAGCAGCTTCGACCAGCTGGGTATGATCGCCGTCAGCCAGTCCACAGCCAAACAGATCAGCGACTTTTTCGGAAAACCGGCCAAGAAGGTCAAGGTCACCACCCCCGGTGGCGGTGGTGGCAGCTTCCCGCTGATGGTGATTAACGACGTGGAGCTGCAGTACGAAGGGGCCCTGGTGGTGGGACCGGGCATTGAGAAGAAGCTCAAGGTCAACGAAGGGGAAATGGTGATGATCACCCAGGCCTGACCTGAACCACACACAGACCAGCCATCTGCAGGGCGGGACGTCAGTCTCCGCCCTGTTTTGTTTGGTGAGCCCGGGGATGGGCCTGGTCATAAACCGCCATCAGGCGGTCAAGACTCAGGTGGGTATACTTCTGGGTGGTCGAAAGGGAGGCATGGCCAAGCAGTTCCTGGATCGAGCGCAGATCGGCGCCCTGCTCCAGCAGGTGAGTGGCAAAACTGTGTCGCAGGGTGTGGGGGCTCACGGCGCGAAAGCTGTCGATACCGCCGGCCTGCTGCGCTACGATCCGGGCAACGTTGCGCCGGTTAATCCGCTGGCCACGACTGTTCAGAAAGAGCGGCTCGATCTCGTCAGGCAGGCCACGCAGCTGCAGATAGCGCGTCACCGCCTCGACCGCCTTGCCGCCCACCGGCACGATCCGCTCCTTGCCCCCTTTGCCCAGCACCCGCACCATGCCGCTGGCCAGGTCCAGGTCGCCCACCGCAAGACCGCTCAGTTCGGAGACCCGCAGACCGCTTGAGTACAGCAGCTCCAGCACCGCCCGGTCACGGGCCTCGGTCAGCTCGTCGCGCGGCCGTAACGCCCCCCCCTCCAGCAGGGCAACGGTCTGATCGATGTTGAGGTGGAACGGCAGCCGCTGCTCGCGCTTGGGGGTGGTAATCAGTTCAGCCGGGTTGAGCGGTAGCTGACCGCCCCGCACCAGCCAGGCGAACAGGGCGCGGATAGCGGCCAGCTTGCGACCGATACTGCTTTTGCGATAGGAGTGGGACTGCGGCGGCGGGCTTACCGAGAGCTGGGCCAGGTAGAGCCGCAACAGCAGATGGTCCACTGCTGCTGCATCGGCGGCCGTGCCGCGCTGGTCGCGAACAAAGGCAGTAAACTGGCTCAGATCGTTGCGGTAGGCGGCAACGGTATTGGACGAGGCATTGCGCTGGGTGGCCAGGTAGTCCAAAAAGGCGGCCACCTGGCCACCCAATGTCGTGGCAGTTGCTACTGGAACGACGGCGGCGGACTGATCAGTTTCCATCCGGGCACCTGGTCATCGGTCGGCTCTTCACGATAGACCCACTTCTGGCGGTCGCTAGCCGTCTTCAGCCGGTTGTCGGGCATCACGAAATAATCGAACTCCATAATGGCATCTGCGGTGCCCTGCTCGGGACGACAGTGCTGACCCAGTATCCGGAAGTCAACCATGGTCACCCCCCGGCGGCGGACCTGGTCGGCAGCCTGGACATAGGCCTCACGCTGCTCTTTGTCCACCATGGTCAGCGCGGCTTTTTCAAGCTCCAGCCAGCGCACCGCCTTGCTGTAATCCTTGATGGTCCGTTCGCAGTCCTCACCACGGCCATACTTGCTATAGGCTGAACAGCCACAGAACAAAAGCGGCAGCATCACCAGCAGGGCAAACAGTCGGATCGGCATGGGGCTCACTCCTTGGCAGCGGAAACCACCCTGCGGCAGTTGTACCGGCTCTGGTTTTAGGGTATAAGAAACGTCACACACAATCGAAACGAGATCCCATGCTGCACACACTAATCAACTGGCTGGTGGAAACCATCGGTGCCTTGGGCTACCCCGGCATCCTGCTGCTGATGGCAATGGAAAGCTCGATCATCCCGGTACCCAGTGAGTTGGTCATGCCGCCAGCCGGCTACCTGGCCTTTCAGGGCCGGATGAACCCCTGGCTGGCGATCCTGGCCGGCACCGTGGGCAGCCTGGCTGGTGCCTACGCCAATTACTTCGCTTCACACTACCTGGGACGGCCGCTGATCCTCAAGTACGGTCGCTATGTGCTGATCCCGCCGGACAAGTTCGAGCGGGTGGAGTCATTCTTCCTGCGCCACGGCGAGATATCGACCTTTATCGGGCGGCTCTTGCCGGTGGTGCGTCACCTGATCTCGATCCCGGCCGGCGTGGCCGGTATGAACCACCTGCGTTTTACCAGCTACACCCTCTTGGGGGCCGCCATCTGGTGCGCTATCCTGACCTGGATCGGCTACGCCCTGGGGGAGCATCAGGAGCTGGTGATGGAGTGGTCCCACAAGGCGCTGTTTTGGGTGATTGCCGCCTGCTGCGCCTTGGTGGCCAGCTACGTCTGGTGGCAGCGCCGCCCGTCATTAAACCGTAAGAAGTCTTGAAAGGCAAAAGGAAAATACCATGGAGATGACCCGCACCGGGCGCGTTCACTACCTGGCCCCCGGCTTCGGCGCCGCCAGCGGCACGATACAGGGTTTTACCACCCGCCATGAAGGGGTTTCGCGCCCACCCTACAACTCGCTGAACCTGGGCACCAACACCGATGACGCCCCCCACAACGTGGAGGGCAACCGCAGCATCCTGCTGCGGGCCTTCGGCCTGACCCTGGAGAAACTGGTCACCGTACGCCAGACCCACGGCAGCGACATCCTGGTGATCGACGAACCCAATGACGACTACTCGCACTACCTCTCCCTGGAGTGCGATGCCATCATCACCAACCAGCCGGGGGTAATGATCGGCGTCACCGTGGCCGACTGCGTGCCGATCCTGCTCTGCGATCCGGTCAAGCGGGTAGTGGCGGCGGTGCATGCCGGCTGGCAGGGGACCGCGAACCGCATCACGGCACAGACCATCAGCGGCATGCAGCAACTGTTCGGCTGCAACCCGCAGCAGATGCAGGCCGCCATCGGACCCTGCATCGCCCCCTGTTGCTATGAGGTGGACCAGCCGGTTAAGGACAGCTTTGACAAAAACGGCACCCCCTGGGAGCCGGTTGCTGAGGCCACCAGCCCCGGCCACTGGCGGCTGGATATGGCCCTGGCCAACCGACTGCAGCTGGAAGAGGCCGGACTGCCGATCGCTGCCATCCAGACCGCCGGCGCCTGCGTCTGCTGTCACAAGGAGCTCTACTTCTCCTATCGCAGGGATGGGGGCGAGACCGGACGGCAGATGGGCTTCATCATGCTTTCGTAGACCGGTCGCGCCTTCGCGCTGCCTTGGACTCAACGCGAAAACACGACGGACCACCATTAGTTGCATAACATTGAGGTGACACGATGCTGGCAAAGGTGCTGAGCGCAACGGTGGTGGGGATCGAGGCGATCCTGGTGGACGTGGAAGTGGACATCGCCGCCGGGCTGCCCCAGTTTGCCACGGTGGGTCTGCCGGACGGCGCGGTCAAGGAGAGCAAGGACCGGGTCAAGGC
>DFYU01000077.1 GCA_002383415.1 Geobacter sp. UBA4074
TGCCCATACCGGGGATCATCCCCATGATGGACTCCATTGAGCCCAGCTTTTTCAGCTGTTGCATCTGGCTCAGGAAATCTTCCAGATCAAACTGGTTCTTCTTGATCTTGCGCTGAAGCTGCTCGGCATCCTTTTCGTCAAAGGCAGCCTGGGCCTTCTCCACCAGGGTCAGTACGTCACCCATGCCCAGAATGCGGGACACCAGACGGTCGGGGTGGAACACCTCCAGGGCGTCCAGCTTTTCTCCCAGGCCAACAAATTTGACCGGGGTGCCGGTAACGGCCTTGATCGAAAGGGCGGCGCCGCCTTTGGCATCGCCGTCCAACTTGGTCAGGATGGCACCGGTCAGGCCGAGTCGCTCATTAAAGCCGCTGGCTACGTTGACTGCCTCCTGGCCGGTCATGGCGTCTGCCACGAACAGGATCTCGCGGGGCTGTACCGCGCTCTTGATCCGTTCCAGTTCGGACATCAGGAAATCGTCGATCTGGTGACGACCGGCGGTATCCAGGATAACCGTGTCGTAGCCGTTCAGCTCGGCATACTTAAGGGCGTCAGAACAGATGACAACCGGATCCTGATCCGGCTTGCTGTCAAAGACCTCAAGCGACAGCTGGCGACCGACGGTCTTCAGCTGCTCAATGGCGGCCGGTCGGTAGACATCGGCCGGCACCAGCAGTGGACGGCGTTTCTGTTTGCGCAGCCAGTTGCCCAGCTTGCCGCAGGAGGTGGTCTTGCCGGCGCCTTGCAGGCCGACCATCATCAGGGCTACCGGCGGCTTGGCTGCCAGGTCCAGGTCGTTGCTGCCGTGGCCACCCATCAGGGTGATCAGTTCGTCGTGGACAATCTTGACGACCTGCTGCCCTGGGGACAGGCTTTGCAGTACCTCGGTGCCGACCGCCTTGACCCGCACCGCTTCGACAAACTCTTTGACAACCTTGAAGTTGACGTCGGCCTCAAGGAGTGCCAGGCGCACCTCGCGCAGGGCTTCCTTGATGTTGTCCTCGGTCATCACCCCCTGGCCGCGAAGTTTCTTAAAGACCGATTCCAGCTTATCCGAGAGGGTTTCAAACATAAGTATAGTCACTGACGCAGTCTAGGCATTCTAAAAGAAAGAAACTATAGAGAACGCATCCTGGCCTGTCAAGAAGTATTTGTTTTTGCTACAGCCTGATGACCGAGGCGGCTGCCAGCAACTGCTCGGCGGTGCTGAACATATTGGTGGTCTTGCCAACGGCCAATTGATCTTTTTTCTTAAAGAAATCAAGACAGACCCCGCATGAAAACAGCTCAACCCCCAAACCCTCCAGGGCGGACAGGGCCTCGATGGTCTCGGCTCCCTGCACGGTTAATAGCACACCGCTGTTCAGGAACAGGATACGGTCCGGCCGTTCGGCGGTCTCCAGCAGGGTGTGCAGGAAGTTGCGCATCAACAACCGTCCCAACTCATCGGCACCTTCGCCCAGCCGGTCGCTGGTAATCAGCAATACCCGCTCACCGTTTGTCGGTGCGTGCGTCGTGGGGGGAGCCGCGGTAAGGCCGGTCTTGCCGGTAATTTGCAAAGACCAGCCGGTGCCGTCAGGGGTTTCTGCAACCGTCAACCCCCTGGTCTGGGCAAAGCGCGTGACATTCTCACGGGGGGCGCCGTCATCCAGCAGGACGCGGACGCCGGATGGCGAGGCCTCAAGGGCCCGTTTGGTGGCGATGACGGGGGCAGGACAGGCTTGACCGCGGCAGTCAATGGTGATCATCGGTATGCTCCTCCTGGAGGCGTATGTACTGTCCATCCTGCAGATGACAGATATAGGCCGGCATCAGATCGTGATCGTTCAGGGTTGCGGTGATAGTAGCAAGGGACTGCTGATCGAAACGCAAGGCCAGCCCGCAATCGGTCTGCAATGCGCGGGGGGCGGGGATCAACAGGATTTCCAAACCCAGATCCTTGAGAAGACCTTCGGCCTTCAGTACCCGGTGGGTTGAGTTGAAGACCGCCAAGCAGTGCCCCTCTTTGACCAGGTAATGGTCAGACATCCTGTTTCCTTCCTCTATAGCTGCGTATAATTGACAATTTCAGTCCGGTTCCATACTATGCCCCAAAAGGGGAACACCGTGCAAGACTCATTTCTCTTGGCCGGCCTGCTGGTGCTGGCGTTTTTGATAAGCATTCCCTGTGGTTATCTTCGGGAGTCGTTCCGGAAATATTCATTGATGTGGTTTGTGCTGATCCACCTGCCGATACCGTTGGTGGTGCATATGCGGATGATGGCCGGGTTCAGCTGGCGGATTGTGCCGCTGACCCTGGGGAGCGCCATTGCCGGACAGATTGTAGGCGGCTGGTACAAACGGAGGATGCGTGGTGGCAGCAAAACGACCAAAAGGGCGCCCTGAGCTCCTTGGCAGCCTGCTGCACAAGAGTTTTGGCGGCACCGGCCTGGGCGAGCGACTGAAAGACCTGGTGATCTGGCAGCACTGGGAGCAGGTAGTGGGTGCGGCCATTGCCCGCCGGGCCCGACCGCTACGATTGTCTGGCGGCGTGTTGACCGTGGTGGTGGGTAGCGCACCCTGGATGCAGCAGCTTACCTTTATGAAGGCCGATCTGATTGCCCGGCTGAACAGCTGCCTGGGTGAAGAGCGGGTGCGGGAGATCGTGCTGAAATCAGGCCGGATTGCTGAGGAGGAAAAGGTCGATAGTGCTCCTCAGGTTACGGTGCGTCAGTTGAGCGATGATGAGCGGGCCTGGATCGAGCAGCAGATCCGTGAGGTTGCCGATGAGGAGCTGCAGCGTCAGCTGCGATCGCTGATGGAAAGCCACTATCGCCATACGCCGACTGCCTAAGCTTACTTCTTGTGTTCACCGCCCTGGTCAGACATCATCTTGTCCTGCAGATCCCAGTTGTCCCGTATCCGTCCGCTCCCGCCGCCTAGCTTGTCAACAAAGCTCGCCAACCGGGCCTGATCTTCTTTCAGTATCTCGAGAAAACGGTGACCGCAGACCTCAATGCCGTCTTCCTGGCGTGTCTTGTGCCAGGCCAGTTCGGCAACGGCACAGACGGGAGACGCCCCGTCCTGCAGGTCAAACACCACGATGGCCAGCGGGGTAGGTGGCGTAGTGAGTTCAAAGCGGATGCCACCGGCACTGATGTTTACCTTGGTCTCTTGCAACTTCAAGCGGGGCGGGGTTGGCTGGCGCAGGTCGGTGACAACCCGCCGCCACTCTCGTTTGAAAGCGGATAGAGAGGATTTCTGGAGTACGTGTAGAAAGGGCAGGCTGACATCAACCCGGGGCATCTGGCGTCGCTGATAGATTTCCATCTGCCCGATTGGTTGCAGTTCCAGAATTTCGGCTGCCGGTGTAGCCACCAGTTCGGCACGCAGTTGTACCCCCACGCCGAAGGATTCCGTGGACAGCTTAAACTGCATGCCTGCTTCGAGTGGTGCTGCATCACCGGAAAACAGTCGGTAGGGGGCCTTGAGCGCGATACTGCTGTCGTTACTGCTGATGACCGTGGCTGAAAGTGATTCGTAGACCGACTCATCCCTGGTCTGGGAAATGTTGATCAGGTATACCTTCTGGCCGCGGCTGAAGTATCGGTCGTAGTTCATAGCAGGTGCCGGTTGATACGGTTAGGTGCTGCGGAACATTCGGTCCAGCAGCTCCCAGTTGTTTTTGGATGGTTTCGGTTTGCGCCCCTGTTTTTTAAGGCGCTGTTCAATATGCTGTTGGATCCGGAGTTGATCCTCCTTGCGGATCAGAACAAAACGTTGGCCAGTGGCAACGCCCTCTTCGTCGGGCAGGTTGCGGCGCCAAAGTTGTTCGGTTACGGCACAGATCGGTGCCTGTCCGGCTTCCAGCTCAATAAAGACCATCGACAGGTCATGCAGCCGCTCATCCGGCTCTGCTACAACGCGCAGGCCGCCAACCCCCAGGTTGATCTGGCGGGGGACCAGTTCCAGTGGTGATGGTTTGCCTGAGCTGAACCCGTCTTGCAGTCGTCGCCATTCCTGGTGAAAAACGGCCAGTGGAGTGGTGCGGGTAAAGGACCGGAAACCAACAATCATATCCATGCGCGGCACCTGGCTGCGTTGGTACATCTCGATCGGTCCGGTGGGGTTGAGGATAAAGCTGCTGCCGCTGACCGAACCGATCTCGCCGCTGAACTGCACCCCGGAACCAAAGCTTTCGGCAGTCACCTTGAACTGCGCCCCTTTTCTGAGCAGGCCTTCTCCGGCCTGCAGCAGGGAATAACGAGGCCGCAGTTCAAAATGGCGGTTGTCGCAACTCACAATCGTGGCTGAAAACGCCTCAAACAGCGATTGGTCGCGGTCAGGGCTGATATTGATCAGAAATACCTTCTGGCCGCGATTGTAGTAGGTAACATAATTCATGATGCCTCCAACCGTTTGCGTCAACGGGTCAGCTTGCGATAGGTGATCCGGTGGGGACGGTCCGCCTCGGCTCCCAGGCGCTTGCGGCGGTCTTCCTCATAGTCGGAATAGTTGCCCTCAAACCAGACTACCTTTGAATCTCCCTCAAAGGCCAGCATATGGGTGGCAATCCGGTCCAGGAACCAGCGGTCGTGGGAGATAACCACGGCGCAGCCGCCGAAGTTCTCCAGCGCCTCTTCCAGGGCCCGCATGGTATTGACATCCAGATCGTTGGTCGGTTCGTCCAGCAGCAGCACGTTGGCCCCGCTTTTGAGTACCTTGGCCAGATGTACCCGATTGCGCTCACCACCGGAGAGCATGCCCACCTTTTTTTGCTGGTCACCTCCGGTGAAATTGAAACGCGCCACATAGGTGCGGGCATTGACGGTCTGCTTGCCCAGCTGGATCATCTCCTGGCCATCGCTGATCTCTTCCCACAACAGCCGATCAGGGTTAAGGGTGTCGCGGCTCTGATCAACATAGGCCACCTGCACCGTATCACCCACCCGGATAGTACCGCTGTCCGGCTGTTCAGTACCGGTGATCATCCGGAACAGGGTGGTCTTGCCGGCGCCGTTGGGGCCGATCACACCGACAATGCCGCCCCGGGGCAGCTTGAAGCTCATCCCCTCGAACAGCAGCCGGTCGCCAAAGCCCTTGGCCACGTTGTCGGCCTCGATCACGATGTCACCCAGACGCGGTCCGGGCGGAATGAATATCTCCAGTTCCTTGGATCGCTTTTCGCCTGTGTCGGCGGCCAGCTCTTCGTAGGCGCTGATCCGTGCCTGGGACTTTGCATGGCGCCCTTTAGGTGACATCCGGATCCAGTCCAGCTCCCGCTGCAGAGTCTTCTGACGGTCGCTTTCCTGTTTTTCCTCGGTTGCCAGCCGTTGCTGCTTCTGTTCCAACCAGGAAGAATAATTGCCCTTCCAGGGGATACCCTCGCCCCGGTCCAGTTCCAGGATCCAGCCGGCTACGTTGTCCAGGAAGTAACGGTCGTGGGTCACGGCGATCACGGTGCCGGTGTAGTTTTGCAGGTGCTTTTCCAGCCAGGCCACGGTCTCTGCATCCAGGTGGTTGGTCGGTTCGTCCAGCAGCAGGATATCCGGTTTCTGCAGCAGCAGCCGGCAGAGTGCCACCCGCCGCTTTTCACCGCCGGACAGCACCTTGATCGGCGTGTCGCCGTCAGGGCAGCGCAGGGCATCCATGGCAAGTTCCAGCCGCGAGTCGAGATTCCAGGCGTCCAGATGATCCAGCTTTTCCTGCAGTACAGCCTGGCGGTCGCACAGTTTCTCAAAATCGGCGTCCGGCTCGGAGAATTTGTCGGTGATGCTGTTGAACTCGGCCAACAGGTCAACCAGCTCCTGGCAGCCCTCTTCAACCACCTGACGGACAGTCTTGGATTCATCCAGCCTCGGCTCCTGCTCCAGGTAGCCGACGCTGTAACCGGGGGAAAGCACGGCCTGGCCGTTGAACTCGCTGTCCACCCCGGCCATGATCCTGAGCAGGGTTGATTTACCGGAGCCATTCAGGCCCAGTACGCCGATCTTGGCACCGTAGAAATAGGAAAGTGAGATATCCTTGATGATCGGTTTTTTGTCGTAGAACTTCGACACCCGCATCATGCTGTAGATTACTTTTTTGTCGTCAACACTCATTGCTGCGAACCTCCTTGGAATGAATGGGTTTTATGGCATGTACGGGGACGACTGTCAATCCGTATCAGGCAGGTTTACCTATGACGTGGTTGAAGAATCCCCAAATGTCGTTATACTTTTGACTCTGGTTGACTATGATGCCTGAAAGGAAACTGATATGCGTATGCATTTCTTGATGGTCTGCGGTGTCGTTGTTACTCTGCTCGCTGGTGGTGCAGCGGCTGAACAAGGTACGTTGTTTGAGAAGTTGGACGCAGACAAGAGCGGAGCCATCAGCCGAGAAGAGTTTGTTTCCTGTCCACTGGTTCGTGATGGGGCTGGTCGTGTACAGCATCAGGATTTATGCGCTGATCCAGGGGCCGCCTTAAGTGTGGAGGAAAAACATCGTCTGTTTGATACGATTGATGTTGATAAAATGGGGGCTGTTACCCGTAAAAAACTGAATCGGTTCGCAACGCCGGATGGTTTCGCACCGATCAGGTTTTGACGCTCACTCGTGCTTAGCTCTGAGTCGCTGCACAAAAAAGAAATTTAATTATCTCCCGCTCTGTTCCGATAACTAAAAAGTAGCTTTGTTTAGTTGGCGCAATGCAGCAGTGGAGGTGGTTGTGTCTGATGATTCCAACAACAATGCCATAGCACAGGTATCCGATGGTCCTGAATATCGTGTGCTGGCAAATCTATTCGGTCTGCTGCTGGGGCTCTCCGGCCTGCTGGCCGGCACTATGGTGCGCGAAGGCAGCGTCGATTACTGGCAGCATGACCTGGTGCCGTTACTGATCCTGTTGGTAACCGGCCGGGGGCTGTTGAAGAGTTCTATGGATCTGCTACGCGAGAGCATGATCTATGCAGAGAAGAAACATATGGTTGACGCTTTTTTGAAAAAACAGGCTGAAGTCCTTACACCGGAGCCGGGCGAAATGGCCAGGCTGGCCACGAAACCACACTACAGTGAAGAAGAGGTGCTGGAGGCGGTCAGCAAGCGGATTGAGCAACAACGAAAAAGTAAAGAGGCAAGCTAGTTAGGATGCTATGACCCACCATACCCCCTTGACGGTTGAGTATCTGGCCGCAATCCTGACACAACAGGGCGTTCTTACACAGGATCAGCTGACGACGCTTCAGGTGCAGGCCCGTCAGCAGGAGGCCCGTTTGACGGCCGGCCACCACGGCCCTGGCCGTCGGCTGCATAAGGGCGGCGAACGACCGACACCGTCCCAGTTGATCGCCTCTTTCTCGTTTGAACAGCCCGGTACGAACGGGCGTGTGCTGACGGAAGACACCATCACCGAGACCCTGGCTGCCTTTCTCAAACTTCCTTATCTCAAGATTGATCCCCTGAAGCTGGATCTGGATGTGGTTACCTCCCACATCCCACGTCCGTTCGCGCTTAAGCATCTGATTGTGCCGGTGGCAGCCAGGGCAGGGGAGTTGACCATTGCCGTGGTCGATCCGTTCAATACAACGGTGCTGGACGAGCTGGCCACGGCTCATCGGCTTACAATCACCCGCGTACTCAGTTCATGTAGCGATGTTCAGAAGATTCTGCGCGAGTTTTACGGCTTCCGGGCCTCGGTCATGGCGGCTGAGGCCGAGGAGAATGTCGCCATTGATCTTGGCAACCTGGAACAGCTCTTCAGGATGCGGGGCGACAAAGAGCTGGAGGGCAACGATAAACACGTCATCTCGGCAGTGGATTTTCTATTGTCCTATGCCTTTGATCAACGGGCCAGCGACATCCATATCGAGCCCAAGCGCGACAAGTTTCTGATCAGGTTCCGTTTGGACGGCATTCTGCATAACATCCATCTGTTGCCTAAGCCGTTGCACGCGCCGATCGTCTCACGCATCAAGATTCTGGCCCGGATGGACCTGGCCGAGAAGCGGCGACCTCAGGATGGTCGGATCAAGACCGCTCACAACGGCAAGGAGGTCGAGCTGCGGGTATCCACGGTGCCGGTGGCCTTTGGTGAGAAGGTGGTGATCCGGATCTTTGATCCGGATATCCTGTTGCAGGATCTGGACAGCATCGGCTTTTATCCCCGGGAATACAGCCTGTTCAACAGCTTCATTCATCGTCCTAACGGGATTGTGCTGGTGACCGGCCCCACCGGCTCCGGCAAGACTACCACGCTCTATTCATCGTTGCGGACCTTGTCTTCACCGGAGATCAATATCGTCACTATCGAAGACCCGATCGAGATGGTGATGGAGGAATTTAACCAGATTGCGGTGCAGCAGGCTGTTGGGGTTACCTTTGGTACGATTCTGCGTACCGTGTTGCGTCAGGACCCGGATATTGTGATGGTGGGGGAGATACGTGACCAGGAAACAGCAGAAAACGCCGTCCAGGCAGCCTTGACCGGCCATCTGGTGCTTTCTACTCTGCACACCAATGATGCCCCGTCTTCCATTGCCCGTCTGCTGGACCTGGAGGTGCCGCCGTATCTGATCTCGGCAACGGTGATGGGCATTGTGGCCCAACGGCTGCTGCGTAAGGTCTGCCAGCACTGCAAAGAGTTCCGAGAATTGACCAAAGAGGAGTGTGAGTACCTGCAGATTCACCGGAACAAGGTGAAAGTGGCGCAGGGGATTGGTTGTAAAGAGTGCCGTGGCACCGGCTACAAGGGGCGCACCGGCATCTTTGAGGTCCTGTCAATTACCGAGCGGATCAAGCAGCTGATCAGTACCAAGGCCGACCCTGCCGATTTGGTGCGGGCCGCCGAGGAGGATGGTTTTGCATCACTGCGCCAACTGGCGATCCGTAAGATGCTGGAAGGGGAAACCACCTACGACGAGGTGGTCAGCATCACTGGTTAGCGCTATGATTCCGGTTTAATCCTGACAACCTGATGGACGTCAGGCAGGTGGGCGATGGTGGCGTCGTCCAGTGACTGCGTATTGCCGATCACGCCGATGATAGTTCGATTGGCGCCGGTGGACTGGTGGATGTCGAAGTTACGGCTGATCAGGTATTCCTTGACAAAGTCAAGCGACTCATCAGGGGCGTTCTTTTTCATGATGACAATCATGGCTGTGGTCCATCCTCTGTCTCTTCTGTGGTCATGATCCGTTCAAGGCGGCGGGATTCGTCGATCACCCGTTCAAACAGCCTGACAATGGCGCCGTCATCCAGAGGGCCAGGGTTGTCTTGTTTCATCCGGGCAAAAATACGTTTTTCACGGCCGGGATCGAAGACCGGCAGATCCAAGCCCTTTTTGAGATGCCCTATCTCCAGGGCCAGACGGGCCCGTTCGTTAAATATCCTCAGCAGTACGTCATCCAGCAGGTCAATTCGTTGTCGCAGGGCAGCAATATCCATGGGATCCTCAGGGGAACTGCTTCTTGATGATGGTATCCCGTTGCCAGTTCAGGTCATCCAGTTCCGGGTAGTCAATGGTGTAGTGCAGGCCCCGTGATTCCTTGCGCATCTGGGCGCAATTCACAATCAGTTCTGCCACGGTGGCGATGTTGCGTAGTTCGATCAGGTCGGAGGTGATGATGAAATTCCAGTAGTAGTCGTGGATCTCCTCCTGGATCAGCTTGATCCTCCGCATGGCCCGTTCCAGTCGTTTGGTAGAGCGGACGATACCGACGTAGTTCCACATGAAGCGCCTGATTTCGTCCCAGTTCTGGGAGACTACCACCATCTCGTCGCTATTGGTGGCGGTGCCTGAGTCCCATTCGGGGATGCTGTCACGCGTTATGCCCGGGCGCTGCGGCAGGGTTTCGCTGGCATGGCGGGCAGCCCGGCCGGCGTAGACCGCTGCCTCAAGCAGCGAGTTGCTGGCCAGGCGGTTGGCGCCATGCAGGCCGGTGAAGGCCACCTCGCCGATGGCGTAGAGGCCGGGGATGTCGGTCTCGCCGTTGGTATTCACCTTGACCCCGCCGCACAGATAATGGGCCGCCGGCACCACCGGCAGCCAGTCCTTGGTCATGTCCAGGCCAAACTCCATACAGGTCTGGTAGATGTTGGGGAAACGGCTACGGACGAAGTCGGCCGGTTCATGGGTGATATCCAGGTAGACGCAGTCGTCACCATAGGTCTTCATCTCGTTGTCGATGGCCCGGGCTACGATATCACGCGGTGCCAGGTCTTTCAGGTGGTGGTATTTCTCCATGAAGGCGGTGCCGTCACGCCGCCGCAGGATCGCCCCTTCACCCCGCACCGCTTCTGAGATCAGAAACGACTTGGCGTGGGGGTGAAACAGGGTGGTGGGGTGGAACTGCATGAACTCCATGTTGGCCACGGTGGCCCCGGCCCGGTAGGCCATGGCTACGCCGTCGCCAGAGGCCACGTCGGGGTTGCAGGTGTAGAGATAGACCTTGCCGGCGCCGCCGCTGGCCAGCAGGGTGGTGCGGGAGGCAAAGGTCAGCACCTTGTTGCCTTTAATATCAAGGACATGAGCGCCCTTGCAGCAGTTGTCGCTGACCGGCTGCCGGGCGATCTTGGCGCAGGTGATCAGGTCGATGGCGATGTGGTATTCGTATATCTCAATGTTGGGATGCTGCCGCGCCGCTTCCACCAGCGCCCGCTCGATCTCGCGGCCGGTGATGTCCTCGGCATGCAGGATGCGGCGAGCACTATGGCCCCCTTCACGAGTCAGATCATATTCATCACCTTTGGTGGTGGTGGTGAATTTAACTCCCCATTCAATCAGGTTACGGATGGTGTGGGGGCCTTCTTCCACCACCATGCGCACCACATCTTCGTGGCAGATGCCAGCCCCGGCCACCATGGTGTCCTGGACATGGGCGTCGAAGGAGTCTTCAGTGGAAAAGACCGAGGCGATCCCGCCCTGGGCATAGCGGGTTGCCGACTCGGCAATTTCCCGTTTGGTGATAATGGCGACCTGCCCATGATTGGCAGCTTGTAGCGCAAAGGAAAGCCCGGCAATACCGCTGCCGATCACCAAAAAATCACTCTCAACCTTCATGACAGACTCCAGCATAAAAAGTGTATACACAGAAGAACGTGATTATTGAACCCCCCGCCGACGTTTGTCAAGGGAACAAGGGTTGTCTGGACCGCTAAAGTGTGCCATAAGTTGCACCCTATGCGTACCATAACCACTGCCGATTTCAGTCGTCCACTCGCCGAGCGGTCCGTCGTGACCATCGGTAATTTTGACGGGGTCCATCGTGGACACCGCGAACTATTTCGTCGTGTTGCTACCTATGCTGCAGAACAGCAGTGTCAGTCAGTAGTCCTGACCTTTGATCCTCATCCGCTGCAGGTGCTTAAACCCGGCAGCGTTCCTCCCATGATTACTACCTCTGCCCAGAAGCGTGCCCTGATCGCAGAAAACGATCTGGACCTGCTGGTGGTGATCCCCTTTGACCAACAGTTTGCTGCACTGTCGGCCGAACGATTCGTGCGGGATATTCTGGTGTGCGGACTTGGTATGCGACGGTTGGTGGTTGGCCACGATTATGCCTTTGGCCGTGGCCGTGAGGGCAACGAGGCACTGCTGCAACGCCTGGCTGGTGAGCTTGGGTTTCAGCTGGAGGTGCTTGAGCCGGTGGGAGAGGGGGAGCTGGTCTTCAGTAGCAGCACGGTACGTCGTCTGGTGCGTAGCGGTGAGGTGGCGGCGGTGCCGTCCATCCTCGGGCGTTATCACTGTATCAGCGGCCAGGTGGTGGCAGGCCGGGAGATCGGCCGTTCGCTCGGTTTTCCTACGGCCAACATTGTTACTGATAATCAGTTGTTGCCTGCCGATGGTGTCTATGCCGTATGGGTTGAGGCGAGGGGTGAGCTGCACATGGGTGCCTGCAGCATCGGCAACAATCCTACCTTCGGCGGCGATCAGCGGACGATCGAGGTGTTTATCTTCGATTTCGAGGGGACCATATACGGTCAGGAGCTGACGATTCAGTTCGCCGGCCGTTTGCGCGATCTGGCCCGCTTTGCTGATGCTGATACGCTTAAGCTTCAGATTGGTCGTGATGTGGCTGCAGCCAGGTCACTCTTGTCGGCCGGTCTACCGACCAGGCAGACCGTATGAAACGCAGCACACTGCTGTTGTGGGTCGGTTTTGCCGTCAGTCTGCTGTTGCTGGCAGCGCTGCTACGCAAGATCGATGGCCGGCAACTGCTTGATGCCCTGGCAGAGCTGGATTGGCGGTATCTGCTGGGAGCGGTGGGGTTGACCTTTGTCAGCTACTGGTTGCGTGCGGTGCGTTGGCGTCTGTTGTTGCTGCATGAGCGTCCGATTGCGCTCGGTTCCCTCTATTCAGCCACCATAATCGGCTACATGGCCAACAATCTTTTTCCTGCCCGGTTGGGCGAGATCGTGCGGGTCTGGCTGCTGGCACGGCGTGAACAACTCAAGGTCACATCGGTGTTTGCCTCGCTGGTGATCGACCGGATGCTGGACGGACTTGCCTTGATGGTGATGCTGGCAGTGGTGCTGCTGACGCTGCAGCTGCCCCCTGGTATGGAACGGGTTGCGGCCCTGTTGCGGGCGGGGGGCGCCACTACCTTGGTGGTGTATCTCAGCGCAGTCTCTTTTCTGTTGTTCTTGAAGCTTCGGCCGATGCAGGCGCTCAAGCTGCTGGCGCTGCTGACACAGCCTTTTCCACAACGGTTCAAGGAACGCCTGATCCCGCTGTCCGGCTCGTTTTTGGAGGGGTTGCGTCTGGCCCCGGGGCGCAGCACACTGCTGCTGATTATGGTCTGCACTGCCTTGATCTGGATTGCCGCCACCCTGCCGATCCATCTGGTGCTGCTCGGTTTTGGCATACAGCTGCCGTTATCAGCTTCCTTTTTTATTATGGTGTTGCTGGTGTTTGCCGTGATGGTGCCATCGGCGCCGGGCTACATAGGCACCTACCACGTTGCCTGCTACACGGCGTTATCCGCCTTTCAGCTGCTGGACAGCCAGGCGGTCAGTATCGCCCTGGTGATACACGGGGTCGGCTTTTTTCCTGTGATTATGGCCGGTTTTTACCATCTCTGGTCCGACGGCCTGTCGTTACGCTCGTTACGCACCCAGGCTGCAGAACAAGGGGCTGAGCCGTGAGAAGCCGTGTATGCAGCGGTTGTGACCACTGGCTGCTAGCGGCATTTCTGCTGCCGTTTGCGTTGCACCTCACCACCTTGGCCCCGTCGGTAACCTTTTATGACAGCGGTGAGTTCATCACCGCCACTCAACTGCTCGGTTCTGCCCATTCCCCCGGCTACCCCCTGTTCCTGCTGTTTGCCAAACCGTTCACCTGGTTGCCGTTCGGTTCCATCGCCTTTCGGGTCAATCTGGCTACTGCCTGCGGCGCAGCGCTGGCCTGCAGCGCCTTGTTTCTGCTGGTGCGGCAGTTGCTGCGCGATGTCGCCTGTTCAGACAACGAGCAGTTCAGCGACTTTGTCCGCAACGCGGCTGCGCTTGCCGGTTCACTCTTGTTTGCCAGCTCTCCACGGCTGTGGTTGCAGACCAACCATGATAAGCCGTACCCGCTGCTGGCCGGCATGATAGCGCTCTGTTTTCTGTTTTTGCTGCGTTGGCGCGAGGAGTATCTGGCTGGTAGCGAACGGCCGGCCTGGTGGTACGGTGTGGGCCTTCTCACCGGCCTGGCCAGCGGCGCTCACCAGACGATCATCCTGCTGGTGCCGGCCTGGCTGTTGTTTGTGGCCGTTACCGAGCTGCGTCTGTTGCTGCGTATTCGGGAGTTGCTGCTGACCGCAGCCTTCGCCCTGGCCGGCGGCGCGGTGCAATTGTATCTGCCGTTGCGTGCCGCTGCACAGCCGCTGCAAAACTGGGGTGATCCCAGCAGCCTGTCGCGTTTTCTATGGCACGTCTTGCGTCGGGGCTATCCTGAAGAGCCCCATCTGCGTGACCTGTCACTGCTGCTGAAACAGCTGGCAGGCTTTTCCATCCCCCACGAATTCGGCTGGATCGGTCTGCTGTTTCTGGTGGCCGGTGTTGCGGCCTGCTGGCGATCTAAGCGGCCCTTTGTGCTGGCCTGTGGTCTTGCCTTGCTCGGTTTTTGGGCGGTGATTGTCGGCTTTTTCAATCCGCGGGCCGAGTCAATTTTTCTGACAGAAGAGTTTTACACCCCACTCTATCTGCTGGCTGCGGCGCTGATTGCCGTTGGGTTGCACGCCGCCATCAGCCGCGGCATCGGCCGGGCTGAAACTCCCGAGCACTACGGTTGGCAGCACCGGTTACTGGTGCTCCTGTTTTTGCTGCTGCTGCCGCTTTCCCAGCTGGCAGCCAATTATCGCGATAACGATCAACAGCGCAACTACAGTGCCCATGATTATGCTGTCAACACCTTACGCTCGTTACCTGAGCGGTCGGTATTGTTTACCTGGGGTGATAGCGGCGCCTTTCCGCTCTGGTATCTGCAGACCGTGGAGCGGCTGCGGGAGGACGTGGACCTGCCCCACATACCGCATCTGGTCTTCGATTGGTACCGAGAGGAGTTGCCGCGGCTGCAGAGTTCATTCAGCACTGTCCTTCAACAGGGCCAGACTGCGCCAGAATTGTTTCGATTGGTGGCCGGACAGCTTCAGGTCCATCGTCCGGTTTTGATGGACTACTCTACCAGGCATTCGGTGGACTGGGGCAGACGGGAACCCGTGTCGCAGGGGATTGTCTTCTGGCTGCCCAGTGACGGTGTTCCTGATGCGGTGATTGATGTCGCTGGGGTCTGGCGGCTGCAAGCCCTGCACCGCATTACCATGAATCAGGGCTGGCTGATCGATCAGGATACCGAAAAGGCGGTGATGATCACGGCCCATTCGTTGCTGCAGGCAGCGGAAGAGGTTGCACGCAGGGACAGGGGAGGGCAGGAGGCGGGACCTATGCTGGATGCCGTCCAGCGGATGGTGCCTAGTTGGGGCGAGGCGGTAACACAGCTGCGCAGGCGGTATGGTCTGCCGTTACAGGGGAGGGACGCATTACCATGAAAACAGTGATTCAGGGAACAACCCGGGTCTATGGTATCATCGGCTGGCCGGTGGCCCATTCCCGTTCACCGCAGATGCAGAACGCCGCCTTTCAAGCATTGGACATGGATTGCGTCTTTGTGCCGTTTGCCGTGCCGCCGCCGCAGTTGGCCGAAGCGGTGCAGGGTTTGCGTTGTCTCGGCGTGGCTGGCTGGAATGTGACCATTCCCCACAAGAGCGCCATCATGTCGTTTCTGGACCAGCTGTCACCGGCGGCGGTGCGGGCTGGTGCGGTCAACACGGTATGCAATCAGGATGGCTGCCTCATCGGGTACAATACCGACGGCGCCGGTCTGTTGATTTCACTGGAACGTGATCTGGACTGCCCGGTTGCCGGCAAGCGGATTGTTGTGCTGGGGGCGGGCGGTGCAGCCCGTGGCGCTGTAGCAGCACTGGCTGAGGCGGGCACAGCCGCCATAACGGTTGTCAATCGTACCTTGGCCACGGCCAGTCAGCTGGCGGCGGAGCTCCAGGTTCATATGTCCTCAACCAGTGTCATTGCGGCTGCTGACTTCAGTATGCTGCCACAACTGCTGCCCGAGACCGACCTTTTGATCAACGCCACCTCCCTTGGTCTGCATGGCGAAGAAATTGCCGGTCTCGACCTTGCGCTCCTGCCGGCTGCTGCTAAAGTGTATGACATGGTCTACGGGGCGTCATCGACCCCTCTGGTCAGCTCAGCCCGACGACGCGGGCTGCAGGCCTGCGATGGACTCGGAATGCTGGCTGCGCAGGGAGAATTAGCCTTTTGCCACTGGACCGGCGTCACCCCGCCTGAGGGTTTGATGCCTATGGCATTGCAGCAGGAACGCTGACCAGCTTGTTCTTGACAGTGAGGTAATCGGGCCGCTACTATAGCGGGCCGCATGCCAGAGTAACACTATTTAACTGCAGGGTTGAACGGGAGTGTTATGCAGACAAGTCGTCTGGGTGAAATTCTGGTCAAAAACAGTCTGATCACGCGGGAGCAACTCACCAGCGCCCTGCAGGAACAGAAGATGTCCGGCGGCCAGAGCAAGCTGGGCACGATCCTGATCAAGCAGGGTCTGATCAGTGAACATGACCTGGTCTCCTTTCTTTCCCGGCAGTACGGCGTCCCCACCATCAATCTGAATGAGTACGAGATTGACCCGGCCGTGGTCAAGATCATCCCCCCGGAAGTGGTTCAAAAGTACAGCCTGGTTCCGGTCAACCGGGCCGGTTCCACCCTGATCGTAGCGGTCAGCGACCCCTCCAACCTGTTCGCTATCGAAGATATCAAGTTCATGACCAGCTACAATGTGGAGATGGTCGTGGCCTCGGAGTCCGATATCAGGGGAGCGATTGACAAGTATTACGATCAGTCTGCCTCCCTGGCCGATGTGATGGACAATCTGGACATGGAGGACCTGGAGCTGGTGGATACCGAGGAGACCGTGGATGTCTCCTCACTGGAAAAGGCCACCGAGGATGCGCCGGTCGTCAAGCTGGTCAACCTGATCTTGATGGACGCCATTCGAAAAAAAGCCAGTGATATTCACGTAGAACCCTATGAAAAGACCTTCCGGGTTCGTTACCGGATCGACGGTGTGCTGTATGAAGTGATGAAACCGCCCATGAAGCTGAAAAACGCGATTACCTCGCGGATCAAGATCATGGCGGAACTGGATATNNGCCGGATCAAGATCAAGCTGGGTGGCGGTAAGGACATGGACTATCGTGTCTCATGCCTACCCACGCTGTTCGGCGAAAAGATCGTCTTGCGGCTTTTGGACAAGAGTAACCTGCAGACCGATCTGACCAAGCTGGGCTACGAGCCGGATGCGCTGGCTCACTTCAAGCGAGAGATTCATAAGCCGTTCGGCATGGTACTGGTGACCGGTCCCACCGGTTCCGGCAAGACCGTGTCGCNNTCAACCAGGTGCAGATGCACGAAGATATCGGCCTTAACTTTGCCGCTGCACTACGTTCCTTCCTGCGTCAGGACCCGGATATCATAATGATCGGCGAGATACGGGACTTCGAGACCGCCGAGATTGCGGTCAAGGCGGCCCTCACCGGCCAC
>DFYU01000054.1 GCA_002383415.1 Geobacter sp. UBA4074
CCTTGGGCACTGCGCCGGCCGGCACGTGGACGTGAATCTCGTTTTCCTGGAACCAATCGGGGGCGATGTAAAAGTCGTCGCCATGGGCCCGGATATAGGCCAAAGCCGCCTGTACCGACTCCTTCATCACATCGCCCAGTTGGCCGGTCAGCGACAGACCGCCCTTGCCGGCCATGGTGGTGGCTTCGATATGCAGCACCTCGCCGCCAACCGAGGTCCAGGCCAGACCGTTGACCACGCCGACCTCGTTCTTGTCCATCTCCTCGTCCCGCAGGAACTTGGCAGCCCCCAGGTAGGTGGCCAGGGTGGCGGGGGTGATCTTCAGCTGGCGCTTGTGTCCTTCGGCGATCTTGCGGGCCACCTTGCGGCAGACCGTGCCGATCTCCCGTTCCAGGTTACGCAGGCCGGCCTCGCGGGTGTACTTGGCAATCAGCTCCTTGAGCGCCTCATCCTCGAAGGCGATATGCTTCGCCTTCAGGCCGTTATCCTTAAGCTGACGCGGCACCAGGTACTTCTTGGCGATCTCCAGCTTCTCCTCCTCGGTGTAGCCGGGGATGTTGATCACCTCCATCCGGTCGTAGAGGGCCGAGGGGATCGGATCGCTGTGGTTGGCAGTGGCCACGAACAGCACGTTGGACAGATCATAGGGCAGGTTGACGTAGTGATCTGAGAAGGCGTTATTCTGCTGCGGGTCCAGCACCTCCAGCAGCGCTGCCGACGGATCGCCCTTGTAGTCGTAGCCCAGCTTGTCCAGCTCATCCAGCATGAAGACCGGGTTCTTGGTGCCAGCCTGCTTCATCCCCTGGATGATCCGGCCCGGCAGCGCCCCCAGATAGGTGCGGCGGTGGCCGCGAATCTCGGCCTCATCCCGCACCCCGCCCAGGGAGATGCGGACAAACTTGCGGTTCAAGGCCCGGGCGATGGATTTACCCAGCGAGGTCTTGCCCACGCCGGGAGGGCCCACAAAGCAGAGGATCGGCCCCTTCATCTTCTTGTTCAGCTTGCGCACCGCCAGGAATTCAAGAATCCGCTCCTTGACCTTGTCCAGGTAGGAGTGGTCCTCGTCCAGGATCTGCTTGGCGCGCTTGATGTCCAGCGAATCGCGGGTGGTCTTGGACCAGGGGATGTCGATCAGCCAATCCAGGTAGGTGCGGATCACGCCTGCCTCACCGGAGTCGCTGTGCATCCGCTCCAGACGCCCCAACTGCTTGAGAGCCTCCTTCTGGACCGCCTCCGGCATCTTGGCCGACTCGATGGACTTGCGCAGCTCCTCCAGCTCCTCACGGCCGTCGTTGTCGCCCAGCTCCTGCTGGATGGCCTTCATCTGCTCGCGCAGGTAGTATTCCTTCTGGTTCTTGCCCATCTCCTCCCGGGCGGCGTTCTGAATCTTGGCCTGCACCGAAAGCATCTCGTGTTCCTTGGCCAACAGTTCGTTGACCTTGGTCAGGCGTTTGATCGGGTCCTCAATCTCCAGCAGTGTCTGAGCCTCGATCAGCTTGAGGCCAATATTGCTGGCGATCAGGTCGGCCATACTGCCGGGGTCGGCGATATTTTCCAGGATCACCATCACCTCAGGCGAAATCTGCTTGCCCAGTTCGGCCACCTTGGTCAGCTGCTCACGCACGGTGCGGATCAGCGCCTCGGTCTCCAGGTTTTCCGGGGCCGGCAGGTCGGACATCCGTTCGATCCGTACGGTGTAGTGGGGCTTTTCCTCCACAAACTCGCTGATGCGGGCCTTGACCAGCCCCTGCACCAGGATCTTGACCCGGCCGTCGGGTAATTTAAGCATCCGCATGATCATGGCCACGGTGCCCACCTGGTAGATCTGGTCCGGGCTCGGATCTTCCTCAGCGATCTCATGCTGGGTGGCCAGCATGATCATCCGGTCACCTGCCAGGGCCTGATCCACCGCCTTGATCGATGCCTCCCGCCCCACAAACAAGGGGATGATCATAAAGGGATAGACCACCACATCCCGCACCGGCAACAGCGGTAATTCCTCGGGGATATGCAGCTCTTCAACCGCATCACTGACGGTTTCGTTGATTGTTTTTTCCTGCTCAGACTTACTCACAACCTGGCTCCTTAATCACAATACGACGTTCACGCCCCTTGGGGCAGATGATCCGCAACACGCCGCGCTGGTACTCGGCGCGCAGTTGGCTGTTATCCACCTGATCCGGTAGCCGCACGGTGCGGCGAAAACGGCCGAAGTGCCGTTCCAGACAGATATAGCGGGCCCCTTCCTGGCGAGGCTCGGCCCGTTTTTCAACTTCGATCTGCAGCACCATGCCCCGTTGCACCACGTTGATAGCTGATGCATCAACACCAGGCAGATCCAGCTCCAGCACAATGGCCGACTCGGTCTCGTAGCTGTCCATCGGCACCGCCAAGCCGCCTTCGTCCTCCGTCAGGGCGTGGGGGTCAAGCACCTGCAGCAGCCTGCGCATCTCATCGAGATGCCGGTTATACATCCCCGGAAACAACGGCTTTTTAACACACGATCGCGGCATGGCCCTCACCTGCTGGAAGGTAGCGATTATTCGTAATGGCGACTGCTGCAGCCCGTTGTCATGATGTAACCATTCAACCACTGAAAGTCAAGGTGCAGGGACGGACACTACAGTCAAAAAAACGTTGACTTGTGGCCCCCTTTTGCAGGAAAGTCGGCGGCATTCTTTACTAAACAAGGAGTACTTTTTCGCAATGGAACTGAAAAATAGGATCTGGATGACCGGGGCGTTGGAATGGTTTGCCTATATCAATGACGAAGAGGTGTTTTTAGGCAGCAAAAACTTCCCCAGCCCGCTGGAGGAAGGAGATCAGTGGACCAGTGAGGCCGGTGACATCTTCAAGGTCGAAGACGGAGAGATCAAGAAGATCGGCCATACTGAGCCGCCGAAGAAATACTGGTAGGCACCAGGTCGATAATCGTCACCTCCGGCGGGGCCAGAACACGGATCGGCGGCCCCCAGGTGCCGCTGCCGCGGCTTATGTACAGCCAGCCCCCTTCTGCAAGGCGGGTCAGACCTGCCCTCACCGGAAAATGAAGCCAGGTAAGCAGGTTGAACGGAAAGACCTGCCCTTTGTGCACATGACCGGACAGCTGCAGGTCAAAGCGGCCCTGGCTGGCTGCAGCCACCACCGGACGATGCTTCAAGAGCAGCACAAAACGGTTGGACGGGACAGCCTGCAACAGCCGGGATTCGTCTTCTGGCCTGAACTCCCCTCGCTGGCTGGCCACCGGGTCATCTACCCCCACCACGGTCAAAAATTGGTCTACCTCGCTTTGTTCACCCCGCAACAACCGGAAACCTGAGCGCTGCAGGAAGTTGGTAGCCTGCCCGAAGCCGGCGTAGTATTCATGGTTGCCGTACACGGCAAACATCCCTAAGGGCGGCGTCAGCCCCCGGAACATCTCCGAGACCCCGTCAACATGACTGACATGGCCATCAACGATATCACCGGTGGCCACCACCATATCCGGCGCGGCCCGGCGGATCGCCTCCACCACCCGGCTGACCCGTTCATCCCGCACGATCAGGCCCACGTGCAGGTCGGAGATCAGCGCGATCCGCACCCGATCGACACCGGGGGGCAGCTTGGCGGTCGGCAACACCACCTGTTCCGTCCTGACAACCTGGGCCTCAAACCAGCCGTAGGTGGCAGCCAAAGCGGCAACCAGGCAGCAGAACAAGAACAGGGGGCGGGGAGCAAACAGCGCGATGGTGGGCACCCGTACGAAAAAACCGGCCAGGTAGTGGATAAAACGCCACAGGTCCAGTACCAGCATCAGGGCTAGAAACAGGAACAAAAAACCCATCCAGCAGTAGCCGATAAAGGCACAGGCCCGGGCCAGCTGTTCGTGACCGCCCCGCTCCAGCAGCCGTACCGCCAATGGCGCAACCATCATCACCAGCAGCCAGACAGCGAAGATCAGCATCCCGGTGTTTCCCAGGGCGAGCCCTTGCCGGGCCCGCAGCAGGAAATAGCCGTGGACCGAGCCGTAAACCAGGAAAAAAATCAGGAAAAAAAGGCTCATGGAGCTGTCACCCGCCGCTGCAACTTTCCCCTTGTCATCGGGGTATTCCTGCACAATACTGCTGCACCGTGACTACCACAGCATCCACATATTCTCAACCACGTAATGACGGAGCGACCGTCGAGGTGGCCGTGCCGCTGCCGCTGGACGGCAGTTTCCACTACTGCGTTCCGTCGCAACTGGCGGAACGGGTGCGACCCGGTGTGCGGGTCCTGGTGCCCTTTGGTCGGCGCAAGGTAAGCGCCTATGTGCTGGGGGAAAGTCCGCCTCCGGCAGGCCGGCAGCTGAAGGCCGTGCTGGAGGTACTGGATGACGCGCCGCTCTGGACTGCAGGCGAGCTGGCCTTTTTTCGCTGGATAGCCGACTACTACCTGCATCCGCTGGGTGAGGTCTTAAAGACCGCCCTGCCGACCGGCATCAACCTGCAGAGCAGGAAAGGAGCCGATCCGGAGACCGTTACCGGCGGCCGTAGGGTGCTCAGACAACGGATATTCAGCGCCACCGGCCAGATCCCCGTAAAAGCGCTGCGGGGTAAGACAGCCGAGATCCTGACCTTTCTCCATCAGACCGGAGAGGCCTCATCTGCCGAGTTGAAGACACGCTTTGGCGACTGTTCACCCAACCTGAAGCGATTGACCGACTTGGGGCTGCTGCGGCTTGAGCAACGGGAGGTCTACCGCAACCCGTTCAGCGGCGAGCAGGTTGAGCGCGACCAGCCCAAGGAACTGAGCCCCCAGCAGCAGGCCGCCCTGCAGGCCGTACTGGCTGCCGCTGACCAGGGAGGTTTCGCTCCTTTTTTGCTGCAGGGGGTCACCGGCAGCGGCAAGACCGAGGTCTATCTGCAGGCCATCGCCCACTGCCGCAGCCAGGGCAAAAGCGCCCTGGTGCTGGTGCCGGAGATATCGCTGACCCCCCAGCTGGTGCGCCGCTTCAGAGCCCGCTTCGGCGACGGCATCGCCGTGCTGCACAGCGCCCTGTCCGACGGCGAGCGCTACGACGAATGGCGCCGCATCCGCCGCAACGAGGCCCCGATCGTGATCGGCGCCCGTTCGGCCATCTTCGCGCCGCTGGAACGGATCGGCATCATCGTGGTGGATGAAGAGCATGAGGCCTCCTTCAAGCAGTCCGACGGTCTGCGCTACAATGCACGCGACCTGGCCCTGGTGCGGGCCCGGAACGAAGGGGCAGTGGTGGTGCTGGGCTCGGCCACGCCACTGGTCACCACCGTGCAGGCCGCACGCGAGGGGCGCCTACGTCTGCTGGAACTGCCGCAACGGGTGGCAGATCGACCGCTGCCCACCATCCTGCCGGTCATCACCCGCCTGACCGCCGAGGAGCCGCTTTCGCCCCAGTTGCTGGCAGAACTGGGCCACAACCTGGAGCGGGGCGAACAATCGCTGCTGTTCCTCAACCGGCGTGGCTTTGCCACCCTGCTCTCCTGCCCGTCCTGCGGCGAGGCGCTTGTCTGCCCCAACTGCTCGGTCTCGCTGACCTACCACCGCAGCAGGGGCGAGAGCCGTTGCCACTACTGCGACTACCGGGTGCCGGCCCCCGGTACCTGCCCGGCCTGTGGCGAGTTGGAGCTGAAAGAACTGGGCGTCGGCACCGAGCGGATCGAGGCTGAACTGCGCGACCGTTTTCCTGAGGCGCGCATCGCCCGGATGGACAGCGACACTACCGGCGGCAAGGACGGCCACAACCGAATCCTGTCCAAGGTGGCCCGCGGCGAGGTGGATATCCTGGTGGGTACCCAGATGATCGCCAAGGGACATGACTTTCCCGGAGTGACCCTGGTGGGGGTGCTGCAGGCGGAAGGCTCACTCTACCTGCCCGACTTCCGGGCTGCTGAACGGACCTTCCAGGTATTGTGTCAGGTGATCGGCCGGGCCGGCCGGGGCGAACTGCCGGGACGGGTCGTGCTGCAGGCCGCCAGCCTGGAGCAGTACGCCGTGGCCCGTGCCCTGGAGCATGATTTTGACGGCTTTTGTACAGAGGAATTGGAATTCAGACAGGAACTAGGCTATCCGCCCTTCGGCTTTCTTGCCGCCATCCAGTTTTCCGGCACCGCCGAAGGGGCCACCCGCGAAGCTGCTGCCCTGGCAGTACGTCTGCTGACCCAGCTAAAAGCGCGGCTTGGTCTGCGGGTTGAAATCCTGGGACCGGCCCAGGCCCCGCTCTACCGCCTGCGGGGCCGCTTCCGCCATCAGATCCTTATGAAGGCGGCCCAGCGCAGCGACCTGCGCCGCCTGCTCGCCGCCTACCGCCGCGAACACAGCCTTGTCGCCAACGTGCGCGAGGCGCTCGATATCGATCCGGTGGACCTGCTGTAACGACAAAGGTGAGGAGATGCCGAAACTGCCAGCCGGCCTGAGCGCCTTAAACGTCACCCAGTTCCTGGGGGCGATGAACGACAACATCCTCAAGCTGCTGATCGTCTATTTCTTGATCCAGCAGCAGGGTGCCGGCCGGGCCGGTCTGATCAATGCCATGACCGGAGCCGCCTTTGTACTGCCGTTTCTGCTCTTTTCAGCGCCGGCCGGCTGCCTGGCCGATCGCTACAGCAAGGCCAGGGTCAGCGTACTGGTCAAGCTGGCAGAGGTACTGGTGACCGCCCTGGCAGTGGTGGCCTTTGCCCTCAAACGGGAACAAGGTCTGTACTGGCTGCTGTTTTTGATGGCCAGCCACAGCGCTTTTTTTGCGCCGGCAAAATTCGGCATCATCCCCGAACTGGCTCCCCGTGAAACGTTATCGCGGGCCAACGGCCTGATCGAATCGTTTACCTTCCTGGCGATCATCTGCGGTACCACCCTGGCCTCCCTGCTGACCCAACTAGTGGGTGAACGCTTTTGGCTGGCGGCAGTCGGCTGCCTGCTGATCGCCATGACCGGCCTCGCCAGTGCGCTCCGTTTGCCACCGGTGCCCGCTGCCGCACCTAAGCGGCGTATCCGATTCCTGCCGATTGAGATTTTTCGCACGCTGCGGGCTGTTGCCCAGGACAGCTGGCTGCTGCTGGCAATCGTCGGTCTGGCCTGGTTCATGCTGGTGGGGGCCTTTGCCCAACTGAACCTGATCGGTTACGGCATCCAGCGCTTCGGTTTTTCAGAGGCGCAGAGCGGCTACCTGTTTCTGGCGTCATCCCTGGGGATCGGCGCCGGCGCACTGCTGGCGGCTCGCATCTCGGGACGCAGGGTCGAACTGGGGATCGTGCCGTTGGGAGCGCTTGGCCTGGTGCTGGCGCCGCTTTTGCTGCAGCTGCTGCCGGCCTACCTGCCGCTGGTGGTTGGTACCATTGTGCTGTTCGGCCTCAGCGCCGGCATCTTCAGCCTGCCGCTGCAGACCTTTATTCAATTGCGGGCCAAGAGTGACCAACGGGGAGAAGTCCTAGCCGCCTCCAGCTTTGTCAATTGGGTCGGCATCCTGCTGGCCGCAATGCTGACCTTCCTGTTCAGCGGGCCGTTCAAACTCAGCGCGGCCCAAGGCTTCAGCCTGGTAAGCCTGCTGACGCTCTTGGTCAGCGCCGCCACCTTGCGCTCGTTCCCCGCCATGGCACGTCGCAGCCGCCGGCTGTTGCGGGGCTGGCTGTCCGGCCGACCATGACGGCAGCCCAGGGTCACTTCGATCCCTTATCGGTGCTCATGCCGCCGGTAACCACAAAGCCCATGGCACGGTGGGTGGAGATAGTCACCGGCTTCACCGAAGAGCGCGGCACGATCACCGTGTAGCCGCCGATTTGGTAGCTGAGCGGCAGATAGACGGCGATCTCACCCTCTTCGCCGATGCCGGACGGCAGGCTGCTGAAATCGCTGCGGGTGACAAAACCGATCATGCGCATCGGTGTGCCCCCAAACTCCAGATCCATGGTAACCACCTGGTTAAACTGGGAGTCGCGCTGATTGGCGAAAAAGCCGATAAAATCTTTAAGCGAACCGTAGAGGGTCTTTACCAGCGGGATGTGGTCTGCCAGCCGCTCGCCCAGATCGAGCAGCCGCCGCACCAGAAAGGCGTTCAGCGCCAGCCCGAACAGAAAGGTGACCACGAGGCCCGCCAAGAGCCCCATGCCGGGGATGTACCAGCCGCTGGGCAACAGCAGTTTGAGCATGCCGCCCAGCACCGTCTCGGCTGAACTGACCAGCCAAAAGAGGATATAGAGTGTCAGGATGGCCGGCAGCAGTGCCACCAGTCCCTGAAACAGGATCGTACCAACTCGCTTCATCTGTCGCCTCCCGATCCGGCTGGTTTCAGCCGGAGTGCGCTGCAGTGTAGCGCAACCGCTGTCGGGTTGCACGGTTTTCCTCATGCCCTGCCGCACTTGTGAACAGTTCTGATTATGGCGTCAAGTCGCTAAAACATCTAAAAGGAATCACCCATGCCGTTGGTCCACGACCTGCAACAATCCTATCGGCAGCTGCTCCGTCCGCTGACAACGCTGTTGGCCCGCAGCGGCATAACCGCCACCATGGCCAACCTCTTTGTCATGCTGACGTCCCTGGCCTACGGCATCTGGATCTACCAGCCCTTTGCCGACCACGGCCCCAACCCATACCCCTACCTGCTGCTGGGTCCGTTCCTGCTGCTGCGGATGGCGTTACACGTCATCAGCGATCTGCTGACCGATACTGAACAGGCGACGCCAGCCGGCGTGTACTCACGCGAAATCGGCCTCGTGGTAGCAGATGCGGCCCTCTACCTGCCTTTTCTGGATCTGCTGGAGTTTAGCATGGGCTGGGTGATCATGGTGGGGCTGTGCGGGGTGGCTGAATGTGCAGGGCTGCTGGGCGTAACCGTTGGTGCCTCACGTCGTTATGACGGCCCCTTCGGCGCGGGCAACCGAGCCTTCTTTTTCGGCGCCCTCGGTCTGTTTACCGCCTGGGCCGTGTTTGTGCACCAGCCGCTGCTGCACGGTATCATCATGAACTGGGCGCTGCTGTTGGCTGCACTGCTTGCCCTGCTCACCATCTTCAGACGGGTACGGGGTGGTATGCGGGAGGCCGCACACCACGAATAGTTTACTGCTCAATTTACACCCTGCGGCGGTGCTACTGCCACTCGATGGTGCTGTTCTGCAGATTGACGTGGTACCGGAAATCACCCAGAAAACTCATTCCCAGCAGTCCGTCAAAGCCCATCGAGGGACCGGCCTGCTGCAGCACCACCACCTCCGAATGCTGCTGCACCTTGGGCCCCACCTGCATATACTCCACCCGCATATGCTGCGCCTCAACAAAACTGCCGTCGGCGATCCTGCCCACCGCTCGCTGTCCGTGATCCGGCTGGATACCAAGCCGGCTGGCCAGACCGGGGAAGATGGCGGTCAGGGAGGCGCCGGTATCCAGCAACATGCGACCCTGCACCAAGTTGCCGCGGTAACTGAAGGTGACCGGCACGATTACCTTGTTGCCTCGCACGGTGACGCCGGTGTACTTCTCGCTGCCACCTGACGAGCGTGAAGCCTGTGATTTTTTACGGTAGCGGGCAGGCACCTTGGATTCGTCGTCCACAATCACCACCGTGCCGTCCTTGTCGGTATACTGGAACAGGTCGGCGCCTGCCGGCAGGGCAGACAGCCCAATCAGTGCCATAAGTAGTGCGGCCATACATTTCAGCATTGTTGTACTCCGTTCGCTTGGTGGTTCAGGGGTGTTAATGTCCGCGCACGCCGGGTCGTGAGTGTTGAGACGTGCCACTTCCCGGCCCCGTGGGCTTCATGCCTGGCGGAAGCAGCCTGGTTGTTCCCCGCTTGACCTCTCGCTGTTTGTATTCGTTGATACGCTCTTGCCGCTGCTCCATACGCCGTCGTTCCTCTGCGCGGCGTTGCTCGAGAGCGGCAGTAAAGGCGCGCTGATCAGCCTCCCGTTTGCGCTGGTTCTTCTTCAGTTCAGAGACGACGGCCAGCAGCAGCACAAAGATATAGACGACGATAATGAACTTAAGCGGACCGATATCGTGAAACAGCTGCCAGAACGCGTAAAGAATTGCCAACAGGACTTCAAGCAGCGTCCTGAAAAACTCTCCGATGAATTCGGAAAATGAATAATCGGCAAAAATCGGTTCCGACACCACCAGCTCCATCTCCTGTGCAGTATGAGCCGGAAATTTAGAACCAAAACCCTTCTGACGCAACGGTTTTATTTTCCCGCAGACTGTACGGGTACCGATCATAACTAGCGTGCATGGTTGACAAAAGCAGACTTTGCTGGTCTAGAGCAGCCTGTTTATGCTATGTAGACACGGATTATAATTTCTCAATCTGCACGTGCAGCAGCCTTGCGGTAATCATCACCAGGAGTAAATAACCATGCATCTTGTCGTAATTATGGGCAGCCCCCGTGGCGTAAAAGGCAATACCGGGCGACTGCTGGATGAAGTTGTTAACGGAGCAACCGCAGCAGGTGCTGAGGTAGAACTGATCGACCTGGCAAAGACCAAGGTACGCCCCTGCGTTGGCTGTGACGCCTGCCACAAGGTTGGCCGTTGCCCGATCAAGGATGACTTCGAGGAGATCAAGACCAAGCTGCTGACCTGTGATGGCTTCATCCTGGCCAGCCCCAACTACATCTTCAGTGTCAGCGCCCAGCTGAAGGCCTTCTTTGACCGCTGCTGCAGCCTGCTGCATTGCCTGCCGCTGGAAGGGAAATACGGCGCCGTGGTGGAAACATCCGGCAGTGGTGATGATGGCGAGGTGATTCGCTACATGGAACGCTTCATCAACTCCACCGGCGCACAGGCAGCGGGCGGCATCGGCTCCAGCATGGCCGGCTTCCGCAGCTTCCCCAAAGAAGAAGCCCTTTTTACCAAGGCCCGCGAACTGGGTGCCGAACTCTGCCGCTGCATCAAGGAAAAACCCCACTTCCCTGACCAGGCCGGGTACCGCGCCTCGTTCAAGACCCACATGCGCCGCCTGATTGAATCCTGCCAGCACGAATGGCCCTACGAGTATCAATACTGGCAGCAAAACCACAAAGAGCTGCAAACCGTGGCGGCTAACGGGCAAGCCAGCTAATCAGCACCAAAGCCAGAAAGGATCAGGTACGCCGTGGAGATACAGGATGACGGCCGCTGCTTTATCTGCGGCAAGGACAACCCGATCGGCCTGAAGGCCGAATTTCACACCGACCCCGCACTGCGTCGGGCAGAAACCCGGGTGCGGATCGGTGAACAGTTCCAGGGCTGGCAGGGCATCACCCACGGCGGTATCATCTCGGCACTGCTGGACGAAATCTGCGCCCAGGCCTGCATGTGCAGCGGCATGCAGGTGGTTACCAGCGAGCTGAAACTGCGCTACCGGGCGCCGGTACCGACCGGATCAATGGTCACTGTAATCGGTGAGGTAGTGGGAGAACGCCGTCGCCTGGTAGACGTCAAGGGCCGACTTGAACTGGATGGCAAGATTATGGCAGAGGCCGAGGTGATCATGTTTCGCACCGCCGGCTAGCGAGGAACAGCCCCTATCGACAGAAGCACTGCTGACGACCGAAGGGGCTGCTTGCTAACAAAACGAACACAAAAAAGGGCCAGCTTTTAAAGCTGGCCCTTTTGCTTTTGATGGAGCGGGAAACGGGATTCGA
>DFYU01000158.1 GCA_002383415.1 Geobacter sp. UBA4074
GGTCGCCTTCCTCCGGAATCCGCAGCGCAGTACGCTTAAGTGATCTGTTTTTGTAAAATGTCCTGCATCTGTGCCGGAACAAAGGCCACATCCCAGCACCATACGCCAAATCCGCCACGCTCGTTGACTGCTTGTATCCATTGCTTCAGAGCTTCTCGCTTTGCCCTGTTTTGTTCAGAATCCTCACCTTTGATTTCAATCACCAAGGTTTTACCGTTCGTTAGGCGCACAAGAAAATCTGGAATAAACCTGCGTCGGACGCCGTTCCAGAGATACCAGACATGGAAGCCAAGATGGTCGTTCTTGGCATATGCTGTCACCTTACTGCTCTGATCAAATAGGTTGGCAGCGTACTGTTCCCAACTGCTGTCCGCTACCATATGGCTGATCTGTGACCGGCGAGTCGGGTGACACGTCTTGGTAGTGTACCAGGTCCGCATGGAGGCGGTTGAGCCGATGGGAGTCTCTTCGTCAAACACCGGCTCCAACCGTTCCTGGTTTTGTTCGGTCACATAGCGCAGCAGATGCTGCACAATCAGGTCGATGTTGAGGGCGAAGAGAATTCGCTTGCGGAGCGGGTCTTGGTGGTACAGCGAAGGGATATGCAGCCGATCAGATTCAAAGAACTGCTCAACCAGGCGGATTAATTGGAACACCAGGAAGTCCCTGCCTCCCGAGAATTTTCCTTGCAAGGTTTCAAATGCCTTGCGGGCAGCCTGGAAAACCAGCCGTTGCAGGCGGAACCCCTCAGGCAGTTGTTCTAAGTCGATGTTATGCACCTTGCTTAGATCGGCTGCACCGCCGAGTGCCGGGGCAAGTTCAGCATTGATAGGTGTTTTTGCAGGATCGAGCGTAAGCACGTCCACACAGGTCCAATCTACCGACAGTACCTGTTTGACCACGGTATCGATCCGCAGAATGTTTGGCCAGCGGATTTCCAGATGAGCCCGTTCCGGCAAAGCTTCAATCTGAGTGCTCGGCTTGGGAGGCGGAGGCGTCGGCCCGCCATCGTCTCCAACCTGGAAGATGGAGAGCGGCACGCCGAAGATATTCACGTATTCCGGAAGAAACAGGCCGTTTTCATCGGTTTCGTACGACACTCGGCGCAAGCCGCGACCTATGACCTGCTCACACAGAAGCTGGCTGGTAAAGGCGCGTAGCCCCATGATGTGGGTCACGTTCTTGGCATCCCATCCTTCGGAGAGCATGGCGACAGAGATCACCTTTTGCAGGTCCTGCCCGGCAGCTCCCCGTTTGCCGACAGTATCGACAATCTCCCGCAGTAGCTCTTCCTTTTTTAGGCCGAGCAAACGTTGCTTGCGGGTTTCCGGGATGTTGGCTGCGTTGATGATTGCCTTTAGGGTCTCTTCGTAATCCTTGTCGCTACTAGCAGATTCGCCGATTTCCGCCTTTTCAAGCACTTTTGAATCCACCCGTAACGTACGCTCAGGTTGGTGTAGCTCCGGCCAGTGGGCGTCGCCATTGCGGAAAAAATGCTCGATGCGAGCCGCAGTTTCAGTTCGGTTGCAGACCGTCAGCATCACCGGCGGCGAGGGGTGCCCCGCCTCACGCCATTGCAACAGTGCTTCGCGCCAGTCGGCCCCCAGCAGGGTATAGGCATCCTGCACCAGTTTGGGGAGCGGTTCATGGCTTTCAGCCTTGCGATTCAGGTCGTCAGCGACTTCGACATCACGGTAGATGTGATAGAGCTTGGAACGGTAGGTCTTGGCATCAGGCAGCGCGTCATCACGGATGACCACACGGGGTGTCTTGACCAGGCCGGCCTCGATAGCATCGTTTAGGCCGAAGTCGGAGACGATCCAGCCAAACAGGCCGGCCTCACTGCTGGCCTTGCCAGTGGGGGCAAATGGGGTTGCCGAAAGATCGAAGCAACAGCGGATACGCCGGGTCTTGTGGATGCGGTCTAGTCCTTCAATCCAGCGGGTTGCTTCATCCAGGTCGATTCCCTGTTCAGCCGCCTGTTTTTTGCTGATTTTAAGTTCCGCTGGAATACGGTAGGCATGATGCGCTTCGTCGTTGATTACAACAATATCGCGACAGGTGGCGAGTTTGCCCAGCACCCTGCGGGTAAACGCCTCATCACTCTCCGTGCCCTTCTTGACTACCGAACGTTCGGTCTGCTTGAGCGGCATCAGGGTATGCCAGTTTTCGACCAAGATAACCGCCTGGTTCAGTTTCTGGCGAAGAGCGTCGGAGGGACAGACGCCAAATATGTCGTAGAAATTGTCGGGCTCGCCAGGATACAGCACACGTAACCGTTCCTTGACCGTTATGCCCGGCGCCACGATGAATATGGCCCTGGAAAAATCCTTGGACCGTTTGGGATAGGTCAGGGCATTCAGCACCTGCCAGGTAATGAGCATGGCCATCACTGCTGTCTTGCCGGTGCCGGTAGCCATCTTGTTGCAGAGCCGTTGCCACGCCCCGCCGTCGCCAGGAAGATGAATTCCCTGGCGGTGCTCGGTAGACGCCTCCGTCCACCAGATCAGCGTTTCCATCGCCTCTAGCTGACAGAAGTAAAAGGGGAACTGACGCGCATCACGGTCGTGCCAGTGTTCCAGAAGTCGTCGCGTAATACTTGTTACGCCAGGGTATCCTGCTGTCCGCCATTCATCCACACGGCTACGGATTTGGTTGACCAGATCCAGTTCTTCGGTCCGCTTGGTGTTGTGGCGGGCATCAAATATCTCGTAACCAGCCGGTCGGCGTGCCTGTGTAAGGACAAGCGAACCGTCGCGTTCCTGTCGCCAGTGTTGGCGAGGAACGTCATAAGGGGAGTTGATGATGAGGGAGGCGGGCTGGGTCATTAGGAGGCGCCTTGTAAGAATGCTGAAATGCGGATAATGTTTCTGGCCAAACTAGGAGCATTTTCGACAGCGCTTTCAATATGCCAGTGGTTTAATACAAAGTCACACAATCGCTCATTATATAGTGGTCCGATATGAGCACCAGTCTGCGGCACGATCTCTTCGATTAATCGATGTTTGCGTGATTTTCTAACCACGCTGAACATTGCTTGTTTAGGATCATTAATAGACTCTGGAAAAGAGGGAACCTTTTCTATCGCAGTATGTAAAAACGATGCAATTCTTGCCCGGTCAGAAAGCAGCCACGCCTCAACTTCATGAACAGCAATTCTCAGAAGCATTGTCGGTGGTAGTTCACCAACATTCCAGCTTTCAAGTAATTCAGGCGGGCAAGGGTGTCTATCAAGATCTGTCAATATGATATGAGGAACAACCCTGCTTGCTCCTTTGAATTTTTGGTTCTTCCGCAGAATTTATGGGT
>DFYU01000107.1 GCA_002383415.1 Geobacter sp. UBA4074
TCGAGGCCGGCACCGGCACCGGCAAGTCGCTGGCCTACCTGATTCCGTCCCTGCTCTGGGCGGTGCGCAACGAACAGCGGGTAGTGGTCTCCACCAACACCATCAACCTGCAGGAGCAGCTGATCAAAAAGGATATCCCGCTCTTGCAGCGCCACAGCAGCACCCCCTTCAGCGCCTGCCTGGTCAAGGGCCGCGGCAACTACCTCTGTCTGCGCAAGCTGGAGGCGGGACAGGCCGAGCCGACTCTGTTCCCGGACGCCGCCAGTGAAGAGCTGAACGCCATCGCCGCCTGGAGCGAGACCACCCCCAGCGGCTGCCTGAGCGACCTTTCCTTCCACCCCTCCCGGGAGGTGTGGGACGACCTGCGCTGTGAGGCCGACCAGTGCGGCCGCTCCCGCTGTGCCCACTTCGGCCGCTGCTTCTTCTACAAGGCCCGCCGGGACGCAGCGGCGGCCCAGCTGCTGGTGGTCAACCACGCCTTGCTGCTGGCCGATATCGCCCTGCGCCGGGAAAGCGGCTACGACGCCGTGGCGATCCTGCCCCCCTTCAGCCGACTGATCATCGACGAGGCCCACCACCTGGAGGAGGCGGCCACCGGCGCCCTGTCGGTGAGGATCGGCCGGGCCGGCCTGCTGCGGCAGCTGTCCCGCCTGGCCCCCGGCGGTAACCGGGCCGGCATCCTGACGGTGCTCAACACACGGCTGGGCAAGGAGCTGCCCGAAGAGCTTGACGGCCTGTATCAGGAACTATCCGGCCTGATCGAGGCGGCCCTGCTGCCCCAGACCCAGGAGCTGGCCGCCCTACTGGATCGAGAACTGGACTGGCTGGCCCTTGCCCTGCAGACGGAACCCCTGCCCGGCGCAGATCAGCGCGGTGGCGAGATCAAGTGCCGTATCACCCCTGAGGTCCGGGGTACCGCGTTTTGGCAGGAACTAGAGGACCGGCTGGGACTGCTGTCTGAAAAGCTGACCGAGCTATCAGGCGGCCTGGGGGCCCTGGACCGGGCCGTTGCCAAGCTGCCTGACCCGATCCGGCAGGGCCTGGACAGCTGGCTGACCGACGCCGCCGGGATCGGTCAGCGGCTGCTGACGGTTGCCCAGGAGCTGGGCTGGTTCTGCGAGCAGGATGAAACCGCCTGCCGCTGGCTGGAGGCTCGCCAGACCAGCCGCGGCAGCCAGGCCGCCATCTGCGTGGCACCGCTGGAGGTGGCCGAAACCATCAAGGCGGCGCTGCTGGAACCGATTCAGACGGTGGTCATGACCTCAGCCACCCTGACGGTGGGCGACTCCTTCGGCTACCTGCGCCGTCGCACCGGCCTGGATCTGCTTGAACCTGAACGGCTGGAGGAGTTGGCCCTGGCCTCCCCCTTTGATTATGCAGCCCAAGCCCTGGTCGGTATCCCCCGTGACCTGCCGGACCCCACCAGCGCCGCCTTCCGCCAGCCGCTGGCCGCGGCGGTGCTGCGGGCGGTCAGCCTCTCCCAAGGAGGCGCCTTTGTGCTGTTCACCTCCTTTGACCTGCTTAAACAGACCCACGCCAGCCTGAAAAACGACCTGGAACGGCTGGGCCTGACCATTTTGCGTCAGGGGGAGGGCGCTGGGCGTCACCAGCTGCTGGCCCGCTTCCGCAAGGAGCGTCGTGCGGTGCTGTTCGGCACCGATTCGTTCTGGGAGGGGGTCGATGTCAAGGGGGACGCCCTGCGGCTGGTGATCATCGTGCGTTTGCCGTTCCAGGTGCCCAGCGAACCGATCCAGCAGGCCCGGACCGAACGGATCACGGCCGCAGGGGGCGACCCGTTTCGTGAGATGTCGGTGCCCCAGGCGGTGCTCAAGCTCCGCCAGGGCTTTGGCCGCCTGATCCGCAGCCGGGATGATCGGGGGGCGGTGCTGATCCTGGATAACCGGATTGTGACCAAGAACTACGGCAAGCGCTTCCTGAAATCGCTGCCGGCAGCGGCCCAGGTGATCGACGACGCCGAGCAGGTGTTTGCAAAACTGGAGCATTTTTTTCAGGCATGGCACTGAATGTGCTATAGCTTTCTGCATCACGTACCAAGGAGGAATCATCCGATGCGCAGCATTATGCTCACTCTGCTGCTGGCAGCACTGCTGGCAGCCCCAGCTGCAAGCCAGGCCGAATCCAACGTCAGTGTCAACATCAACGTCGGCGCGCCGGTCCTGCCGTTGCCGCCTCCCCCGCCGCTGCCGGGCCTGCCCAGGATCTTCTTCGATGCCCCGCCGCTGTTTCTTTCGCCCCCCAGCCTCGGCATCTACATCGGGGTGGACATGCCCCATGACCTGGTGCTGGTTTCCGGCAGCTACTACCTCTTTCACGGCAACAACTGGTACCGTGCCAGCCACTACAACGGCCCCTGGGTGGCAACCCGTCATGACCAGCTGCCGCCCCAGGTGCGGCGCCACAAGCTGGAAAAGATCCGCTACCACCGCGACCACGAATATCGTGCCTATGCCGCCGACCGCGACCACTACCGCGGCAAGCACTACCGCCCCGGCAAGGAGCAGAAAGAACAACGCAAGCAGGACAAGGAGTACCGCAAGGAGCAAAAACGGTGGGAAAAGGGAGAGCACAAGCAGCCTAAAGGCAGACACGGTCGCGACGACTACTAAGCCTGCAGCGCAAAAGGCCCGGCAGATTGCCGGGCCTTTTGTACATCGTAACTGCTTCGGTGACAGCTACTTCGTGGCGGCCAACTCCTGCTGCTTACGCTTGCTCAGAAAGTTGAAGCACTGGAAATAGGTGATTGAGATCAGCAGGAAGCCGAAATAGCTGGCGGCCAACACGCTGGATATGGCGCGAGTCTTGGAGACATCGGGGGACATCATGATGAAGACGATGAAAAAGCCCATGATGCACAGCTTCCAGAGATCACCCCCCAGCCTGCGACGGCGCAGGGCCATCAACTGGTCGCCGTTCAGATCGGTCTGGCTGGATTCAATCTCCACCGCCACGTCCCGCCGGGCCAGCAACCAGGCCGGGTAGGTCATCATCAGCTGGAAGGCAATGGCGGCGATGACGCTCTGCATGAACAGCGCCGGCACCCCCATCAGGCTGAACAGTTTCTGGAAATTAAAGGCCATGAACAGCAGCAGCCCCAGCAGGGCCACCTGTACCACACGGTAGATCAGCATCAACCGCTTGAGGCGGATGAAGTTGTACGACGCCATCGTCCACTCCTTTATAAGCAACAAACAACTTTTGTCATCGTCGGCGGAATTGGGTTATAACAGAACACCGTTATCAACACAACCGCGAAAGAGAGCCGTTTACCTCATGAAAGCGATGCGCCGCTTCGTTCACCCGGTCATGGCACTGGTCGGCATCCAGCTGGTCTGGGTGGCGCTGGTGGTGCTGTGGGTTACCTGGTTCGTGGGCAAACACCGCGAGCTGAAGGAACTGGCCAGCCGCTATCGCCCCGACCTGCTCTCCCAGGTGGGGGGCTGGTTTACCCTGGTGCAGGGCCTGCTGCTCTTGGCCATTATCCTGGTGGGGGTCTACACCCTGTTCCTGTTCTGGCGCCGGCAATCGCGGCTCTACCAGCAGCAGCGGGAGTTCATCACCCAGCTGACCCACGAACTGAAATCACCGCTGGCCTCGATCCAACTGCACCTGGAGACCATCAGCCTACGCGAGCTGCCGCCGGAACGGCTGCAGGCCTTTGTGCAGACCATGCTGGAAGATACCCAGCGGCTGCACTCCCAGATTGACAACCTGCTGCTGGCGGCCCGCATCGAGCAACGCCGCAGGCCGGCCGAACCGCGGGAGATAGATCTCTCGGCCTTTATCCAGGAGTACCTTGAGCGGGAGCGGCACCGCCTGCCTCCCGGCAGCCGGCTGGAGATCAACCTGACGCCGGGCCTGCGGGTGGCAGTGGAACCGGATGAACTGGGCACCGTGCTGCGCAACCTGCTGGAAAATGCGGTGCTGTATTCCCCCGGCACCCCCGAGATTGAAATCCGCCTGGTACAGGAGGGCCGTCAGGCCCGGCTCTCAATCCGCGACCAGGGCCGCGGCCTTGACCCGGCCCAGCTGAGCAAGGTCTTTCGGATGTTTTACCGCGTCGACCAGCAGGATGAACGGGTACGCGGCACCGGCCTTGGTTTGTACATCGTCCAGTCGGTGATCAAGGATGCCGGCGGCACGGTCCGGGCCGACAGTGCCGGGCAGGGCGCCGGTTGCACCATCACCCTGCAACTACCCCTTGTGGAACGGAAAGGAACCACCCCGTGACCAGTACCCCCTGCCCGATGTGCGACCGTTGGCAAAGCGACGCCGGCCTGCGGATCGCCGAACTTGAACACAGCTACCTGATCCTTAACCGTGACCAGTTTTTTCCCGGCTACTGTCTGCTAGTTACCAAGCAGCACCAGACCGAACTGTTTCACCTGGACCAACCCGCCCGTCAGGGCCTGATGGAAGAGGTCAGCCGGGTGGCCCAGGCGCTGGCGACCTGTTTCCAACCCGACAAGCTCAACTACGAGCTGCTGGGCAACATGGTGCCCCACATCCACTGGCACCTGGTGCCGCGTTTCCGCTCCGAACCGCTCTGGCCGCGGCCGATCTGGTCCGAACCCCACCAGGAGCTATTGCTGGCAGCCGAACAGTACCGTGAGCGCTGCGACCAAATCCGCCGCGCCCTGGCAGGGGACGTCTGATGCAGCATCAGATCAGCACCCTTGCCAACGGCCTGCGTGTGGTCTCCGTGCCGCTGTCCCACCTGCATAGCGTCGAGCTGGCGGTCTATATCAAGGTGGGGGGCCGCAACGACCCGCCGAGACGCTCGGGCCTGTCCCACTTTCTGGAGCATATGCTGTTCCGGGGCACCGCCGATTACGCCTCGTCACTTGAGATCGAGACCGCCTTCGAGGAGTTGGGCGGCAGCGTCAACGCCGCCACCGACGCCGATTCCACCTGTTTTTACGCCCGCATCCATCCCGATCATGCCGCGCAGGGGTTGGCGATCCTGGCATCGATGCTGCTGCGCCCCACGCTGCAGGGTGTCGATCTGGAGCGGCGGATCATCGGTGAAGAGGCGCTGGAGGATATCAACGAGAACGGCGTGGTGACCAACCCGGACCTGGTGATGGGCCGCCTGCTCTGGCCCGGCCACCCGCTGGGCGGGGCCACGGTGGGCAGCCTGGAGGATATCGAACGGATCAGCGAGGCCGACCTGCGCGACCATCTGGCGTCCTGGTACCGGCCGGCCAACGCGACAGTGGCGATAGCCGGTCCCCACCAGCCGGCCGCACTGTTGGCTGCCGTGCAACGCTGCTTCGGCGGTTGGCAGCCGGCTGCGACACCTGCTCAATCGGTCGTCGCACCGCAGCGACCTGACGCACCCCGCAGCGCCTTTGTGCCGGATGCCGACAGTCAGGTCACGCTGCAGCTGGCCTTTCCCGCCTTTCGGCGCGACGACCCGCGCATGACCGGCCTCAAGATGTTGCGCCGGCTGCTGGCCGGGGGCGGCTGCTCACGGCTGCATCTGAAACTGCGTGAAGAACTGGGGCTGGTCTATGCGGTTGAGTCGGCCATCGGCGCCTACGACGAGACCGGCTGCATCACCATCGACTGCGCTACGGCACCGGAAAACCTGGCTGCGGTGATCGCCGCCATCCTGGAGCAACTGCGGCAGGCCAGCCAAAACCCGATCCCGCCGCAGGAGCTGGAACGGGTCAGGACCGCCTACCTGGCCGATCTGGACTACAGCCGGGATTCGGTGACCGAGATGGGGGCCCGCTACGGCTGGGGCGCTCTGATGGGGATGGTGCGCAGCATTGATGACGACCAGCAGTTGGTGCGCCAGGTGACCGCCGACCAGCTACGAGCCTTGGCCCGGCAGCTGTTTCAGCCAAGCAACCGTTTCTTGGCGGTGATCGGCCCGTTGGAGGGGATTGACCGGGCAACGATCGAAGGATTGCTGCTCGTTTGAGACAGCCTGCCGTCGGTTAACGTTCTTCCAGTACACCGATGCTGATCCTGCCGATCACGCCAACCAGTGGCGCCAGGTCAGCCACCGTATGCCCCTCAAACAGAGCCAGGTGGGTCGGGTCGGCCGGCAGCTGATCAAAGGTCGGGTCCACCGCCACCCAGCGACCGTCAAGCCAGCTTTCCGCCCAGCTGTGAAAGAGAAAAGCCTGACCATCCCGAGAGACCAGACCGGATACAAATCTGGTTGGAATGCCGCTGGCCCGGGCCAGTGCCGTGTAGAGCTTGGCGTGACTCTGGCAGTTGCCGCTCTTTTTCTCCAGCGCCGCCAAGGCGCTGCCGCTGTCATCCACCGTATCGGCCAGATACTGCGCTGTCCAGCTGGATAGTGCCTGGGCCTGGGCCACAACGCCGCTCTTCCCGTCCACAACCTGCCGGGCCTGAGCAATAATGGCCGGGCTGGCGGCCTCGATCCCCTCCCACGAGGCCAGATAGCTGCTTTCAAGCGGCGCACCCGGACCGATCCCCCCAGGCCGTAGCGCGCCGGTTCTGATCACCAACTGCTCGCCGTTCCGCTCGCTCCACTGCCAGCCATCGGCCACCAGGGGCAGCTGTAGGCCATAGCCGTCGATGGCCACCGCCAGACCGGTCAGGCGCGTCATCGCCATCTTGAGTCCCGGCTCGGCCCGCACCTGACTAAGGTCGTAGATCAGGTCCTTCTTGGAGAGGGCCATGCCACTGACCACCGCTGCCAGCCGCTCAGGCTGTTCGGCCCGGGTCAGCACCAGCCCGTCTCGCACCGATTCCAGCAGCGTATTGCCTTGGCTGTCGACCCAAATTTCGTTCTCCACAAAGGGATACAGGTCGTTGCGCAGCTTGATGGCCGGCTGGCCGTCGGGGGTGGCCTGCTCTCCCTCCACCGTGATACTGACCGGCTTGATCTTGATCTCCTCTGGATCAAAGACCTGCACCCGGAAGACCGTACCGGCCAGCGGTCCCTTCAGCAGCGGGTAGAGGTTCAAGAGCGGACCGGCCAGCAGCTGCCCCTTGAACTTGAGCAGACGCTTGCTGGCCTTGCCCTGCACCACCTGCCGCAGCAGCAGTCCATCGGTCACCACCTTGCCGGTTAGCCGCGTGTGCCGGCCGTTGATGGTCTGCTCCACCTCGATGGTTTGCAGTGCTAACCCTGCGCTCAGCCGATAGACCTCACGGGAGCTGGCCTCTTTGCTGAAGCCCATCACCCGCATCCGCACGCTGCCGCTGCCCTCGATCTGAAAACCGCCCTCCGGCAGGGCCGTTACCTGTTGCCGATAAAAACCGACCTGCTCATCGGCCATCAGGATGGCGAACCAGCGCTCTCCCAGCGGCGGAGCAACCAGCAGCGATGTGGCACCGGCCGGCTGCAACGGCTGCAGACACAAAAAAGCGGCGGTCAGGACCGCCGCCACAATACGCGACACAACACCACTCACTGCCATAGCTTTGCTTCCTGTTCTCCTGGTCCCGTTCAGGTCATGCTGGCCGGGTCGCTGACCACCACCTGGTTGCGGCCCCGGGCCTTGGCCTGGTACAGCGCCTCGTCGGCGGAACGCAGCAGGCCGTCGATATCTTCATAGTGCGGCGAAGGATAGACCGCCACCCCCAGACTGGCGGTGATCCGCTCAACGGCCATCGGACCGGCCAGGTGCATCCCCTGAATCGAGAGCCTGATCCGATCCGCCACCATGTAGGCCTCTTTCAAAGCGGTGTCCGGCAGGATCGCCACAAACTCCTCACCGCCGTAGCGGGCCGCCACGTCGTAGTTACGCAGTTCCTTCTGCATCTGCAGCGCCACCTTCTGCAGCACCACATCGCCCTGCATATGACCGTGGGTGTCGTTGATCCGTTTGAAGTGGTCAAGATCGATCATGATCAGAGAGACCATGCCATCCTTGCGGCGGGCCCGCTGCAACTCCTTGTCCAGGGCCTCGATCAGGAACCGCCGGTTAAAGAGGCCCGTCAGATGGTCGGTGTTGGACAGTTCCAGCAGCAGTTCGTTGGTCCGCTTCAGGTCGTCCTGCAGGTGCTTGATCTTGAGGTGAACCTTCATGCGGGCCACCAGCTCCTCGGGATCGAACGGCTTGGTCAGAAAATCGCAAGCCCCCTGGTCCAGTCCCTTGATCTTCAGCTCGCGATCTTCATTGCCGGTCAGGATGATCACCGGGGTGTCCGACACCTCGGGCCGGGTCTTGAGCATGCCCAGGAACTTGAAGCCGTCCATGCNNGCATCTCCAGGTCGCAGAGGATGATGTCCACCGGCGAGGCCATCAGCTTCTTGAAGCCCTCCAGACCATCTTCGGCCTGGTAAAAACGGGCAAACAGATCCAGCGGTTCCAGGGTCTTGATGATCTTGTCCCGCACCGCCTCTGAGTCATCGATGATCAGCACGCTATCGGCCATGGTACTCCCGCTCCCGGAATAGAAGTTACAGGCGAGGTTCCTGCATCAGGCGTTTCATCTCGGCAATGGTGGCGGCGTAGTCGGAACTGCCGAAGACGGCCGAGCCTGCAACCAGCACGTCGGCCCCGGCATGGGCGATCCGGGCGATGTTGGCCGGTTTGACGCCGCCATCCACCTCCAGTTCAGCCTCGCAACCACGGCTGTCCAGCATCTTGCGCAGTTCGTGAATCTTGGTGAGCCCCGATTCGATGAACGACTGGCCGCCGAAGCCGGGGTTGACGGTCATCAACAGCACCAGGTCCAGTTCTTCCAGCACGTAGTCCAGCGCACAGAGCGGTGTGGCTGGATTGAGCGAGACCCCGGCCCGCTTACCCAGCCCCTTGATCTGTTGCANNTAGTCCAGCATGCAGAGCGGCGTGGCCGGGTTCAGGGATACGCCGGCTTTTTTACCCAGACCCTTGATCTGTTGCACCACCCGGTGCAGGTGACGGCAGGCCTCGGCATGCACCACAATGATGTCGGCACCGGCCCGGGCAAACTCCTCCACGTAACGCTCCGGCTCCTCAATCATCAGGTGCACATCCAGCGGCAGGCTGGTCACCCGGCGGGCGGCCTCCACCACCAGGGGACCGATGGTAATGTTGGGCACAAAGCGGCCATCCATCACGTCGACGTGGATATAATCGGCCCCGGCTGCCTCAACGGCCCGAATTTCATCGCCCAGACGGGCAAAATCGGCAGACAGGATGGAAGGTGCGATCTTTTTCATGCAGTAATCCTCTTCAGGCGGGCGCTAAAAAAACCGTCACAGCCCTGACGGTGAGGCCAGGTCCGCAGGTGGCCGGCCGGGGTGAACAGCTCACCCCAGGCGGGCAGCACCTGAGCGCCATTTTCTACCACAAACTGCCGATGACGGGAAAGAAATTCCTCCACCACCGCCTCATCCTCCTGCGGCGATGTGGAGCAGGTGGCGTAGACCAGCAGGCCGCCGGGACGCACCAGCGGGGCCACCTGCTGCAGCAACTGGCGCTGCCGCTGGGCAAACCGTTCAAAATCAGCCGGCTGCAGACGCCACTTGGCCTCCGGGTTACGCCGGATCACCCCCAGGCCGGAACAGGGGGCATCCAGCAGGATCCGGTCGAATTGCCGTCCCAGTTGGTAGCCCGGCTGCAGGGCATCGGCCACCTCCACCTGCAGGCTGCTGATCCCCAAACGAGCGGCAGTCTGCTCGATCTTGCGCACCTTGCGCTGGTTGAGATCGGTGGCCACAAGCCTCCCCTGATCGTGCATCAGTTGGGCCAGATGGGTGGCCTTGCCCCCCGGTGCGGCACAGACATCCAGCACCGTTTCGCCCGGCTGCGGGTCCAGCAGATGGGCCACCAGCTGGGAGGCCTCGTCCTGCACGGCAAACAGCCCCTCGCCAAAGCCGGGCAGATCGGGGACAAAACAGCGCTCCAGCAGCTGAATCCCCTCCGGGGCATAGCGACAGGGCTGGGCAGCGATCCCCTGGGCCGCCAGCAGCGCCAGCAGTTCCTGGCGCGTGGTACGCAGGGTGTTGCTACGCAGGGTCAGCAGGGGCGGCTCCAGGCTGGCAACGGCCAGGGCGGTCGCCTCGGGCAACGGGAACTGCTCCAGCCACTGGGCGGCCAGCCAGTCGGGCAGCGAATAGGCGGCCGCCAGCCAACCGGCCGGATCAAGGGCCTGATCCGGTAGCGTCAGACTTGCACTACGCCGTTGGGCGGCCCGTAGTACGCCGTTCACCAGACCGCTGGCCTTGGGACACAAGCGCTTGGCCAGTTCGACGCTTTCATGCACCGCTGCATGGGACGGCACCCGGTCAAGATAGCGCAGTTGATACAGCCCCAGCCGGAGCAGGAGCAGCACCGGCAGCTGCAGCTTGGCCAATGGTTGATCCACCAGTTGGGCCAGATAATGGTCGAGGGTGGCCTGCTGTCGCAGCACACCGAAGACCAGCTCGCTGAACAGTCCCCGGTCCGGTCCGGCCAACTGGCCACGGGACAGCTGCTGGTCAATCAGGTCGTCGGCATGCAGATCGCTGCCGGACAGACGCTCAAGCGCCAGATAGGCGGCATGGCGGGGTGAACTGGGGGAGAGCAGGGGAGATGTTTGCATAGGGGCTAACCATAGACCTGAACGGACAGCTTGGCAATATGCTCGCACGATAGCGGGCATTCACGAGTCAAAACGGATACCCCAGCCCGACATACACCGCCGGCCCCTCCTTGCCAAAGCCCACATCAACCCTGCCGACGATATTGGGCCTGACCGTGGCCCGAAAGCCGATGCCGGGGTTAAACTCGAAATTACTCCAGGCCAGCGTGCCCAGATTCTCCATCACCGCCCCCATATCCATGAACGGGGCCACCTCCCAGTCGGCGGTCACGTCGAATACTTCCCAGCGAAACAGGCGGATCCGTTCTTCAAGGTTTAAGAGCAGGAAGCTGTTGTCGATGAAGCGGTTGCGGCCATAGCCACGCAGGGTGTTTTCGCCCCCCAGGATGCTCTGCTCCAGAAACGGCACCTTGTCGGTGGTGGAGTCGCCCAGGGTCTGGTTGTACATGGTCCTAAAGACCGTGGTGAAGCGCTTGTCGTCGTCGTGGGGCACGTAGCCCTTCAGTTCCAGCTCGTAATGACGGTAGTCGGCGGCACCGCCCAGGGCCTTGATGGTCGGCTCGAAGGTAAAACGGGCATAGCCGCCATAGGTCGGCAGGGTCTTGGTGTCGTAGGTGCTGTAGATCAGCGAGATGCGCGGCGCATGGGTGGTGAAGCCCTTCACGCCGTGTACCTCGTCGGTAGCGAAACGCTCGGTGATGAACGGTACGCCATCCACCGCACCGTGCCGGATGGCGACATTACGGAAACGGTGTCCCAGCTCCAGGTAGTAGCGCCGGCCAAGAAACCAGGTGGCTGAAAGGTTGTAGGTCAGCTCCCGGTTGGTGTAGTTGGTCTCCAGTTCCGCCGGGGTGCGGGCATTGAAGCCGAAAAAACGTGACGAGCCATCGGCAAACCAGCCCAGAAAGGCCTTAAACTCAAGGTTGCCGTGCTGCAGGCCGTTGTCGACGTACTTGGCCTCGTAATCGAAGTTGGTCTGTTGCGAGCGTGACAGATTAAATTCAATGCTGCGTTGTCGGCTGGGATTGATAGCACCGTACAGCGTGCCGGTCAGACCGAAATTCTGATTGTAGTTCAGCTGCGGGGCCAGCAGCGAGTAGACCTCGTCGTCCAGATTATGGATCAGGAAGGCGGTCAGGGCGCCGAAGGTGATCCCCTCGTTGGGGCTGTTGGCGATCACCGGCAGCGGGATCGAGACCACCTTGACCTGCTCGCCGCAGGACGCGTCCGTGATCAGCGGCAGGTTGTCGCGGGGGATGAAGCTGGTACAGGCGCTCAGCCCTGCTGCGGTGCAGAGCAAGACCAGATGTGCAAGTGTGCGTATTGTATTCGTTAAAAATCGCATAAGCTGTCTTTTTAGCCCGCTTTTTCAATAGGTGTCAATTGCTCATGCTACGGCCTGCTTTTGTTGCTTCACGGCCTGATACCTGCTACTCTGGCCCATCTGTTTACGCTGCTGTCTGCGGAGTTGCTGCTGCCATGAAACTCAATGCAAAGCTGGTCCTGATCATGATGTCGCTGCTGCTGATGGTCATGCTGGCCCTGTTTTTGCTGAACCAGTATTCCCAAACCGTGCTGGTTGAGGAGATTCAGGACAGCTCGCAGGAGATCTCCAAGGCGGTGCAGCTCAGCATCGCCGATCTGACCTCCGGCACCGAACATTCCCGCCTGATGGAGTACCTCAAGGATGCCCGCCACAAGGGCATCAACGAAATCAATATCATCGACATTGACGGCGAGATCATTGATTCCTCGAACCCAGAGAAGATCGGCGATAAACGCGACCTTAAAAAGCTGGAGATCGGGACGAAGCAGCCGTCACCAACCGAGCGGGGCAGATCATTCCTGACCCAGAAGCCCTACGAGGTGGTGGTGCCGGTGATCATCGGTGATGAGCACTGGGGCTATGTCCAGATCAACATGCTGCTGGACAACATCCGCGATATCCAGCGTGACAACTTCATCAAACGTCTGGTGGCCACCTGTCTGATCTTTGCCGTGGGGATCGCTTTCACGGTCTACCTGGCGCGGCGCTATACCGAACCGATTCAGCGTCTGGCCGAGGATTTCACGAAGGTCTCGGCCGGCGACCTGTCGGTGACCCTGCCGGTGGAGAGCGGCGATGAGATCGGTGAGCTGGCACAAGGCTTCAATGAGATGGTGGCAAAGCTGCGTGAGCGTGAAGCACTGGAAAAGCGTCTGTACGAGGCGGAACATCTCTCCCGGGTGGGGCAGCTGGCCTCCGGCATCGCCCACGAGATCCGCAATCCCCTGAACTACATCAGTCTGGCCATTGATCACCTGCGCAGCGAGCTGGTGGCCTACAACCCAGAGCATCGTGCCGAGCTGACTGCCATGGCCGACAAGATCCGCGACGAGGTGCGGCGGGCCAACTACATGGTGGTCAACTTCATGAATTATGGCCGCCCCTTAAAGCTGCGTAAGACAACTATCGCCTATGACGAATTACTGGAACGCACCCTGTCGGTGCTGGCTGACAAGCTGGACGAGCAGCGGGTAACCATAGTCAAGCAGCTGGCCGACGATCTGCCGTTGCTCCACCTGGATGCTGAACTGATGCGCAACTGTCTGACCAACTTTATCACCAATGCGGCCCAGGCCATGCCGGAGGGTGGCAGCATCACCCTGGGGGCCGAGTGGGACAGCGTGCCGGGGTGGGTGCGGCTGAGCTTTGCCGACCAGGGCTGCGGCATTGCCCCCGAGGATCTGGACAAGGTGTTCCAGCCCTACTTTACCTCCAAAGATGTGGGGATCGGCCTGGGGCTGGCCATTACTGAGCGGATCGTCAAGGAACATGGCGGCGAAATACTGGTGGCAAGCCAGCCAGGCCAGGGCACCGTCTTTACGGTGCGCCTGCCGATGGAGGAAGCAACGGTATGAACGGCAGCATTCTGATTGTCGATGACGAAAAGGGCCAGCGTGAAATTCTGACCATGATCCTGCAGGGAGCCGGTTATGATACTGCTGAGGCTGCAGGCGTTCGCGAGGCGCTGGCGCTGCTGGCCAAGCGGGAGTTTGATCTGATCCTGACCGACCTCAAGATGCAGGGGCAATCCGGCCTGGAGCTGCTGGAGCAGGTTATGCTTGATGACCCGCAGCAGTGCGTGATCCTGATGACGGCCCACGGCTCCATCGACTCGGCGGTGGGGGCCATGAAACGTGGCGCCTTCGATTATCTGGAAAAGCCGCTGGAGCGGGAAAACCTGCTGCTGACCCTTAAGCGGGCCTTTGAACGGATCGCCCTGGTGCGGGAAAACCGGGTGCTGCAGAAGCGGGTGGCCGAGATCCAGCGCATCCCCTCCATCATCGGTGAACATTCCTCAATGAAAGAGGTCTTCCGAATCGTTGCCAAGATCGCCCCCACCAGCTCCACCGTGTTGATCTATGGTGAATCCGGCACCGGCAAAGAGTTGGTGGCCCGGGCCATCCATGACGGCTCGCCCCGCAAGGCCCAGCCGTTCATGGCCATCAACTGCGCCGCCATCCCCGAGACCCTGATCGAGAGCGAACTGTTCGGCCACGAAAAAGGCAGCTTCACCGGCGCCAATGCGCGGGAGATCGGCATCCTCGAGGCAGCCAACGGCGGCACCGTCTTTCTGGACGAGATCGGCGAAATGAACGTGGCCATGCAGGCAAAACTGCTGCGGGCTATCCAGGAAAAGGAGGTTCGCCGGGTGGGGGGCAAAGTCAACCTGCCGCTGGATGTGCGGATCATCTCCGCCACCAACCGCGACCTGGAACAGGAGATCAAGAAAGGCGCCTTCCGGGAAGATCTTTACTATCGCCTGAATGTGATCCGGATCGACCTGCCGCCCCTACGTGAGCGGGGCAGCGACATAGCCATCCTGGCAGATTTTTTCATTAAGAAATACAGCGCTGCCTCCGGCATCGCCATCGCAGGCATCGCCAAACCGGCCCTCAAGCTGCTGCTCAATTACACCTGGCCCGGTAACGTGCGCCAGCTGGAGTCGGTAATCGAACGGGCGGTGCTGATGGCCGAGGGCAGCATCATCCAGCCTGAAGATCTGCCAGCCGAGATCGGCAGCCTGGCGGCCCAGGGCGGGGTGGTACCGTTTGAGCTGCCGCCAGAGGGGATCAACTTCGAGGAGATGGAAAAAGCGCTGATCATCAAGGCCATGGAACGGGCCGACTGGGTGATCGGCAAGGCCGCTCCGATCCTGGGGCTCAGCTACAAAACCCTGCAATATCGGTTGGAGAAGCATGGCATTGAAAAACCGGAGAGAAAAGGACGCTAACATGGGAAATCAGGCTCCTGGCATAGTCGATGTACATCTGCACGATACCATCCGGCTCTATTGTGAAACTACGCCTGCAATCAGCGCCTGTTATCTGTTCGGGTCCTATGCGTCAGGCAAAAATAGGCCGGGCAGTGATCTGGACCTGGCTTTTCTGCTTAGGCCAGATATAGGTACGCGCCAGATGGATCAGCTCCGTTCAACCGTCATCGTTGAGCTTGGCCGCCGCACACGCCTGGACATCCACCCGCTTATCATGAACACCGCAGGTGAACTGGTGCTCGGGCAGATCTTTGCCAAGGGGGTCTGTCTGTACCAGCGCAGTGATAACGAGCTCAAGCGTTTCCGCCGTCAAAAACTGCCGATGATCGCCGAGTTCGGTTATTATGTTGCCGATATGCGGGCGAAGCTTGCCGGCCGTTATGGAGGACACCGTTAATGGTTGATCGTCAGATTGTGGTTGCAAAGATGGCTCTGATCGAGAAATCAGTGGCCCGTATCCGTGCCAAGCGACCAGCTAGCCTGGAGCAGTTCATGGCGGAGCCTGACCTGCAAGATATCGTGATGTTCAATATCATCCAGGCCCTGCAGGGATGTATTGACCTGGCCGCTCATGTGGTGAGCGATGAAGGTTATGGTATGGCCGGCAGCATGAATGAGTTTTTTTATCTGCTGGAAGAGCATGGGGTGCTGCCTGCCGATCTTGTCGAACGAATGGTGCTGGCAGTGGGATTCAGAAACCTGTGTGTGCATGAGTACGCCCGGCTTGACCTGGCCAAGGTCTATGAGATTGCCGCTTCAGGAATTGCAGACATTGAGGAGTTCGTCGGGCTGATACTGCAACGCTATGCCTGAACTTCGGAGCTGATTGGGTTCCCGATCCTGGGGCTCAGCTACAAGACCCTGCAATACCGGCTGGAGAAGCATGGCATTGAAAAGCCGGAAAAACGGGGGCGGTGATCCTCAATCTTTTGCGTAGATTTGCCGAAAAGAACAATACGCCGTATAGTATCAGCATGACGAAAGGAGGGCAGCACCATGAGCCAGATCTTTGATCAAAGTTCCGATGCCATTTTTGCCGGTGCCCTGGCTGCCCAGAGCCAGCGATCAACCCTTGCCCAGTACGCCCTGCAACAGGCTGCCAAGTATATGCAGAGCAAGAACAATGATGCCGCTATCAAGGAGTTCAAAAAGGCCTTGGCCTTTGACCCTGAAAACGACACCGCCCATACCTATCTGGGCAACATCTATCTGCAGCAGAACAAGACCAAAGAGGCGATCAAGGAATTCAAGGAGTCGGTGCGCCTGCAGCCGTTGTCGGTCAACTCGCTGGTCAATCTGGGCAATGCCTACGTGCAGGATAAAAACTACCTTGAGGCAGAAAAAAGCTTCAAAAGTGCTGCCCGGATGGACCCGCTCAACCCGGTGCCCGACTACACCCTGGGGCATGTGTATCTGAACACAGATCGCCTCAACGAGGCCGAGGCCCAGTTTAAGAAGGTCGAGAAGATAACCCCCCGTGATGGCAACGTCTTTTACAGTCTGGGCATGCTCTACAACAAGCAGGGCAAGCATGAAGAAGCGGCCAAAAACCTCGAAAAAGCCCTGGTTTTGAAACCCAAATTTCCTGCCGCCAACTACGAGCTGGGGGTGGCCTACAACGCCATGGGTGAAAAGGATAAGGCCCAGGAGCAGTTAAGTGTTCTGAACAGCACGGATTACAACCTGGCCCAGGACCTAAAGTACGTCATCAACAAGCCCAGAATCGTCACCATGGATACCTCTAAAAGTGGTGGCTTTGCCGAGTTGCTGGGGCCTGGCACGCCGTTGTGGGCTCTTGATCCGTCCCTGATGGAGCCTGACAGCTCCAAGGAGTTTTCGATCAGCTTCACCTTCACCGAGAAGATGGATATCGCCTCGGTTACTAACCCGCTCAACTGGTCCATCACCCGTGCCAATAGTGCTGAGGGCGGCTACTACAACAACACCATGCCGGTCAGTTCCAAAGAGGTGGCCATACCCCGCTTCCCGTTGTCAGTGACCTATAACTATGAGACCAAAGAGGCCACCATCAAGTTCCGCCTCAGCCAGAATGCCGACGGTACTGCCACCATCGATCCCAAGCACCTGGTGTTTGGCTTCAAGGGCAAGGACGCCTCGGGGCGTGAGATGGACAGCTCGGGAGATGAAATTAATGGGTACTCGCTCACCGGCTTTTAATGCCTGGTGATTGATCAGAAGGAGTGTGATGTGACGACAAGCATACTAATGGAGACTGCAAACCACGACGAAAGGGCGGTCTACGACCGTCTGACTGCTGCGCTGCAGGGGCTGCCCCCACAGGAGGCGATCAGGCGGATCAAGGAGTTTTTAGCCACCTTTCCTTCCTTTGCCCTGGCCCATAACGACCTGGGTGTGCTCTACCACCAAGCTGGAAACCCCACACTGGCCCTGGCCCATCATGAAAAGGCCTCCCGTCTGCAGCCTGAAAACATCCTGTTCCGCAAAAACCTGGCAGATTTTTATGCTGTTGAGCTGGGTTGGCTGGAAGAGGCGGTGGATATCTATCTGGAGGTGGTCAGACGCAACCCTCGTGATACTGAGTCACTGATTGCTTTAGGGCAGTTGGGTAGCGCCTTGGCCGGTTCGAGAACCTTGGAGGCTCCTTTAGAGCGCCAGCAGCTTGAAAGTACGGCACCATCGGCTGTCAATACTACCCCGACGCCTGTCAAAAGTGAGCAAGAGTTGTACGCTGAGGCACAGCAGATGGCAGGGCAGGGTGATCTTCAGGCTGCCCGACAACGGCTGGATGAACTGGTCAGCCGACAGCCTGCCAACGCACTCTATCATAACGATATTGGTGTGATCTGCTACCAGCTGAGCGATCTTGAAGCTGCGCAGCGTCACTACGAAAGCGCCCACCAGCTGCAGCCCGCCAATGCTACCTTTACCCGCAACTTGGCCGACCTGTATTTCAGCGAGTTGAATCGGGTGGACGAGGCGATCCATCTCTATCTCGATCTGCTGAAGGCTCAGCCCGGTGATGTTGAGACCTTGGTCAACCTAGGGCATATCTGCAAGGCCGTGGGTCGTGAAGAAGAAGCAAAAACCTTCTACCGCCGTGCCTTGGAGGTTGAGCCGTGGAATAGCGAGGCCCGTCAGTCCCTTGCGGCCTCTTCTGTGGCACCTGTGCAGCTGCAAAGCGCCTTTCAGGCCCCAACCAAGTCCATCGACGAGCTGCTGGCCGAGGCCAGGCAGCTTAGCCAGCAGGGGCAGGCCGCACAGGCCCGTCAACTGCTTGAGCAGTCTATCGCACGACATCCCAGCTCCGCCGTGGCCCATAACGACCTCGGTGTCGTGACCTACAGCCTGGGGGATGTTGGTGCTGCCCAGGCCGCCTACGAACAGGCCGTCAGGCTTGACCCCGCCAACAGCAACTTTCGCAAGAATCTGGCTGATCTCTATTTTGTGGCTGTTGGGCGACCCGATGACGCCATCCATCTCTACCTTGAACTCTTCCGTCAGAATCCTCGCGATATAGAGGTACTGGCCGCATTGGGCCAGATCTGTCAGGCCGTTGGCCGGCCTGAAGAGGCCCGGACCTTTTATCAACGAGCCCTGGAGATTGAACCCTGGAACCGTGAACTGCGTGAGGCACTACAGGCACTCGGAAGCTTTGTAGGTCAACGGATTTGATCCAAAGCGTTGCAGATATCGAGCTGTTGCTGAGCGCAGGCGAGTCTGACACGGTTGAGTTCAAATCTTCCTTTGACCGTGAGGCTATCGAGACCTTGGCCGCCTTTGCCAATGCCTCCGGTGGGACCGTTCTGGTGGGTGTTACCGACAATGCCACGGTCAGAGGTGTGATGCTTGGCAAGGAAACGCTCAACGAATGGCTTGGGCAGATCAAGGCATCTACCAGCCCCTCTATTATTCCTGATATTGAGCCAGTAGCGTTTCAAGGCAAAACAATCGTTGTTCTTTCAACCCCTGCCTTCCCCGTCAAACCGGTTGCCTGCAAAGGCAAGTATTTTCGGCGAACAGCTTCAAGCAATCACCAGCTGCAGCTTTCTCAAATTGCCGATATGTATCTCCAATCCCTGCAGATATCTTGGGATTCATACACTCATGCCCCTGCGGGGCTCGATGATCTTGACCTTCAGCAGATTGAGCACTTTATTGTTGAGGTTAATGATCACGGTCGTTTTCAACTGGATCAATCGCCACTCGCAGCGCTGGAAAAGCTCCGTCTCATTCGTGGTGAGCAGCCGACCCACGCGGCAATGCTGCTCTTTGCCGTTCAACCCCTTGCGTACCACATCCGCGTTGGACGTTTCAAAAATGTCGCCACCATCATTGATGACCGCCAGATAACGGCAACGCTGTTCACTGCTGTTGATGAGGTCATGCAGTCTGTCAGGGCACACCTTTCACTGGCCTATCATTTTAATGGCGATGTCAAGCGGACTGAGAACTGGGAATACCCCCTGCCAGCCCTGCGCGAAGCCATATTAAACGCCGTTGTTCATCGTGATTACACCAGCCCTTCCGATATACAGATCAAGATATTTGATGACCGGATCACCATCTTTAGCCCGGGAAAACTGTACGGTGATCTTACGGTTGAAAAATTACTACATAGCTCCTACCAGTCAAACCTCCGCAATAAGCTTGTTGCCGAGGCCTTCTACCTGACCCAGCGGATTGAAAAATACGGCAGCGGTATTGCGCGCATCAGGCAAGAACTTGCTGCATACCCGCACATCACCTTCAGCATGCAAGAGGTTGCCAACGGCATCCTAGTCTCGTTTGAAAAGCATCAACAGGAAGTCACCGGGGAAGTCACCGGGGAAGTCACCGGGGAAGTCACCGGGGAAGTCATGAGGCTTTTGAAGGTGTGTGATGGCGAGAAAAGCCGTAGCGAATTGCAGCACGCGTTGGGATTAAAACATCAAGAGCATTTCAGGGCTGCCTATCTATTGCCTGCGCTGGAGCTCGGCATGCTGGAAATGACCAGACCTCAAACACCCAAAAGCAGGCTGCAGCGATATCGGCGTACGCAAAAAGGAAAACAGATGGTACAAAAACCGAGTGAGCTGGATTGAAAAAGGGTATAAGCTTCCCGTACCGTTTTTTCTGGTAGCTGTCGGATTACAACAAAGGAAAAGCCGGGGTTTGACGGATAAGCAGGGTTGTGAAATATGACAACAACCGAATTACAGACAATCGTTGCACGTGGTGAGGACAGTTCACATCAGTTCAAGGTGGATGTGCGCAACGTCGATTCTCTTGCCTCCGAGATGGCGGCCTTTGCCAATACCAATGGAGGGGCTATCCTGATTGGCGTTGCTGATGACGGCTCTGTTCCGGGGCTTTCCCGTGAGGATGTAACAAGAATCAACCAGTTAGTCAGTAATGCCGCCAGCCAACATGTGCGCAGCCCATTGACGGTGCAGAGTGAAAATATTGCTCTTGAAAACAGTCGTCTTGTCATCGTGTTGAATGTTCCCAAAGGTATCGACAAGCCCTATTTCGACAAAAATGGTGTCATCTGGCTGAAATCAGGTGCTGATAAGCGCCGGGTGAATTCAAAAGAAGAGCTGCGTCGGCTGTTTCAGATTTCCAACCAGTTTCATGCCGATGAGCTGCCGACCAAAGCAGGCATTGAAAAACTTGATAAGCTTCGCTTTCGTGATTTTCTGAGGGACATCTACAAGCAGGAGTATCCGGATTCTCCTGCCGACCTGATCAGGCTGCTCCAGAATATGAATCTGGCAACTGACGACGGCATGCTGAATCTGGCCGGCGTGCTGATGTTTACCGAACGTCCTGAGTGGATCAAACCGCAATTTGTCGTCAAGGCAATACGATATCCGGGTAATCAGATCCATGTCAGTGATTATGTTGATACGGAGGATTTTGCCGGTCCCCTTCGTAACATTTTCGACAATGCCTTGGCATTTGTCATGCGGAACCTGCACAAGATCCAGGCCGGACGCGGGGTTAATGCACCTGGGCTACCTGAAATTCCCGCTTCGGTTTTCGAAGAGTTACTGGTTAATGCCTTGGTGCACCGGGATTATCTGATAAATGCGCCTATTCGCCTGTTTATTTTTGATAACCGTATCGAGATCATCAGTCCAGGCCATCTCCCCAATAACCTGACCATAGAAAAAATTCGGGCGGGCAACTCAAATATCCGCAATCCAATCCTCGTCTCCTACGTAGCCAAGGGGCTGCTTCCTTACCACGGCCTGGGATCGGGAATCAAACGCGCCTTGGAGCAATGGCCGCAGATTGATTTTACCGACGACCGGGACGGTTGTCTTTTTAGGGCCACAGTTTATCGTAGACCAATTGGCGAGCTTGATTCGTCGGGGTCGACTGTAGAAACGTCGGGAAAACGTCGGGAAAGCGTCGGGAAAGCGTCGGGAAAGATCCTGGATGCCTGCCGGGAAAAAAGTTCGGTAACGATTCCGGAATTAGCTGTATTGCTGGGAATTACCGAGCGCTCTGTGCAACGCAATATTCAAAAACTTCAGGACAACGGGCTGCTCCGCCGTGTCGGGGGGCGGAAGGAAGGCCATTGGGATGTGCCGGAATGAAAGATCCCGTTGCGAGAGCCGGGGAAGTCATGCGGCTCTTGAAGGTGTGTGATGGCGAGAGAAGCCGTACTGAATTGCAGCACGCGTTGGGATTAAAACATGAAGAGCATTTCAGGGCTGCCTATCTATTGCCGGCACTGGAGCTCGGTGTGCTGGAAATGACCAGGCCTCAAACACCCAAAAGCAGGCTGCAGCGGTACCGGCGTACACAAAAAGGGAGTCGGTTGGTATAAGGCAGACGCGGAGTGTGATCAAAGGTGCATAGAACTATGGCCAAAACAGCGCTTATTTGTGGAGTATCAGGGCAGGATGGCAGCTATCTGGCGCAACTGCTGCTGCAAAAAGGCTACCAGGTGCATGGTACCGCCCGTGACGCTCAAGTCACCAATTTCCCGAATCTGATCACCCTTGGCATCAAAGAGCAGATCAGTTGCCACTCCATGGCGCTCAACGATTTTCGCAGCGTTCTGCAGGTCCTGGCCAAGGTACAGCCCGACGAAATCTACAACCTGGCTGGACAAAGCTCGGTCGGGCTTTCCTTTGATCAGCCGGTTGAAACCCTGGAAAGTATCAGTGTCGGCACCCTTAACCTGCTGGAGGCGATCCGTTTCCTGGGCCGCCCGGTCAGATTGTATAATGCCGGTTCCAGCGAGTGCTTCGGCAACACCGAGGGCCAGCCTGCCGATGAGTCCACCCCCTTCCGTCCCCGTAGTCCCTATGCCGTAGCCAAGGCCACCGCCTTCTGGGAGGTGGCCAATTACCNNCACGAATCCCCCCTGCGTCCCGAGCGTTTTGTTACCCAGAAGATCATCAAGGCAGCCAAGCGTATCGCAGCAGGCAGTACTGAAAAGCTGCAGCTTGGCAACATCTCCATCGCCCGCGATTGGGGCTGGGCACCGGAATATGTCGAGGCGATGTGGCGTATTCTTCAGCAGGATGATCCGGAAGATTATGTCGTGGCCACCGGCGATACTCATACGCTGGAGGAGTTTGTATCCGAGGCATTCAATTGTGTCGGACTGGATTGGCACGATAATGTCGTCACCGATCCAACGCTGTTGCGCCCTTCAGAGATTATGCTGAGTTGTGGTAATCCGGCAAAAGCGAAAAAAGTGTTGGGCTGGGAGCCGAAATGTCTGATGAAGGATGTGGTCCGAATGATGGGCAGTTGTAACGGCTCGGCTTAACAGAGTGTAGCGCTCTCGAACTTGATAGATAAAATAACGAGGAATGAACATGCCCCTCACAACATCAAATATATTATGTTTTGACAACGTCAAGACGCCATCCGGATATTTAAACCCAACTTTCATTAAAGGCTTAAAATTGGCATTTAATCTGGATGTATTCGTAGAAACAGGCACTTACTTGGGAGACTCTGCAAATGTAGCTGCTGGAATATTTAAGCAGGTACACACAATAGAGCTATCGGCAAACCTATATAAAAAAGCAGTGGAACGATTTAAAGATAATACTAATATTTGTTGTTATCTCGGTGACTCTGCAGCAGTCATGAAAAAGTTAGTACCAGTCCTTACTGGACGAGTGTTATTTTGGTTAGATGGTCATTTTAGTGGCGGTATTACTTCTGGTGGAGAAAATAATACCCCAATTTTGAGTGAATTAGAAAGTATTTCTTTGTTGCCATGCCAGAAGTCTGTAATTTTAATCGACGATCTGAGACTTTTCCAGCAACCGAAATCCGGTTTTAAAGCTGAACCTTCGATGGAGGGCTATCCCACAGTAATTGCTCTTGAGCAAGCTATACAAAAAGTATTCCCTGGGTGCCAGTTCATAGTCTACGGAGATATTGCAATAGTCTTGACCGGTGGATTGACGTGTAGGTTTTCTCCTGTAGTAAAAGGAATGACTATCAGCCGATTGTGGAATGATGAACTGGAACCGTCATGTGAATTAATAGATGCCGAAAAAGAAATTATCTTGTCTCAAGGAGCAGAACTATGCGCTATTACAAACCTCTATGCCAGTACAAAAACTGGCCTCGACTATGGCCTTGCAGGACATTATCACCTTTGGTACGTATTAACTCTGATTGGTAAAATGGATTTTTTAGCCGCGCGCGATGAACTCCAAAAGCTTACTGAGTCAGCCCTAATCAACACACAGAGGCTGGAATGGTACAACTCCTTATTAACGTCACATTTTGAGGTATTGAATCATATTGATGAGATGGTTTCCAGTGATCCTTCGGCTCATAGTTTTGCCACGTCTAAAAATAGACTGCAAAACAATAACTCCAACCATAATAATAAAAAAGCTATAGCTGGGGCACTGGCCTTGCCCGAGTGTGATGACCCGTTTGAAACCTATCATTACCCAAATTATCTGGCAAATTGCTCCTCTTCTGTAGATGACGTATCAAAAGAAGAATTTGAGCTAAACAGGGCTGGAGCGACAAATATCCAGAAATATTACACTATTTTGGACCAAATAGTTTCAAAGAGACTCTGGTCTTCTGGTAGGCCACTTCGACTGCACCTTGGATGTGGAGAACAGTATTTACAGGGATATATAAATATTGATTTCCCGGCTGCAGAGCATCAGATACAGACAAAAGCAGTTGCAGATTTGTTTTCAGACGTAACATCCCTACTTTTCCCTTCAGAATTGCTTGATGAAATTCGCTTGCATCATGTATTCGAACATTTTAGCCGGGTGACAGCACTGGCGCTGCTGATCAGATGGAGCGAATGGCTGAAGCCGGGTGGGAAACTTGTAATCGAAACCCCTGACCTTGAAGGGAGTGCAAAAATCCTGTTGTCTGACCTGCCATGGCAGGTAAAAACAGCTACAGTTCGGCATCTTGCTGGGGATCAGGCTGATACTTGGGCTTACCACGTTGATCACTGGTTCCCTGAACGCTTTCAAAGGACATTGTCGCGCCTCGGTTTTGCGGATATTCAGACAACCTCGTCCAATTGGGCGCACGAACCATATCTTGCAAATGTAATTGCAGTAGGCATCAAATGCGCCTCTCTGACCAGGAGCGAATTATTGTCAGCTGCGGATTTCATTCTATGGGAAAGTACCGTAAGTCCCAATGAAAAGAAGATGTTCTCTGTCTGGAAGAAGCAACTTCGGGACTTTCTTTCCGGTGAAAAAAAACCTCAAATTAGGCCGACTTTAGGGCGTGGGGCAGATCATTCAACAACATGCAGGCAGACGGATTTTAATAGTCAATCGATACGCGCTTACGACAAAACCTCCAGTAACTTCGAAAGAATTATGCGTCTTAAACAGGCTCATCTTGAGGATATCAGAAAATGAGCACAGACCTGTCACCAACAATTCAAGTCATAGTTTTCAGTAAGGATCGGCCCCTTCAGCTAGATGCAATGCTTCGTTCGCTCATATTGCACTGCCTAGATTTCCACCGGCTATCAGTTCGGATTATAGTCAAGGCATCAAATGAGCTCTATGGTCAGGCCTACCAGAGCCTTGAAAAAGAATATTTATCTTGCACCAATATAACTCTGATTCCAGAAACTGACTTCCGTCAACAAGTTTTGCATCTATTAGAAAAGAGTGAATATGTCCTCTGGCTGGTTGATGATAACATGTTTGTTCGATATTTTACTTTGTCTGATTGCCAAAAACTATTAGAAGATAATCATGATGCATTGGGGTATTCGCTTCGCTTAGGCGGGAATACTACATATTGTTATGCTCTTGACAAACAGCAGGCTATTCCTAGTTTTAATATGCTGTCTGAAAACACCTGTAAATATAACTGGACTACGGCGGAATACGATTTTGGGTATCCATTGGAGGTGTCCAGTTCACTCTATCGCTCTCGTGATATTTTGCCTTTACTTATGACATTTGATTTTTACGACCCTAATTCCCTTGAAGCAGAGATGGCAAGCCGTGCTTCATGTTTTAAAGACGTATTACCCTGTCTGCTCTGCCCTATAGAATCTATCGCTTTTTGCAACCCAATTAACAAAGTACAAAACACTGCAGCAGATAACAGGGCCGGTGAATCACCAGAACTTTCTGCTGATTCTCTTCTGTGTCATTTTTTGAGAGGTGAACGTATAGACGTGTTCGCTTTTGATGGCTTTACCCCTAATAGCTGTCATCAAGAAGTAGAGCTTAAATTGAAGTATATAGCTCTAAATAACAATAATAATATGCACTATGTAAACAATTCTGAATTGACTAACGCGCATTGCCAATACATATCAATAATAATTCCTTGTTATAATCAAGCTCATTTCTTAAATGACGCAGTCAATAGCTTGTTAAATCAGACAGTTGACAGTTATGAAATCATTATAGTTAATGATGGTAGTACAGATGATACAGAAATTATTGCAAATAATATCATAGCAAATAACCCAACTAAACTTATTAAACTCATAAATCAAAAAAACGGTGGTGTAGCAGCAGCAAGAAACGCAGGAATCCAATCAGCTAGGTATAATTGGCTAATGTTGTTGGATAGCGATGATATGGTGAGCTCAACGTTGCTTTATGAAGCTAATAAAATTATTCAACTACAACCTGATACAGATGTTATATATGCTCACATGCAGGAATTCGGTAATGCAAATGGGACCTGGATTCCACAAATGTATTCAGATGAAACAATATTAAAAACCAACTTGATACCTTATTGTGCGATCTTTAAAAAAAATCTATGGAAAGTTGCCAATGGTTATAATAATGTTTTGGGAAAAGTAATGCAGCTTGAAGACTGGGATTTTTGGATAAGAGTTTCAAAATATCACCCCAAGGTTGTTGCCATTAATAAGCTAATGTTTTTTTACCGTGTCCATGGAAATAATATTTACCATTCTTTGATACACCCCAATTTTGAAATTGCACGTGCCTTTACCGTTACTGCTAACGTTGATCTCTATAATTCACATGAAGTTATAAATGCTTTCAAAGTAATTTCGAATTGTAATGATCAAATAGCTAAACGTATTATTGACACTTATGAGCGATATCCAAACGATCCACTACCGCTTTTATGGATTGCTGCAATTACAAGGTCTAAATCCATACTTGAGTCAAATATGATTTTTAAAAAGGCATTTTCCCAGCTAGATTATGATATGGCGGCTAAGTATGCACATATTTTTCAGGGTTAATAGAGATAGCTGAGTTCATTTATGTGTCTACAAGTTACGCCGGAGCGTTATGTGCGACATTTTGCGGTTGTGAATGAAACAAGTGCCGATGCAAGGAAAAGAAAAATTCTTTTTTATTACGAAGGATTACAAGATGCCGAGGGCATTTTGGCCGGGACAAGCTCAGTCATGGTTGGCTTGGCCCGATCAGTCGCTGTATTGAACAATAACCTCGACGTGCATCTCACTGGCGATTTGGTCGCAGATGTCACCAAAAGTGGGCTGATCACCGTGTTGCCTCTTCCCCCAGAGAATAGGCGCTGCGATTTTCTCAAGGGTTACGAAACTGTTGTTTTTGCAACACATATTCATGCGTTTAAAGAAAGTCCCAAGGCATATGGCCAGCGATGGTTGCTGCATCAACATTGCTGGCATATTGATCCAGTGGCTTATTCACGACTACAGGACTTTGACATTGTGCTGGCACTCTCGGAAGAGCATCGTTTAGCTTTGGTGGCACAGGGCGTCCCTACGTCCAGAATCAAAGTGCTTCCTAATGCTATTGATACAAAACGATTTTGCCCTGCCGATCAACAGCGTAACAATCATTCGATAATGTTCGCTGGCGCTCTTGTCCCGCATAAAGGGGTCCATATTCTCCTTCAGGCTTTCAGGCGAATAAGACAATGCTTGCCCGATGCAGAGTTGCACATCTACGGGAGTGCAGCTATGTGGCATGTGAATGATGAGTATGAGATAGCGTTACAAAAACAGTCGATTGCTGGCGTATATTGGCATGGCGAGGTGCCCAACAGCCAGATGCCCGATATTTATCGACAGCATGGTATTTTATGTTTGCCATCACAGTTGGAAAGCTTCGGTTTGGTGACGATTGAAGCGCAAGCATGTGGATGCATACCGGTAGTTCACGAAACCGGAGGTACGGCGGTCACCTTGCTTGATGGTGTGACAGGTTTTCTATATACTTCAAATGATCCTGACACGTTAGCTGAAACACTACTTGAGGCTGTGAAGGCGACAGAGCATGACCCAGGGATGCGAGGCAACGCACGAAGCTACGTGATTAAATATTTTGATAGTGCCAGCCAGGCGGAAAAGTTAATTGATTTGTTAAATGTTAATACGGAAAGTGGTCTCTCTAAAATGATTATAGAGCTTGATATCATACCTCCTGAGATAAAAGATGACGAATTTTATCATCTGATACAGCAGCTCGTAGCCGACGAAGAACTTAATACAATACTTGAAATTGGATCATCTGCTGGAGGCGGCAGTACTGAGGCGTTTGTAAAGGGAATAGAAGCTAAGATTAACAAGCCCAAGTTGTATTGTATGGAAGTGTCGTCACCTCGTTATGAGGCATTGAAGCAGCGTTACACTTCTTATTCATTTGTGCATTCCTACAATGTTTCATCTGTCCCACGAACTGCTTTCCCGTCTGAGAAGGAAGTAGCGCTGTTTTATAACCACATTCCATCTAACCTGAATGCATATCCTTTGGAGCAAGTTTTGGGGTGGTTGCGTCATGACCTGAGCTATATTGCCTCTTCAGGTGTTCCTGAAAAGGGTATTCAATTAATAAAGCAGCAGCAGAATATAAGTACATTTGACATGGTTTTGATTGACGGCTCTGAATTTACTGGTTCTCCTGAACTTGAGCAGGTGTATGGTGCCCACTGGCTGCTGCTGGACGATATTACTACCTTTAAGAATTACCAGAACTATCATCGACTCAAAAAAGATCCTAACTATCAGCTCTATCGCGAAAATGAGCAATTGCGTAACGGATATGCTGTTTTTAGGAAGCGTGATGAAGCGCTGCCTATTCATTTCTTTACTATTGTTCTCAATGGCGAACCTTATATCCGATATCATATTGACATACTAAAGAGTCTTTCTTTCAAGTGGCATTGGCATATCGTCGAGGGTGTCGCAGAGCTGGTACATGACACTGCCTGGAGTGTGCCGCTTGGTGGATCCGTCACTGAGGCATTGCACCATGATGGTCTGAGTAAGGATGGAACCAGCGCATACCTCGACCAGCTTAAAAAGGAGTTTCCGCACAATATAACAATCTATCGAAAACAGGACGGCGCATTTTGGAATGGAAAGCGGGAGATGGTTAGCGCCCCGCTCACTAACATTAACGAAGAATGCTTGTTATGGCAGCTGGATGTTGATGAGTTGTGGACTGTCAAGCAGTTGAATGAAGCTCGGGCGCTTTTTAAAAAACATCCTGAGCGTATGGCTGCCTATTATTGGTGCTGGTTTTTTGTAGGGCCAGACAAGATTATCAGCAGTAGGAATTGCTATGCGGAGAATCCCCATCAGGAGTGGTTGAGAACCTGGCGTTATTTGCCTGGTATGGTTTGGGAGGCCCATGAACCCCCACAGTTGGTAGTTGTCGCAGAGGATGGGAATCGTTTTGACGTCGGGCGGATACGTCCTTTTTTGCACGATGAAACTGAGCGAGCCGGACTGGTTTTTCAGCACTTTGCATACGCGCTCGAGTCTCAGGTATGGTTTAAGGAAACATACTATGGCTACAAGGGGGCGGTCGCAGGCTGGCTGCGTTTGCAACAACAACAGCAATTTCCGTTGTACCTTCGCAATTTTTTCCCCTGGGTGCATGACGACACAATGGTAAATACCGCTCATTGCTGTCATGTCGATCCACTTATACAGCTGACTGAGTCAGCAAAGCCAGTTGTGCCAACTTGCAAGACTACTATTGTGATAGATGGTGTCATCTTTCAATTGCAGCATGGCCGGCCGTTCGGCATCAGCCGACTATGGCAGTCAATGCTGACGGAATTGGGGTCGCTGCCGATAGGCTGCAGGATTATTCTGCTGGATCGCGCCGGTACAGCACCAGATGTGCCGGGCATCAGAAAGCGGACCATCGGCGCCTACACGATCGGTAATTCCCAAAACGAGGCGACTGCGTTGGATGCCCTTTGCGCTGAGGAGCGGGCTGGCCTCTTCTTGTCAACCTACTATACCTTCACTACCACCACACCTTCACTCCTGATGCTGTACGACATGATTCCGGAACGGTTCGACGCGGTGGGACCCGAGGCTTCCAACCCTGAATGGCGCGATAAGTACCATGCGGTCACACACGCCTCGGCGTTTGCTGCCATTTCAATGTCAACAGCCCGCGATCTGGCAACCTATTATCCTGAAGTAGCCATGCGTCCAATGACGGTTGTCCCTTGTGCGGTTTCTGAGGTCTTTAGGTCCCATTCAGCAGAAGAGATAGCAGCATTCAGGGCCGCTAGCGGTATTGCCAAGCCGTATTTTTTGCTGGTAGGTCGTCGTGATCAGCATAAGAACGTGGGGTTGTTTTTCCGGGCCTTTGCAAAGCTGGCGAATCGGGCAGACTATGCCCTGGTGATGGCCGGTAACACGCAACCGTTAGAGCCTGATCTGCGAGAAATGGCCGGCGATGCCGAGGGATATGCTGGTTTCTTTACGGATGAGGCGCTTTCGCTGGTGTATAGCGGCGCCCTGGCTCTGATCTATCCGTCGTTATATGAAGGGTTTGGGCTGCCGATGCTGGAGGCGATGCGGTCCGGCTGCCCGGTGATAACCTGTCAGAATTCGTCACTCCCTGAGGTCGCTGGCAGTGCCGCCTTGTATGTTGGTGAGCAAAATTCGGAAGAGATGCTGCAGGCGCTACAGGCGGTGCAACAGCCGGAGGTGCGGGAGTATCTGGTGAAGCGTGGTGTGCAGCGAGCCGCCCGTTTCAGTTGGCAGGATAGTGCTGGGCGGCTGGTGCAGCTTATCGAGGAGGTTGAGCGTACCCATGACTGATGCCCTCCGGACACCAGTGGTTTCGGCCATTGTTTCAACCTACAATTCTGCCGAGTTTATCAGGGGCTGCATCGAAGACCTCGAGCGCCAGACCATCGCTGAACAGGTTGAAATCATAGTGGTTGACAGCGCGTCGCCTGCAGATGAAGGGGTTGTCATTGGCGAGTTGCAGGGACGCTATAGCAATATCCGCTACCTGCGGACCGAACAGCGTGAAACCGTCTACGCGGCCTGGAACCGGGCAATTGGTATGGCGCGTGGACGGTATATCACCAATGCCAATACCGACGACCGCCACCGACGTGATGCCTTTGAACTGATGGTGCGGGTGCTCGAAAATGATCCTACCGTTGATTTGGTCTATGCCGATGTGATTATCACCCGGACACCCCATCAAACCTATGAGCAGCATACCGCTGCAGGGCGTTACACCTGGTTTGACTGGGATCGTAATGTCCTGCTGGACAACGGCTGCTTTATCGGCCCGCAACCGATGTGGCGTCGTTCGGTGCACGATCAGTATGGCGGCTTCGATGATAGCTATGTCACCTCCGGTGACTACGAATTCTGGCTTAAGATATCGCAGACCGCCAATTTCAGGCACATCAATCAACCGCTCGGGTTGTATCTGGCCCACCCCGATAGTATTGAGCATCGTAACGAAGACAAGAAACAGCAGGAAAATCGGCGATTGCTGGATCGTTACGTCCAGGCTGCCAAGGCGGGCAGGCTGGTTGGCTTTCAGCCGCTTCAGAGGCTGCAAAACCTGCAAGGATCTACGTCACCCGAGCAGGTCAAGGTGGAGACGGCA
>DFYU01000079.1 GCA_002383415.1 Geobacter sp. UBA4074
GGCATCTGCACATCCATCAGCACCACATCGAACCGTTCTCTCCTGAAGGCCTGCAACGCCTCCTGCCCGTTCAGGGCCTCAACAAAGTGATGCTCCTGCTGCGACAGTACCGCCTTGACCAGTTCCCGGTTGACCTCAACATCGTCGGCCAACAGGACCGACAGCGTGGGCAGCGTATAGTGCCCGTCAGTCAGCGAGCAGGCCGGAGCCGGCTCCTGCTCGATCTCCAGGTCGGCCGGCGCCAGCTCGAACATGGCGGTGAAATAAAAGCGGCTGCCGGCCCCTGGGGTGCTCTCGACCCAGATCGTGCCGCCCATCAGTTCCACCAGACTGCGGCAGATGGCCAGGCCCAGTCCGGTGCCGCCGTGGCGCTTGGTGGTGGTGATATCGGCCTGCTCGAAGATCTCGAAGATCCGCTCTTGGGCCTCAAGCGGGATGCCGATCCCCTGGTCGGTCACACAGAAACGGAGCACAACCCCGTTTTCGGTCTGCCGCTCCTGCGTAACCGACAGGCGGATCTCACCCTGTTCGCTGAACTTGATGGCGTTGCCCAGCAGGTTGCCCAGCACCTGATGCAGCTTGAGCAGGTCGCCCATCAGCCGGTCGGGCAGCTCAGGGGCGATGGAAACCACCAACTTGAGCCCGTTTTGCTGGGCCTTGACCTCCATCGGCAGCAGGCCGTCGGCCATGCTTTGCCGCAGCAGGAACGGCATCACTGAGAGCTCCAGCCGGCCGGCCTCGATCTTGGAAAAGTCGAGGATATCGTTGATGATCACCATCAGGTTTTCAGTGGAGTCGCGGATGGCCCGCAGGTGCTTTTTCTGCTGCTCTGCGGTGAAGCCGTTGCCCAGTAACAGCTCGGTCATGCCCATGATGCCGTTCATCGGGGTGCGGATCTCGTGGCTCATATTGGCCAGGAAGGCGCTTTTGGCCTTGCTGGCGGCAATGGCCTGCTCACGGGCCCTGACCAGCTCTTCGATGGTGGTTTCCAGCTCATGATTGGTCTGTAGCAGCTCCTCGGTCCGCTGCCGCACCATCGCCTCCAGGTCTTCACCGTAGCGTTGCAGCTGGCTGTCACGCAACTGCACCTGCTCCAGCATATCGTTGAAACCGTCAATCAACCGACCGATCTCGTCGGCGCTGGTGTTCACCATCCGCTGCGAGTAGTCGCGGTTACGACTGACCTGCTCCATGGTGGCGGCCAGGTTGACAATCGGTGTCGAGATCAGTTGCTGCAGGAAGCTGGACAGCAGGAAGGCCACCAGGCCGGCCACCAGCAAGACCGACGCCACGATCATCAGCAGACGCTGCAGGCGAGCGGTGAGGGCGCTGATGTCGGACTGGATCACGATGGTGCCGATCCGCTGGCCATCGGCCATGATCGGCCGGGCGATCTCAATGTCGAAATCTAGATCGATACCCGGGGCGGTGGCCTCCCGCAGCAGGGCGTGGGGGGATGGATCATGCAGCAGGTCGGTGCGCACAAAGCTGGCATAGCCGTGCTGGTCGCTGGTCAGCACAAAGGCGGCCATGATCTGTGGCTTTTCGTGCAGGCCGGCCAGGATCTCGGTGGCTGCCATCCGGTCGTTGAACAAAAGCGGGGTGGCCATGTTCTTGGCGATGATCTCGGCATAGGCGGCCAGCTCGCGTTGCACCTCGGAGCGGGTGGTCAGCGCCTCGTTGATGACAAAGGAGAGCGAGGCCAGCGACAGCACCACAAAGCTGATGGCCACCATCAGGACCATCAATTTGCGGCGGATCGGGGCACTATGGAAACGTTCACGGATTATCTGCATGCAGCTACTCCACTATCTCGCGGCCCAGTTTACGCATCTGCACAACACGCGTTGTGCCCATCTACCAGTTGGTTAAAATCATCAAAATGCCGCCGCAGTTTGGCCAGGCCTGCGGCAGCGTCACTGATGTCACCGGTCTTGGCGGCGTCTTCCAGCACGGCTGCCGTCTCCCGCATCCGCAGGGCGCCGATGTTGGCGCAGGAGCCTTTGATGGTATGGGCCTGTATCCGCACGGCATCGCTGTCGTGGTCGGCGATGGCCCGTTCCAGCTGTTCCAGATTTTTTTGCACGCCGCTGCGGAACAGGCCGATAAAACGCGGGATAAGCGCCTCTGCCCCGCCCAGCCGCTCCACCAGCTCATCGCGGGCATAGATCGGCTGCAGTTCATCGCCTTCGGCGGGGGGCAGCTTGGGCGCCGCCGAGTGCGGCGGTGCGGCCGATCCCGTTGCACAGTGGCGCATAAGCATGGCCAGCAGGCTGGCCGGCTTGACCGGCTTGGCCAGATAATCATCCATGCCGGCGGCCAGGCATCTCTGCTGGTCCTCTTTGGCGGCGTAGGCGGTCAGGGCCACGATCGGCGTGTGTGTGCGCCCGGTGGCCTGCTCCAGCTGCCGGATGGCGCTTGCGGCCTGCAGACCGTCCATCTCCGGCATCTGGACATCCATCAGCACGATGTCAAAGCTGCCGTTGGCATAGGCCTCCAGCGCCTCGCGGCCGTTGGTAGCCTCGGTGATACGATGGTCGTTGCGCAGCAGCACCGCCTTGGCCAGTTCGCGGTTGACCTCCACATCATCGGCCAGCAACACCGACAGGCCGGCAGGCTGGGGCTGGTCGGTGGCTACCGTCATGGCAGGTTGCTCCACCTCAAAGACGGCATCGGCTGCGGCGGGTTTAAGCCGTACGGTAAAGTAGAAACGGCTGCCGACCCCCGGCTGGCTCTCCAGCCAGATCATGCCCTGCATCAGTTCGGCCAGCCGCTGGCAGATGGCCAGTCCCAGCCCGGTGCCGCCGTAGCGTTTGGTGGTGGTG
>DFYU01000117.1:0-4117 GCA_002383415.1 Geobacter sp. UBA4074
CGCAGGCGTAGGGGCAGCCCCGCGACAGCTGCCAGACCATGCCATTACTGATGTGGTTATCCAACAGCCCTGCCAGGTAGGGCGAGGGTAGTATGGCCAGATCTTCGATCTTGGGGCGGGGCACCAGTTGCAACGCTCCATCAACCAGCCGAGCCGTACCCGGCAGCCCTGCCAGAGATTCGTTACGGTCCAGACGTTCCACCAGTTCTGCCAGGGTCTGCTCCCCTTCCCCCACGGCCAGCAGATCGAACGGTGCCTGCTGCAACAGGCCGGCCGGGTCGGCGGTGGCCTCGGGGCCGCCGCCAATCAGCAGCAGTTGCGGACACTGCTGCCGCAGGCGGCTGACCAGGCTGCAGCAATCGGCGCGGTTCCAGAGATAGACCGGGAAGCCGACGATGTCGGCCTGTTGGGCCACGATCTCTGCAGCGATCCGATCCAGCGGCGTGCCGCTGAAATACTCGGCCGTGGTGACGGTGACAGGGGTTGCAGGTTCAGGCCGACCGTCGAGAAAGGCCTTGAGGAAGGCGGCGGCCAGCGGCACCGATTGGGCCGACGGCATGGCGTGGATGGTTACCAGGTGGAGATGCATGACAATCCTGTAGTGCAGATGGAGTATGACTTAAAAAAAGCCCGGACAGCGCCGGGCTTGCAAGGCTTCAGACAGTACACGACTGATGACTACTTGGCGGTGCGGCCCTTGCGGCCGATCTGCACCTTGCCGTGGTGGGTAATCACATGCAGATTGTGGTTGGTGGCCCGGCGGATCATCTGTTCATGCTTGTTCAGCATCGGCATAACCGTGCGTCGGGTCATCTTGGGCGGAAGTACCATCGTTTTCATCACAGCCACCTCCCTTCACTGATCTGGTTACGGCTTAACTATACCACGAACAGCCGCCAAGGGGATGCCCAAATTTGCCTCCGGCCCTGTCTCGCCGATTGCAGAAATGGCCGCTTTGACGTATGCTGCCCAGACTATCGAATCGGGGGCCTGATCACCGTATGACCTTTCTGTATGCACTGGATCTGCTGGGCACGGCCGCCTTTGCCGCCTCCGGCGCCCTGGCCGGCATCCGCCGTGAGATGGACGTCTTCGGGGTGCTGATGCTGGGTCTGGTGACCGCCACCGGCGGCGGCACCCTGCGTGACCTGCTGCTGGGCGACACGCCCCCCTTTATCTTCAAGGACGAGACCTACCTCTACCTGTCGCTGGTGGTCTCGCTGGCGGTCTTCATCCTGCACCGCCGCCTGGATTTTCTGCAGCACCCGCTGATCTACTTCGATGCCGTGGGGCTGGGCACCTTTGTGGTGATTGGCACCGGCAAGGCGATCAGCTTCAAGCTGGGCTTTTTCGGCGCGGTGATGATGGGCGTGATCACGGCCACCGCCGGCGGCATGATTCGCGACCTGCTCTCGAACCGAATACCGATGGTGTTGCAAAAGGAGGTCTACGCCTCGGCCTGCCTGGCCGGCGGCGCCCTGCTCTACCTGTTGCACCAGTACACCGGTCTGCCCCATACCTGGTCGCTGCTGGCAGCGGCCAGCACGGTTATCGTCCTGCGACTGTTGGCGGTGCAGCGCAACTGGTCCCTGCCACGGGCCAGCGCCAGCCTGATAGAAGACTGACCACCCACACCAGAATCTGATCTTTAAGGAGAAACGTTGTATGAGCAGGAACAGCTGTCATTGTGGAAGTGATGCCACCTACGCCAAATGCTGCAAACCGATCGTCACCGGCAAGAAGCAGGCGGAGACCGCCGAACAGTTGATGCGGGCCCGTTACAGCGCCTACGTGGTGGCCGAGATGGACTTCATTTTTGAGAGCACCCACCCCGACTACCGCGAAGGCTATGACCACGAGGGGACCAAGGCCTGGGCCGAAAACTCCGAATGGCTGGGGCTTGAGATCATCAGCACCGACAAGGGGGGCGCCGACGACAACATCGGTGAGGTGGAGTTCATCGCCCGCTTCAAGGATCAGAACGGCACCCTCCAGGAACATCACGAGCACGGCCAGTTCAGGAAGGAACAGGGCAGCTGGCACTTCACCGAAGGGGTGATGCACAAGCAGCGGCCGATCATCTCCAGCAAGGTGGGACGCAACGAGCCTTGCCCCTGTGGCAGTGGCCTCAAATACAAGAAGTGTTGCGGCAAATAAAGGTCTGTTGATACCACTGTCGGCAGGATGAAATGCACACCTGCCCCACACAACGCCGGGAGGTCCCGCTATGCGCACTCAATCGATGCTCGTCACCTGTCTGATGCTGCTGATTGCCCTTGTGCCGGTCACGTCCGTTGCCGAGACCACGCTCCATGACCGTGTAGCCCTGGCAGGACTCAAGCAGGCCAAGGCGATATTCGATGTGCGCCAGACCGATCTGGACAAACTGCTGTTTAACCTGGGCTTGATCAATGAGACCTGGGAGGGGATCAAACGGCAGGGGGTAACGCCGAAGTTGCTAATTACCCTGCGGGGGCCGGCGGTACGGCTCTTCACCACTGATCAGGCTCCGCCCGAGCTGCGTGAGATGCTGGCCGAACTGAAGCATAAAGGGATCAGGATTGAGATCTGCAGCGTGGCCACCCGCACCTTCAAGGTGGAAAACCGCCAGCTGATCCCTGACGTGATCCTGGTGGGCAATGTACTGACGTCACAGATCGCCTGGCAGAACAAGGGCTACGCCCTGGTTACCCTGAACTGACAAAGCTGACCACTACGTTGGCGGGCATCCTGCGAGGTGCCCGTCAACAACCATCAGACGACTGCGTTCCTTACAGTGACTCCCAAACCGCACCAAAACGGTTCCTGCTGACCTTGCCATACTCCAGCTTGTCGGCCGCCAACGGCTGACGCCGCTCGGCCGGATGGCCGATGCCGATGATCGCCGCCACCCGCAACTGTTCCGGCAGTCCCAATAAGTGCTGCACAAACTGCTCGGCGGTGGCCTGCTGATCATGCTGGCGCATGCGAATCTGGGCCCAGCAACTGCCCAGAGCCAGCGACTGGGCGGTCATCTGCAGCAGGATGGCAGCTATCGAGCAATCCTCCACCCAGACATCCGAGCGCCCCTCATCGGCGCAGATCACCACCGCCAGGGCAGCCCCCTTCAAAAACTCGGAACCGTGCTGCTTGGCTGAGGCCAACTGCTCCAGCAGCGCCCGGTCGTCCACCAGCACAAACTGCCAGGGGTTGTGGTTGCGGGATGACGGCGCCCGCAACAGCGTCTCCACCAACAACTCGACGGCCTGCGGCTCAAGCGGCTGGTCGGCAAAACGGCGGATACTGCGACGGGTACGGATCAGGTCAATCATCGTGGAGCTCCCCTTGTTTGCCGCGCAACGGCTTGAGACAGGCCAGAAAACGCTCTTCCAGTTGGTCCGCGGTTGCGTGATTGCCGATACTGCGCAGGATCTCGATCACGCATTCAGCCGTGCACAACCCGGCCTCCTTCTGATTCTTTCTAAGATTGTAGCGTGACGGATGGCGGGGCTGCAAGGTCACCCGCGGCACCTGCTGCAGGTAGGGGCTGCGCTGATGGATCTTGCGGGCCTCGTGCCAGGTGCCGTCGATGATGATCACCTGCCTGATCCCGCTAAGATCGCTGGCCGGTTCACCGGGCACGCCGGGGTAGACCAGCGCCACGCCACCGGCGTTGATCTCCTCCAGCAGTCTGGCAGGAGGGGTCAGGCGGTCCCAACGGATCTGCTCAGCCGCGTCGCCCAGCACCTCCAGCACCAGGCGGCCGGTGTTGGACGGTTTGGGCAGCTCCTTGAAATGGGTCAGCAGCGAGATCTTCACGGCCTAGCGCACCAATCGCCGCCGCATGCCGATCACGGCCAGCGGAAACAGCACCGCGCTCCAGACCGCCAGATAGACCACCGCCACCAGCGCGGCGTTGGTGAACCGTCCCAGGGCCAGGCTGCGGCACAGCTCCACCAGGTGGGTCAGCGGCAGCGCCTGGGCCAGCAGCTGGGCCCAGGCGGGCAGGTTGCTCACCGGGAAGAAGGTGCCGGAAAAGAGGAACATCGGCGTAATGAACAGGAAGATCGGCAGGTTGAAGGTCTCGATGGTCGGCACCAGGGCGGTGCAGATCATGCCGGCGCAGGCAAAGGCCAGC
>DFYU01000117.1:4129-18223 GCA_002383415.1 Geobacter sp. UBA4074
CGCCGGTGATCACCTCATCCAGCGTGAGCGGTGTGGCCAGCATGGCGTCAAAGGTCTTCTGGTAGTACATCCGCACAAAGGACGAATAGGTATTCTCGAAGAAGGCGCCCTGCATGATGTTGATGGCGATCACCCCCGGCGCGATGAAGGCGGTATAGCCGACTGCGGCATCGCCATAGGCCAGGGTGCCCACCAGCCCGCCCAGCCCGACGCCAAAGGCGGTCAGGTACAAGAGCGGCTCGGTCAGGGGCGGCACAAAGGAGATCTTCCAGGTCTTGCGGTAGACCAGCAGGTTGCGCTGCCAGACCCGCAGCAGGCGGCGGCTCAGGTCAAAACGGATCATTCGCGCAGCTCCCGTCCGGTCAGGCGTAGAAAGACATCCTCCAGGGTGGCCGGCCGCAGCATGCAGCCTTCGCGACAGTGTTCAGCCAGCAGTTCACGGTACAGGGCCTCGCCGTTGCCGCTGTAGATCACCAGCCGCTGGCCCAGGTCTTCATAGGGCAGCCCCCGCTCCGCGATCATCCGACGCAGCCCCTCACAGGCGGCCACCACCTCGATCACACTGTCGCCCACATGCTGACGGATCAGGTCGCGGGGCGCCCCTTCCACCAGAATCTTTCCCTGGTCCATGATCACCAGCCGGTCGCACAGGCGTTGGGCCTCGTCCATGTAGTGGGTGGTCAGCAGGGTGGTCAGACCGCGGGACTTCAGTTCATCCAGACGGCTCCAGAGCTGATGGCGTGATTGGGGGTCCAGGCCGGTGGTCGGCTCATCCAGGATCAACAGCTGCGGCTCGTTGATCAGGGCCCGCGCCAGAACCAGCCGCCGCATCATGCCGCCGGACAGGTCACGCACCCCGGCCTGCTCACGCCCCTCCAGGGAGATGAACTGCAGCAACGACGCCACCCGTTGCCGTACCACAGCGGCCGGCAGATTGAAGTAGGCCGCAAACACCTGCAGGTTTTCACGCACCGTCAGGTCCGGGTCCAGGTTGTTGTCCTGCTGGCAGACCCCGATCCGGCCCTTGATCTCCCGCCAGGCGCCGTCGCAGTCGCTGCCGAACAGGCGCAGACTGCCGCTGTCACGGGGGGTAAAGCCGTACAGCATGCGGATGGTGGTGGTCTTGCCGGCGCCGTTGGGCCCCAGCAGGCCAAAGCATTCGCCAGGCTGTACGCTGAACGAGATACCGTCCACCGCCACAAAGCTGCCGAAGGACTTACGCAGATTGGAGGTTTCGATGACTGCTGACACGAGCTTCCTTTCGTCGGATAGTGCCGACACTGGCTGGCAGTATAGCCTGCCGCCCCTTAAAAGCAAGCCGTTAAGCAGACAGGCTGGCGCAGCGGACCGTTCAATGCTATGCTGCTGCAGCTCGATCAACCAACAGGATAAACCAGATGAAGATTGCAATCATTGGTGCCGGTGCCTTGGGGCTCTACTACGGCGCCCTGCTCCAAAAAGGCGGCCAGGATGTCCACTTCCTGCTGCGCCGCGATTACGATGCCCTCACCCGTCATGGCCTGCAGGTCTTTTCGATCAACGGCGACTTCAGCCTGCCGCAGCTCAAGGGCTACCGGACCGCTGCCGAGATCGGCCCGGCGGACCTGGTGCTGGTGGGTCTGAAGACCTTTGCCAACCAGCAGTTGCGTGAGCTGATCACTCCGCTGCTGCATGAGACCACCCAGATCCTGACCCTGCAAAACGGCCTGGGCAATGAAGAGGCCCTGGCGGACCTGTTTGGCAGCCAACGGGTGCTGGGCGGGGTGGCCTTCCTCTGTTCCAACCGGGGCGAACCGGGAACGGTGCACCACCTGGGGGCCGGCCGGATCATCATCGGCGAGCATCAGCCCCACGACCGGCAACGGCTGGAACGACTGGCGACCACCTTCACCGCAGCCGGCGTCGAGTGCCGCATCAGTGACGACCTCAAGCGGGCCCGCTGGGAAAAACTGGTCTGGAACATCCCCTTCAACGGCCTGTGTGCCCTGCTGGAACAGTCGGTGGACCGGCTGTTGACGGTCCCGGCCTGCCGCACACTGGTGCGGGAGCTGATGCTGGAGGTGATCGCCGCCGGCAATGCCCAGGGGTTAGCCAAGCCGATCCCGGACAGCTATGCCGACGGCATGCTGGAGTTCACCGACAACATGGGGGTCTACAAGCCCTCGATGCAGATCGACCGTGAAGAGGGCCGCCAGCTCGAAATCGAGGCCATCTTCAGGATTCCGCTCAGCTACGGCGCACGACAGGGGATCGCCATGCCGCGGGTCGCCATGCTGGCTACTCTGCTGGAACAGGCCACCCCCGGTGCTGCCGCAACTCCCCGCTAAAGGCTGCTGACATGGCGCGCTGCTCTAACTGCAAAGCCCCCCTGGCTCCCGATTCGATGGTCTGCGACTACTGCGGCAACCGCACCGACATTGATCTGCAGGGCATCCACCACTACACCACCCACGACCTTGACAGCCCGCGCATCTGCCCCCGTTGTAATGTGAAGCTAAAAACCGTTAACCTGACCAGCCAGGGACGCTTTCTGATTGAACGCTGTGAGACCTGCCACGGTCTGTTCTTTGACCCGGGCGAACTGGAGGCGTTATTGGAGGCCACGGTCAAAAACGTCTTCGAGATTGACCGCGAACGTCTGAATGCCGTCAGCAATGACCGCCAGCCGAGCCAGCACCCGATCGCCTACATCAAATGCCCGGCCTGTGGCGAACTGATGCACCGAGTCAACTTCGGCGCCAAGAGCGGCGTAATTGTCGACCGCTGCCGAGCGCACGGCATCTGGCTGGACGGGGGCGAGCTGCGGCAACTGTTCGAATGGATGCGGCTGGGCGGCCACCTGCTGGAGCAGCAACGCAAGGAAGAACAGCGCAAAGAGGCGGAAAAACGTGAACAAGAGGAGCGGGAAAAACGTAAGGGCTGGGCTGAGGAGCCCTCAGCCTTTGACCGCTACGGTGGTCCGCTGCGGCAGTCAGACCCGGATCTGTTCGAGATCATCCTCAAGGCGATCCGTTTTTTCATGAAATGAGCGCACCAACCACTGACAGCAAGGCGTGCAGCAACTGCCGCAGCGCCCCTTGCGGCCAGGTGCTGCTGGCGATCCGCCAGTTCAACGCCCGGCAGTGGTTTGAGTGCCACGAGACGCTTGAACCGCTCTGGCTGACGGCCCACAGCGAACTGCGTCCGTTCTACCAGGGGATCATCCAGTCGGCCATTGCCCTGCACCACTGGAGGAACGGCAACTACAACGGCAGCCAGGCACTGTTGACGAGTGCTGCCGACTATCTCAGCCAGGTCAGCAGTCCCTGCCAGTGGATCGACGTTTCCAGCCTGATCGTTCAGCTGCAGACGGTCCAGCAGCGGCTTATCCAGTTGGGGCCAGACAGGATACAGCAGTTGGACCCCGCACTGCTGCCCCGCATCACCACCGTCTCTGCCTGACGTTGCACCCTCGCCGGACCACCTTGCTCCGGCTGCAGATATCCTCTCATGCAAAAGCCACCGGGTTCTTCCCGGTGGCTTTTCTGTTTTCTGCTACTGTGTACTCACTCCAGGTGGAGCTTACGGCAACTCGGTCTCACCCATCAGATAGCGGTCGCACTCCCGCGCCACGCCGCGCCCTTCGTTGAAGGCCCAGACCACCAGGCTCTGGCCGCGACGGCAGTCGCCGGCGGCGAACACACCGGGAATGCTGGTGGCATAGCTGCCATAGTCGGCCTTGATGTTGCTGCGGGGGTCACGCTCAACCCCCATCGACTCCAGCAGCTGCTGCTCGGGCCCCAGGAAGCCCATGGCCAGTAGTACCAGCCCTGCCGGACGGACCTGCTCAGTACCGGCCACCGGGGTCGGCACGAACTGCCCCTTGTCGTTTTTCTCCCACTTCACCTGCACGGTATGCACCGCAGTCACCTTACCTGCGGCGTCCCCCTCGAATCTGGTGGCGGTGGTCAGATAGGTGCGCGGGTCGGCCCCGTACTGCTCTGCCGCCTCCTCCTGACCGTAATCCACCTTGAGGGTCTTGGGCCACTCCGGCCAGGGGTTGTCGTCGGCCCGCAGTTCGGGCGATTGCGGCATGATCTCGAGCTGGGTCACGGACCTGCAGCCATGGCGCAACGAGGTGGCCACGCAATCGGTGCCGGTGTCGCCGCCGCCGATGATGATCACGTCCTTGTCCTTGGCGGAGATGTAGTCGCTGCCGGGGTTCAGCACCGCCTTGGTATTTTCGGTCAGGAACTCCATGGCAAAGTGGATCCCCTGCAGCTGGCGTCCTTCGATCGGCAGATCACGGGGTTGAGTGGCGCCAGTGGCCAACACTACGGCGTCGAACTCGCTACGCAGCTTGTCCACCGGATAGGCGCTGCTGCCGACGGCGGTGTTGCAGACGAAGCTGATCCCCTCCTGCTCCATCAGTTTGATACGGCGCAGCACCACCTCGCGCTTGTCCAGCTTCATATTGGGGATGCCGTACATCAGCAGCCCCCCCGGCAGGTCTGCCCGCTCGAAAACCGTCACGCTGTGGCCGGCCTTGTTGAGCTGTGCGGCCGCTGTCAGACCGGCCGGACCGGAACCGACCACCGCCACCTTCTTGCCGGTGCGGACCTTGGGCGGCTGAGGTACGATCCAGCCCTCCTGCCAGCCGCGCTCCACAATGCTGACCTCGATGTTCTTGATGGTGACCGGCGGCGCGTTGATCCCCAGGGTGCAGGAACCCTCGCAGGGCGCAGGGCAGACCCTCCCGGTAAATTCCGGGAAGTTATTGGTACGATGCAGGCGATCCAGGGCCTGATGCCACAGCCCGCGATAGACCAGATCGTTCCATTCGGGGATCAGGTTGTTGATCGGACAGCCGCTGGCCATGCCGGACAGCAGCACCCCGGTATGGCAGAACGGAATGCCGCAGTCCATGCAGCGCGCCCCTTGGATACGCAGCTTCTCCTCCGACATATGCAGGTGAAACTCGTTCCAGTCTCTGAGCCGCTCCAACGGTTCGCGGTCCGCCGGCAGCTCGCGGTCATACTCCATAAATCCGGTTGGTTTTCCCATGGTTGGTATCCTGTATCGTTCGTTCAGAGGTACATAGTTATCGATAAGATCAGGCAGCTTCCTTCGCATTTTCCTCAAAGGCCGCCACCAACGCCTCATCACCACTCAGACCAGACGCCTTGGCACGCTCGATGGCCTCCAGCATCCGCTTGTAGTCCATCGGCATCACCTTGACGAAGCGGTCGGCGTAGACCTGCCAGTTGATCAGGATGATTGCGGCCCGGGCGCTGCCGGTCAGTTTCTCGTGCTGCTCAATCATGGTCTTCAAGGTGGCCTTGTCCTGCTGGTCGAGGGTCTCCAGGGCAACGATTTCAGTATTGCAGCGGCTGGCGAAATCGCCGTGCTCGTCGAAGACATAGGCCACACCGCCGCTCATGCCGGCGGCGAAGTTACGGCCGGTGGCGCCCAGCACCACCACGGTGCCGCCGGTCATATACTCGCAGCCATGGTCGCCAACCCCTTCAACCACGGCATTGGCGCCGGAGTTACGTACGCCGAAGCGCTCGCCGGCCACGCCACGGATGTAGGCATTGCCGCTGGTGGCGCCGTACAGGGCCACGTTGCCGGCAATGATGTTCTCTTCGGCCTTGAAGGGCGAACCGGCCGGCGGATAGACCACGATCGAGCCGCCCGAGAGCCCTTTGCCCAGATAATCGTTGGCATCGCCGCACAATTCAAGGTTCATCCCCTTGGGGATAAAGGCCCCGAAGCTCTGGCCGGCCGAACCATTGAACTTCAGGCGAACGGTCCCCTCCGGCAGCCCCTCGGCACCATACTTGAGGGTAATCTCGTTGCCGACGATGGTGCCCACCACCCGGTCGATGTTGGTGATCGAGAGCTCTGCCGATACCGGCTCACCCTTTTCAATGGCCGGCTGACAGATCCTCAGCAGCTGGTTCATGTCGAGGCACTTATCGAGGCCGTGATCCTGGGCCTCGACGCAGTAGCTGACCGCATCGATCCCCATGTCCGGGCTGTAGAGCATATTACTGAAGTCCAACCCCTGGGCCTTCCAGTGGGCAACCGCCTTTTTCGGCTCCAGCACATTGACGCGGCCCACCATCTCGTTAAAAGTGCGGAAACCGAGCTGCGCCATCAGTTCACGCACCTCCTGGGCCACGAAGCGCATGAAGTTGACCACGTACTCCGGCTTGCCGCTGAAGCGCTTGCGCAGTTCCGGGTCCTGGGTGGCGACGCCGGCCGGACAGGTATTACTGTGGCAGACCCGCATCATCACGCAGCCCAGGGTCACCAGCGGCGCAGTGGCGAAGCCGAACTCCTCGGCCCCCAACAGCGCCCCGATTACCACGTCACGACCGGTCTTCAGCTGACCGTCCACCTCCACCACGATCCGGCTGCGCAGGTTGTTCAGCATCAGGGTCTGATGGGTCTCGGCCAGCCCCAGCTCCCAGGGCAGGCCGGCATGCTTGATACTGGAGAGCGGCGATGCGCCGGTACCGCCGTCGTAGCCGCTGACCAGCACCACGTCGGCGTGGGCCTTGGCAACCCCGGCGGCCACCGNNGAGACCAGCTTGACGCTGATCCGGGCCCGGCGGTTGGCGTTCTTCAGGTCATGGATCAGCTCCGCCAGGTCCTCAATGGAGTAGATGTCGTGGTGCGGCGGCGGCGACACCAGGCCGACGCCGGGGGTGGTGTGACGGGTCTTGGCCACCCAGGGATAGACCTTGTGGCTCGGCAGCTCGCCCCCCTCGCCCGGCTTGGCCCCCTGGGCCATCTTGATCTGGATCTCGCCGGCGTTGGAGAGGTAGTGGCTGGTAACTCCGAAACGGCCGGAGGCCACCTGCTTGATGACACTGTTCTTGGAGTCGCCCTGCTCGTTGGTCCAGGTGAAGCGCTCCGGATCCTCGCCCCCCTCGCCGGTGTTGGAACGGCCACCGATCCGGTTCATGGCGATGGCCAGCGCCTCGTGGGCCTCCTGGCTGATGGAGCCGTAGGACATGGCGCCGGTCTTGAAGCGCTTCATGATCTCCTCAACCGACTCCACCTCCTCGATCGGCACCGGCACCTGCTGTTTGAAATCCAGCAGACCGCGCAGGGTGTAGTGACGCTCGCTCTGCTCGTCGATCAGTTGCGAGAAGACCTTGAACTCCTGATAGTCGTTGCTGCGGGTTGCCTTCTGCAACGCAGTGATGGTCAGCGGGTTAAAGAGATGCTCCTCGCCGTCCTTGCGCCATTGGTACTGGCCGCCGGGATCAAGGGTCGGCTCGGCAGCCACCCGCTTGGGATAGGCCTTGGCGTGCCGGTCCAGCAGCTCCTTGGCGATGCCGTGCAGATCAGTGCCGCCGATCCGCGACGGGGTCCAGGTGAAGTATTTGTCGATCAGCGACTGATGCAGGCCCACCGCCTCGAAGATCTGGGCGCCGCGGTAGCTGGGCACCGTGGAGATGCCCATCTTGGCCATGGTCTTGACGACCCCCTTGACGGTGGCCTTGATGTAATTCTTGACCGCAGTCTTGTGGTCGACCCCCGGCAGCATTCCCTGGGCGATCAGGTCATCGATCGACTCAAAGGCCAGGTAAGGGTTGATGGCGGTGCAGCCATAGCCCAGCAGGGTGGCGAAGTGATGCACCTCGCGGGGCTCGCCCGACTCCAGCACCAGCGAGACGTGGGTGCGGGTGGCGGTGCGGATCAGGTGGTGGTGCAGACCGGCCACCGCCAGCAGGGCCGGCAGGGCTGCATACTCCTCATTCACCCCGCGGTCGGACAGGAACAGCACGGTGGTGCCGGCCTCGATGAAGCGCACCGCCGCATTGCACAGGCTCTCCATGGCCCGCTCCATCCCCTCGACACCATCCTCGGCCTTGAACAACAGCGACAGGGTGGTGGTCTTGAAACCGGGCTGATCGATATGCCGCAGCTTTTCAAACTCCTCGTTGGTCAGAATCGGGTGTTCCAGCCGGATGATCCGGGCGCTGCCGGGGCTAGCCTTGAGCAGGTTCGATTCGGAGCCGATGCGGGTAACGGTGGAGGTGACGATCTCCTCGCGGATCGGGTCGATCGGCGGATTAGTCACCTGGGCAAACAGCTGCTTGAAGTAGTTGTAGAGCAGCTGGGGCTGGTTGGAGAGCACCGCCAGCGGCGTGTCGGTGCCCATCGAGCCCAAGGGCTGGGCGCCGTCCCGGGCCGAGGGCCCCAGGATCACCCGCTGATCCTCGTAGGTGTAACCGAAGGCCTGCTGGCTCTGCAGCAGACCGGCCTGATCGAACGGCTGCTGCTTGGGGGCCTCGGGCAGGTCCTTCAACAGCAGTTGATTGGTCTTGACCCAATCCCCGTAGGGCTTGGCCGAAGACAGTTCCTTCTTGATCTCCTCATCGGGTACGATCCGGCCCTGCACGGTGTCGATCAGGAACATCCTGCCCGGCTGCAGGCGACCCTTCTCGATCACGCGCTCCGGCTCCACCGGCAGCACGCCGGCCTCGGAGGCCATGATCACCCGGTCGTCGTCGGTAATGTAGTAGCGGCAGGGACGCAGGCCGTTGCGGTCCAGCACCGCGCCGATGATCCGGCCGTCGGTGAAGGAGATCGCCGCCGGGCCGTCCCACGGCTCCATCAGACAGGCGTGGTATTCGTAAAAGGCCCGCTTCTCCTTGTCCATGGTCTCGTGGTTTTCCCACGGCTCGGGCACCATCATCATCACGGCATGGGGCAGCGAGCGGCCGGCCATCACCAGCAGTTCCAGGCAGTTGTCGAACATGGCCGAGTCGGAACCGTTGGTGTTGATGATCGGCAGCGCCTTCTTAATATCGTCGCCGAACAGTTCGCTGTTGAACATCGACTGGCGGGCGTACATCCAGTTGACGTTGCCCCGCAGGGTGTTGATCTCGCCGTTGTGGGCCATGAAATGGTAGGGGTGGGCCCGCTCCCAGCTCGGGAAGGTATTGGTGGAGAAGCGCGAATGCACCAGCGCCAGGGCACTCACCATATCCGGGTCGCGCAGGTCGGGATAGTACTGGTCCACCTGCACCGGCATCAGCATCCCCTTGTAGATGATGGTGCGGGTGGAGATGCTGGCCACGTACCAGTAGGGATCGACGTCAATGTCGCGGATCTCGTGGATGGCGCGCTGGTTGACGAGGTACAGCTTACGGTTGAAGGCATCCTCGTCCAGGTCGGTATCCAGCGGCTGCAGGAACAGCTGCCGCACCATTGGCTCACCGGCCTTGGCGGTCTCTCCCAGCGACGAGTTGTCGGTGGGTACATCGCGCCAACCGATGATCTGGACCTGCTCCTCCTTGAGGATCCGCTCCAGCACGTGACGGGCACTGTTCCGTTCGGTGGCCCTGGGCGAGGTAAACAGCATGGCGACACCGTACTCACCCGGCTCCGGCAGTCGTATCCCCAGTGGGGCACAGGCCTTACGCAGGAACAGATCCGGCATCTGCAGTAGGATGCCGGCGCCGTCGCCGGTATTGGGTTCACAGCCCACCGCACCACGGTGATCCAGATTCATCAGCACGGTCAGGGCCTGCTGGACGATATCATGGGACTGCTTACCCTTGATATTAGCCACAAAACCGACGCCACAGGCATCATGCTCGAACTGGGGATCGTACAGCCCCTGTTTTTTCGGTATTCCGATCGTTTTCATAGCGCAACCTTTGTGGTGAGGGAATTCCTGCCGTTTCATGCAGAGCCACCCATGTGCAAGCAGCGGGCCAATCTCGCCGCACGTTCACCAATACTACCACTATCTCGTCGTATTTACAGGCCGCTGGAAAAAAATTGAAGGGCCGATAGACTGGCGCCCGTGACGCCACAGGGGCGTCGCCGACAGCTGATCGGTACAAGAGAGTAACAAAACAACTCACGAGCTACACACCAGTTTTGACAGACGCGGAACGGCTCCGCGCCGTTCGACAACGGGGCAGCTGACCACAAAAAAGCCGGCCCCGCAGATGCGGGGCCGGCCAGACAAACCTTCCTGACACGCCTTAAACGTTCAGCCAGCTACAGGTCCAGATCGACGTGGCCGTTGCACAACTGGTCGCGGGTCTGGGCCACATCGCCACTCTCCAGATACTCCTCAAACGACATTGTCCGGTCGATCACGCCGCCCGGGGTAAACTCCACGATCCGGTTGGCAATGGTGCTGACAAACTCATGGTCGTGGGAGGCGAACAGCAGCACTTCGCTGAAGGAGATCAGGCCGTTGTTGAGGGCGGTGATCGACTCAAGATCCAGGTGGTTGGTCGGTTCGTCCAGAATCAATACGTTGGAGTTGGTCAGCATCATCCGGGCCAACATGCAGCGCACCCGCTCACCACCGGACAACACCCTGGTTTTCTTGGTGGCTTCATCACCGGAGAATAGCATCCTGCCCAGGAAACCACGGGCAAAGGTCTCGCCCTCGGTGGGCGGCGAGTACTGCCCCAGCCACTCGATCAGGTTCAGATCGTTATCAAAGTATGCCCCATTCTCTTTTGGGAAATAGCTGCTGGTGATGGTTACCCCCCAGCGGAAGCTGCCGCTATCCGGCTCCAGCTCACCAGCCAGGATCTGGAACAGGGTTGATTTAGCCAGGCCATTGCCACCCACAAAGGCGATCTTGTCACCCTTACGCACATTCAGATCAAGATCCTTGAACAACTCCACGCCATCCACCGTCTTGGAGAGACCGCTCACCTCCAGGATGATGTCACCGCAGGGTCGCTCCGGCTTGAAGACCACATGGGGATACTTGCGGGATGAGACCGGCATCTCCTCAATGGTCAGCTTCTCCAACAACTTCTTGCGGGAAGTGGCCTGCTTGGCCTTGGAGGCGTTGGAGGAGAACCGCTGGATAAACTCCTTCAGCTCGTTGGCCTTGTCGGTCACTTTGCGGTTCTCATCCTGCTTCTGTTTGAGGGTCAGCTGGCTGGCCTGGTACCAGAAGTCGTAGTTGCCCACGTAGACCTGGATCCGGCCGAAGTCGATGTCGGCCACATGGGTACAGACCTGGTTCAGGAAGTGGCGATCGTGGGAGACCACGATCACGGTGTTGTTGAAGCGGGCCAGAAACTCCTCCAGCCAGGAGATCGACTTCAGGTCCAGGTGGTTGGTCGGTTCGTCCAAGAGCAGGATGTCCGGGTTGCCGAACAGGGCCTGGGCCAGCAGCACCCGCACCTNNGTCGCCCCCCTCCAGCTCCTTCATCTGCTTGTGACGCAGCTCCTCGGGAATGCCGAGACCGTTCAAGAGCACCGCGGCCTCTGATTCGGCCTCGTAGCCGTTCAGTTCGGCGAACTCCGATTCCAGCTCGGCCGAGCGGATGCCGTCCTCCTCACTGAAGTCGCTCTTGGCGTACATCGCCTCCCGGGCCATCATCACCTCATACAGCCTGGTATGCCCCATGATGACGGTGTTGAAGACGGTGTGTTCATCAAAAGCAAACTGATTCTGCTGCAGAAAGGCGATCCGCTCCTTCGGCCCAACCGATATGGTTCCCGAGTCCGCTTCCGACTGGCCCGCCAGGATCTTGAGAAAGGTGGATTTGCCGGCGCCGTTGGCGCCGATCAGGCCGTAGCAGTTGCCCGGCACGAACTTGATGTTGACATCCTTGAAGATGACCCGCTTGCCATAGGCAAGGCTGATGTTGTTTGCGCTGATCATGGTGATTCTCACTTTCCGCAGCCAATAAAAAACCACAGGGGGGGTCTCCCTGTGGTTCAGGTGCTGTTCAGCTATAACATACTTGGCCTGCCGGGGCAAGCGCGGCGCTGCTTAAACTACTGAAACAATGGTCAGTACAGCTCCAGCGGCGGTTCGTCCAAGGCCGACAGCTGCTCGCGCAGCTCCAGAATATGTTCGCCCCAGTAGTGCACCGTGTTGAACCAGGGAAAGGCGATCGGAAAGGCCGGGTCATCCCAGCGGCGGGCCAACCAGGCGCTATAATGCAGCATCCGCAGGCTGCGTAGCGGCTCGATCAGGCGCAGCTCCAGCGGATCAAAGTCGTAAAACTCGCAATAGCCCTCCAGCACGGCATCCAGCTGCAGGGTCTTGCGCTGGCGGTCACCGGACAGCATCATCCAGATATCCTGCACCGCCGGGGCCATGCGGCTGTCGTCGAAATCCACGAAGTGCGGCGCGTTATCCCGCCAGAGGATGTTGCCGCTGTGACAGTCGCCATGGGCCCTGATCATGCGGATCGGGCCGCAGGCCGCAAGGAGCCCGTCGATCTTGGCCAGCAGCTGTTCGGTCAGGGCAGCGTAGCTCTCGCGGTACTCGGCCGGGATGAACCGCTCCCGGATCAGGGCCACGCTCTCATGGCCAAAACCGGCGCTATCCAGTAGCGGACGGTGCTCAAAGGGTCGCAGCGCCCCGATCCGGTGCATCCGCCCCAACATCCGCCCCAGGATCAGCAGATTGTCCAGGTTGTCGAACTCCGGGGCGTGACCGCCCTGCTGCGGGTAGAGCGCAAAGGCAAAGTTGTGGTAGTGAAACAGGCTCTCGCCGGCCTGGTTGCGCCAGGGTGCCACCACCGGCAGCTCGTGACCGGCCAGTTCCGTGGTCAGATCATGCTCCTCAATGATCTGCTGCCCGCCCCAGCGACCAGGACGATAGAACTTGGCGATCAGCGGCTTAGCGTCCTCGATCCCCACCTGGTAGACCCGGTTCTCGTAGCTGTTGAGGGCCAGGTTGCGGCAATCGCAGCGAAAGCCCTGGCTTTCGACGGCATCCATGATGAAGTCGGGGGTCAGCCGGTGGAAGGGGTGGCTGTTTTCGTGCATGGTCGCGGGGCCGGTTACGGGCGCGGCCGCTGCAAGAGCGGCGCGATGAAGCGGTCGAAGGTGGCCCGCTGCTTGGCAGACAGCAGGTCCAGGTCCCCCTCGTTATCCAGCAGAAAGGTGGCCACACCGATCACGGTCCGCGTCAGATAGCCGGTGCCCGCCACGGCCTGTTCGATCTCGTCCTTGTGTACGCTGATCAGCTTGCGCAGTTGGCGCAGGTCCAGTTCCATATGCTTCTCTCCGGCAGTCGTGACTGCAATGCTACGGCAGTATACAAAAACTTGGCCCCTTGCTCAAGCAGACCGGGCGCTGGTTATGAACGGCGTCCCCGCCGCCCGGTCTTGGGACCCAGCCGCTCGGTCGGCGGCTTGCCCCGCCGGGGCTTGGCCGGCTTGGCGGCCACAGCCGGTTCAGCCTTCACGGCCGCCTTGGCCGGCCGTTGCGCTGCTGTCCGTTTTTGGGCCGGTTTGGCCGCCTGCTTCAGCTCCTGAATCCGCGTGCTCCGTCGGGCCGCCACGTGGGGAAACTCTGCCAGCCGCTGGCGAGGGATGGCATAGGCCAACAGCTTCTCGATGGCGGCCAGCAGCACCTTTTCCTGCTGACAGACCAGCGAGAGCGCCTGCCCTTGTTCACCAGCCCGGCCGGTGCGGCCGATACGATGCACATAATCCTCAGGCACCTGGGGCAGGTCGTAGTTGACCACATAGGGCAGCCGCTCGATATCCAGGCCGCGAGCGGCCACATCAGTGGCCACCAGCACCCGCAGGTCGCCCTGCTTGAACTCGGCCAGGGTCCGGTTGCGGATCGACTGGCTCTTGTTGCTATGGATGGCGGCGGCCTTGATCCCGTCGTAGAGCAGCTCCTCGGTCAGCTTGTCGGCACCGTAGCGGGTGCGGCAAAAGACCAGCACCTGCCGCCAGCCCCCCTGACGGATCAGAAAGGAGAGCATCTCCCGCTTGCGGCTCTTTTCCACCTCATACACCGCCTGGATCACCGCATCGGCGGTGATGGCGCGGCGGGCCACCTCGATCCGGCGTGGCGCATCCAGCAGTTCATCGGCCAGCTGCTTGATGCTCTGGGAATAGGTGGCCGAAAACAGCAGGGCCTGGTGCTTGGGCGGCAGATAGCCCGCCACCTGCTTGATATCATCAATAAACCCCAGGTCCAGCATCCGGTCGGCCTCGTCCAGCACCAGGAACTCGACCTTGGAGAGATTGATGGTGCCCCGCTCGGCATGGTCCAGCAGCCGTCCCGGCGTGGCTACCACGATATCGACCCCGCGCTGCAGCCGCTCAATCTGGGCCTGGATGGTCACCCCGCCGTAGA
>DFYU01000117.1:18291-78110 GCA_002383415.1 Geobacter sp. UBA4074
GCGGTCTTGCCGGTGCCGGTCTGGGCCCCGGCCAACAGGTCACAGCCCTCGAAGATGACCGGTATCGCCTGGGCCTGAATCGGGGTCGGCGTGGTGTAGCCGTGGGCAGCAATGGCGCGCAGCAGTTCAGGGCAAAGGCCGAGGGTTTCAAATGACATGGGACGCTCCTTGAAAACAAAAACCACAGGGGTGGACCCTGTGGTCGTATGCGTCGCAGCTATAGCACGGTATGCCCGTTCAGTGCAATCTCTTAGCAACCTTCACTATTTGTGACATGATCAGAGCCATTGTAACCGGACCCGCGACCTGCTATAAGCGAAACGTGATGCAGTTAACCAGTCGCTTATCTGACTTCGCTGCCATCATCAGGAGACCACCGATGACCATCCCGTCCGTTCCGACCAAAGGCCGCACCCTTGATTATGCCGCACCGGTTTACGACCTGCTGGAGCCACTCTGCCTGTTGAACAAGCAGGCGGTCTACGACCAGACCCTGCTTCAGACCCTGGCCCCCCAACCGGGCGACACCATCCTCGACCTGGGCTGCGGCACCGGTCTGTTGTGCCAGAAGATCAGCGCACTGCTTGACCCGGCCCAGGGTGGCTGCGTCACCGGTATCGACGCCGCCGGCACCATGATCGAAGCCGCCCGCGAAAAACGGGGCGCCCCCCACTGCCGCTTCGAGGCCATGGCCGCCGAACAGCTTGCATTTGAGGACGGCTCCTTTGACGCGGTCATCTCCAGCCTGTTCTATCACCACGTCCCCCTTGAGCTGAAACAGCAGAGCCTCAAGGAGGCGTTCCGCGTGCTCAAGCCGGGCGGCAGGCTGGTAATCGCCGATATGCACAAGCCCACCACCCTGATGGGGGCGTTGGTCTCCCACGCCTCGCGCTGGCTGTTCATGCAACCGCAGATCGGAGAAAACATCCGCGGCGTACTGCCGGAGCTGATGGTCGAGGCGGGCTTTCTGCCCCCGCAACAGGTGGCGCACTTCTTCGGCTATATCTCTGTGTTCGCAACCACCAAACCGGCGTGATCAACCCATTCGCCATCATCGGGCACTACGCCAAGGACCTCGGCACCCTGCAGTCCGAACTGCAGGCCGGCCTGCGGCGTTTCTGGGAGACGGCCGCCGTTACCCTGAACCACAGCACGATCCGGCTCACCCCGCCGGATGAACCGACGCTGTCGCTACCGCGCAACTTCTTCTCGACCCTGTTCCTCTACTCCTACTACCGCAGCGACATCCCCCCGCAGCGACGGATTCTCTACGCAGCGCTGAACCAATGCCTGCGCGGCATGGTCACCGGCTGTGACAACATCCTCGACGACGAGTACAAGATCACCCTGGAGACCGACCTGCCAGGCCAGGCTCACCGTTTCCGTTCGGTACTCGACATCATGGTGGCCGACCGGGTGCTGTTTACCCTGCTGACAGAGCACTGTCACGCCAACGGCCTGCCGGTCGAACGGGCGATTGAGGCCGCCAACGCCTCCCTGCAGGCCCTGGCCATGAGCGGCGCCCAGGAAGCCGCCGAAGAGGGCGGCATCAGCGAGCGGTTGCCACCGGCCGCCATCCTGACGGATATCCACCACTACAAAACCGGGATCCTGTTTCAATCGACCTGGGCCATTCCGACCCTCCTTGAAGGCCAGCTCTCACCGGTTGCCCACTCGGCCCGGCAGGCGCTGTACCAGATCGGTATCGGCTGCCAGTTGCTGGACGATCTGGTGGACCTGTTCATTGACCTGCAGCAACAGCGGCACAACTACATGGCCTCGGTCATCTACCATAACGAGCCGCGTGAGACCTGGGACCAACTGCAGACCATGCTCGCCGCCGGCAACCCCCAGGATGACTTCTACGTGGCTCAACCGGAGCTTTTTCAGCGGATCAGGAGCGAGGCCCTGACCACCCTGGAAGGGGGCCTCAGCAGCCTGTTTTTTGACCGTCACCAGCAGGCGGTCCGCCCGGCAACCGCCTTTATTGCACGACGCATCGGCGTAGAACCCGACTAAGCCACCAGATTCGGTACCAATACCATGCGCTTTGCCTTTATCCTCAAAATCGCCACCCTGATCCTGCTACGCTCCTGGCGGGCCACCGCCGTGCTGTCGTTCATGGTGATCACGGCCGTGGCCGCGCTGGTCTTCCTCTCGGCGCTGGCGGTGGGCACCAACGACGCCATGATCCGCAACTCCACCGGCCTGTTCACGGGCCACATCAGCGCCAGCGGCATCAGCGCAAGCGATGCTGCCAAACTGCAGGTGGCCGGTGTGGAGCAGGTACTGTTGAGACGTCACCGTCCGGTGATCCTCAGCACCAGCAGCTCCCTTGAACCGGTAACCCTGCTGGGGATTGATCCGCTCCAGGAACAAAAGGCCACCGCCTTCTGGAAAAAAACCGTGCAGGGTCGCTATCCTGCAGCCAGCAGCCAGCAGATCTACCTCAGCCAGGACAGCGCCAAACGCCTCAAGCTGCAGGTCGGCGACAGGGTCACCCTGCGCACGCACCAGTCCGTCGCCTTGAAGCAACTCACCGTAAGCGGCATCTACAAGACCGGCATCTCGCACCTCGACCAGGGACTGGCCTTCTGCCCGACAACGGCCCTGCCGCCCGGCGCACAGGAGCTGTCAGTGGCCCTGTTCCTGGCGGCTGAAGCGCCGATTGACGAGGTGGTCAGCACGTTGCGCACACGGCTGCCCACGGCCAGCGTTACCCCCTGGATGGAGTTCATGCCGGACCTGAAGCAGTTGATCGACCTGGACTACATCTGCATGGCGATCGTGATCACGCTGGTCTTCGCCATCGTCTCGGTCGGCATCTCCTGCACCTTCCTGATCTTCACCCTCAAAAACCTCCGTGAGCACGGCATCATGAAGGCCATGGGCTTCATGGCGGGCGACACCGCCCTGCTGCTGGTATCCCAGATCAGCCTGTTGACGGTCTTTGCCGCAACCGTCGGCACCCTGCTGGGCGTGCTGATTGTCACCGTCTTCGCCCAGATCGGCATCGACATTGGCGCCTTCACCTCCCACAACCAGTATTTTTCCGTCTCCGGCATGCTCTATCCGCGGCTGACCGGCCTGGCACTGTTCACACCGCCGCTGGTGGCGGTGGTGTTCGGACTGGCGGCCGCTATCTGGCCGATCGTCACCATCATCCGCAAAAACCCGGCGGACATCCTGCGGAGCGTCTGAGCCATGATCACCATCTCCTCCCTATCCAAGCAGTATGTCTCCGGGCGCGGGCATGTCTCGGCGCTGAGCGATATCTCCTTTTCCGTAGCGCACGGCCGGGGCGTGATCCTGGCCGGCAAGTCGGGATCGGGCAAGACCACTCTCTTGAACTGCATCGGCACCCTGGAAACACCCGACAGCGGCTCGATCATCTGCAACGGCATCGACATCTGCACACTCAACGCCCGCCAACGGGCACTCTTCAGGCGCAGAGAGGTCAGCTTCGTCTTCCAGTCCGGCAACCTGCTGCCCTGGCTGACGGTGGCTGAAAACCTGCAACTGCCGCTGGAACTGAACGCCGTCACCGGCGCAGACCAACAGCACCGCATCGAGGAGCTGCTGGACACCTTTGGCCTGGCCGGCTACGAAAAGGCCATGCCGGCCGAGCTTTCGGGGGGAGAATCGCAGCGGATTGCCTTTGCGCGAGCCATCGCCCATACCCCTTCGATCCTGTTGGCCGACGAACCGACCGCCAGCCTCGACTCGGACAACGGCCGCCAGCTGATCGAACTGATGTTCTCGCTCTGCCACACCAAGGGGATGTGCCTGTTCATCGCCACCCACGACCAGGAATTGCTGGGCATGGCCGAGACCGTGATCGCCCTCAAAGACGGCAAGATGCTGCCACCTGCGCCGGCACCGGCCGGCTGACCCCCCATGCCGCTCTTCCACAACGATATCTGGCGACAGCAGATCGGTGCCACCCTCTTGTACTGGGGGCTGCTGCCGTCACTGGTGCTGGGGCTGGGGCTGGGGCTGGACCGGCTACTGGGACTCCAGCCCCAGCCGAACGCCCCCTGGCTGATCACGATCAGCCTCGTGCTGTTGGCTGCTGGCCTGACCCTGGTCTGCTGGTCCACCAGCGACCTGCACCGATTCGGCGCAGGCACCCCCAGCCCGCTGCGCCCGGCCAAACGGCTGATCATGGAGGGCAGCTACCGTCTCTGCCGCCACCCGATGTTCCTCGGCTACGACCTGATGCTGCTGGCGGCCATCCTGCTGCTCAGATCAACGACGGCCCTGATGGTCAGCTACCCCTTGTTTCTAATCTGGTCCCTGCTGTTGCTGCGCAAGGAGGAACGGATCCTGGCGCTGCGCTTCAAGGAAGAATACCGCCGCTACCAGCACGAGGTCCCCTTCCTGCTGCCCCGCCTTAGACGCACCAAACCCTGAACCAGCAACGGCTGCCCGACCTGTTTGACAGCCAGGCAACAAGGGATAGACTTAAGAGGCATCAGGCATATCTGTCAGGGGGGAGACTATGTGCAAACTACGTGGTGGTGTGATCATACTCTGGTTGTTGATCTGCTTGACGGCTACCAGCGTCTCGGCCGAGGTCAACGTCGGCATCGGCATCAGCCTGCCCAGCGTCAGCATCGGTATCAACCTGCCGCTGTTTCCGCAACTGGTGGCGGTGCCGGGCTACCCGGTCTATTATGCGCCGGACGTGGCAACCAACTACTTCTTCTACGACGGCCTGTACTGGGTCTACCAGGACGACTACTGGTACGCCAGCAACTGGTACAACGGCCCTTGGTGGACGGTGGACCCCTGGGATGTGCCGCTCTACATCCTGCGGATCCCGGTGCGCTACTACCGCTATCCGCCGCCCTACTTCCACGGCTGGCGACATGACGAACCGCCCCGTTGGGGCCTGCACTGGGGATCACAGTGGGAACAGCAACGCAAGGGCTGGAACCGCTGGAACCGTCACGCCGTGCCGCCACGGGCACCACTGCCCAGCTATCAGCGCCAGTATGCAGGCGAACGCTATCCGCAGCGGCCAGAGCAGCAACAGCGTCTGCATCAGCAGCATTACCGCTACCAGCCCCGCACCAAGGCCGTTCGGCAGCAGTATCTGTATCAGCAGCAGCACCAGCAACAACGCCGGCATGATACTCAGCCGGAAAGAATGCAGGTAACCCCGGACCGTCCTCAGCAGGTGTGGCAGGAACAGCCCCAGCCAAGGGGGCCGCAACAACAGCAACCAGCCGTGCAACAGCCGCCACCGGTCAAGCAGGTCCGGCCGCCCGGACCAGAGATGCAGCAGCGCTACCCCTCCCAACCCAGCTATCAGCAGCGGGGACCAGCGCCGTCAGAACAACGCCCCCACGGCAAGGAGCCGCGTTGGCAGCCCAACCAGGGGTCAGGACAACCGGAGCGGGGGTTTGCCCGCTAGTTGCCACACCATAACTAGATACAAAACAGACAAGGCGGCCCATTGGCCGCCTTGTCTGTTTACAACCTGCCCGGACCTGAGCCGAGCACTATACAACTGCACTATCCCTAAAAAATTTCCTTGATAAACTCAGCCAGCTCCTCGCCTTCATCCTCAGCCTGGATCACGAAGGCTCTGGTCATATTGCCGCTGCCCAAGGACGTACCTTCGCCACCGGAGCGCACATCCTTGATCTTGACCAGCACCTTGCCGGTCGTGGCATCAACCAGTTCAGCATCGATCGAGATGTTGGTCTTGGCGCCCTTGGGGGCCATCACGCCCAGGAACCACTTGGCAGCGCCGACTCCGCCGTTGAAACGGGTGATCTTGCCACGCAGGATCAGCGCATTGGCCTTAGCGGAACCGTTGGCCTCGACCCTCTTAAAGATATTGTGCTCCTTGAGATGCTTGACCGTACTGTCAGTTAGCATCCGCACGATATCCTTTTCTGCGGCCTTCAGCAGCTGCTTTTCTTCATCATCAATATTGACGATCTCTGCGTCCTTGGAGGAAAAATCCTTGACCACAATGGCCGAATAGTTGGTACCCAGGCGTTCGGTGATCAGTATCTCTTCTTCGTCAAAGTTTCCAGGCTTGGGCAGCGCATCGGCCGCCAATACCGGGCAGGCGAACAGGGTAGCAGTAACCAGCAGGGCCAACAGGGTGAACATCCGTTGCATGTGTACCTCCAGTGGTGGGTGTTAACGCGCTCTGCAGCAGCGTCTGGTCAGACAGTATACCCACTTGCGGCGACTTGGCAATCATCCATCTGAACGCAAAGCGCGTCACTTGACGGAGCCCTGTTCCGCACTTATATTCCCAGCACGGTACTATTACGACGGAGGTACACCACCATGGCGATGGATGTGATCGATTACACGATAGTCGGTTCGGAGATGCAGTTCGTAGAGATGGAACTGGACCCGGGCGAGGCGGCCATTGGCGAAGCCGGGGCGATGATGTACATGCAGGACGGCATCCAGATGGACACCGTCTTTGGCGACGGCTCACAACAGGCAAGCGGCCTGATGGGCAAACTGCTGGGGGCCGGCAAACGACTGCTGACCGGCGAGAGCCTCTTCACCACCGTCTTCCACAACGAAGGTCAGGGCAAGCGGCGGGTGGCCTTCGCAGCCCCCTATCCGGGCAAGATCATCCCGGTGGACCTGAGTCAGATCGGCGGCGCCCTGATCTGCCAGAAGGACTCCTTCCTCTGCGCAGCCAAAGGGGTCTCGTTGGGAATCGCCTTCCAGAAGAAGCTGGGTGCCGGCCTGTTTGGCGGCGAGGGCTTCATCATGCAGCGGCTGGATGGTGACGGCATGGCCTTTGTCCACGCCGGAGGAACCCTGCAGGAACAGGTGCTGGCCCCCGGCGAGACCCTGCGGGTGGATACCGGCTGCGTGGTGGCCTTCCAGCCCAGCGTTGATTTCGACATCCAGTTCGTTGGCAAGATCAAGTCGGCCATCTTCGGCGGCGAAGGGCTGTTCTTTGCAACCCTGCGGGGTCCCGGCAAGATATGGCTGCAGTCCCTGCCCCTGTCGCGGCTGGCCAACCGGATCATCATGTCGGCGCCGGCGGCCGGTGGACGCTCCACCGACCAGGGTTCGTTGCTGGGCGCCGGCATCCTGGGCGGCATCCTGGGAAGCGACGACTGATGCACGGGTCGCAGTTTCAGGGCCGGCTGTTCGGACCCGGCCTGCCCGGTGCAGGCATCGCGGCCAGCGGACAGTGGGACGCCCTCGGCCGGCTGCGGGTGACGCCGCATGAATCCGGACAGGCTGAACGCTGTGCCGACCGGCCGGAGATTGCGGCCGCCGGTTTCAACAACGCCAGCCTGCGACTCAGCTGGCAGCAGCCAGAAGGCGCCTACGCCCTGGTGGTCGATGGCGTTGACGACCGCAGCCGGTGTGCAGCCACGGCGCCTGAACACTGCAACCGTCAACTGGCCGCTGCCGTTCGTCAGCCAGACACGCTGGAACGCCGCTTCAGGCTGGGCTGGGGCCTGCTGGCTCTGGTACTGCTGATGCCACTTTTGGGGCTGGTCCTGTTCCTGCTGAACGCCGACCGCGTGGCCGACTGGGTGGTGGATAAAATTCCGGTAGCTCAGGAGGCCCGGTTGGGTGAGCTGGTGCTGGCCCAGACCCGCCTGCAGATGAAGCTGATCGACCGCGGCCCGGCAGTAGAGGCGCTGGCCGTCATCGGCGGCAGACTCACCGAAGGCTCGGTCCACCGCTACCGCTGGTTCGTGGCCGAACGCCCCGAGGTGAATGCCTTTGCCGCGCCGGGCGGCGTCGTGGTGGTCTTCAGCGGCCTGCTTACCTCTGCCGCAACAGCCGAAGAACTGGCCGGCGTTCTGGCCCACGAGGTGGCCCATGCCGAACTGCGCCACAGCCTGCGGGGCATGGTCAAGGGGCTGGGGCTGCGGGCCCTGGTGGCGCTGTTAGCGGGGGACATCTCCGACAACGTGCTGACCGGCGCCGCCACCCGTCTGACTGAACTGCGCTTCTCCCGCGACGCCGAGCGGGAGGCTGACGCCAACGGCCTGCAACGACTGGTGACCGCCCACATCTCCCCCCACGGCATGGTCCGTTTTTACGAGCGACTGGCTACGGAGCAGCGACCCACGCCGCCGGCCCTGCTCTCCACCCATCCGGCCAGCGGCGAACGGCTGGACTGGCTACGCCGCGAGGTTGCGGCCTTAAAGGGGCCGTGGCAGCCGCTACCGGTTAACCTGCAGCGGGCCACAGCCTCGCTGCGCTGAGCTTTTCTGACCCCCGAAACAGCACAGGCGGCCGATTGGCCGCCTGTGAACTGAAATGCAAGCTGCCAGCTGCTCAGCCCCCTACGGATCAGCGTTTGAACAGCAGAAAAACTCCGGCGACGATACCTGCTGCGCCGCCAATGTAACGGTACATCACACCATCGGGGGCAGCCCCGGTGATGGCGCGGGTCAATTGAGCCGTAACCGCCCCGGACATCTGATAGCCCCAAAACACCAGACCGACACCAACCACCAGCAGTACCAGACCAACAGCCTTTAAAACCGTCTGTGTTTGTGCACTCATACAGTACGCTCCTCCATCTCTTCAGATTTACAGCCGCCCGGAACAGCGAGGCACCATCTTTGCCACAACAGACCTCGACTAGCTGCCGCACTCACCGCCCCTATGCGCCGATCCGCTGAAAGCGCGGCACCTGCTGACCGTCCAGTTCAACGTTCTCCATAAACATCACCACGGGGCGTACCCAGAGTGAATTGTTGTCGTACAGGCAGCGATAGACCACCAGCAGTTCGTCGGTTTCGCTGTGGCGGGCCGTACCCAGCACCCGGTACTGGCCCCCCTTGTAGTGCCGGTACAGTCCCGGCTCAGGTTGCAGGATGTTCATACGATCAGCGCCGGCTCTTACGCTTTTTGGGTGCTGCCGGTACTGATTTGAATTCAGATTCATAGCCCACCGTGAACGATAGTGCGCCGTCGTTACGCATACTCATGAAATGGGCATTGTTGGTATCGAAGAGACAGATCGGCTGGCTGCAGGGCTCAAAACCGAAACGCTGGTAGTAGGCCGGCTCACCCAGCACAAACAACGTCTGGCTCTTGATCGACTCCTGACGCAGGGCGAAGTTGAGCAGTTCCGTGCCGACTCCCTGGCGCTGAAAATCCGGCGCCACCGCCATCGGCGCCAGGTGCAGACCGCAGACCTGTCTGCCATGGAAGGCGTTGGAAAAGGCGACGTAGCCGATTACCTTGTTGGTATGGATGCAGACCCACTCCTGCAGCGGCTTGTTGTGTTCGTGCAGCTGCTGCACCAGGGCCGTCTCGTAGGCGCTGCCGGGAAAGGCCCGCTGCAGCAGGGCGTAGACCTTGGGGCGGTGTTCGTTGGTTACTTTCTGAATCTTCATGGTTCCATTACTCCGGTGGCGTGGTGGCACTGCTCAGGTATGTAGCACAATCGGCGTCCCAGGGCATGTAAAACCATGCATTTGCTACCTTCAGTTGCCATACTTCAGCGATTCAGCTACTATCGCGCCAGTTTTTACCCAACAAGGAGCCCCTATGCCCGCTAATGCCCGCCATATTCTTGTGGCTACCGAAGCCCAGTGCCTGCAGCTTAAGACCGAAATCGAGGCCGGCGCCGATTTCGCCGAGGTTGCCAAACGTGCCTCATCCTGTCCCTCCGGTCAGCAAGGGGGCGATCTCGGCACCTTCAATCCCGGCCAGATGGTGCCAGAGTTTGACCAGGCCGTGTTCAGCAGCGAGGTCAACACGCTGATCGGCCCCGTTCAGACCCAGTTCGGCTACCATCTGATCGAGGTGACCAAGCGCTGGGAGAACCCCAAGGCCGAACCCCAGGCAGCGGCCACCCTTGATCAGGCGCTGGAGCTATTGCGGCAGGATATGACCAACGCCGCCAGCCAGTCGAAATTCTACGACCTGTTCCTGAACACCACCTTCTGCGTGCCGACCCTCGATCCAAAGGAACTGAGCGGTGATGTCACCCTTGAAGAGGGTCAGGTGCTGCCGCTGATCGTTGAATCCGACGGCAACGATTACCTGATGATCTTTGACAGCCCGGAGCGCCTGAACAACTGGACCGGCAAGGAGACCACCTGGATCGGCGTACCGGGCCATGTGCTGGCCGCCACCACCATGCCGCCACTGCATATGGCCATGAACGTGGGCACCAATTACTCCAAGCAGTTCCTGCCCGATGAGATCGCCTGGCTGCGTGAGGTAGTGGAGCAGTGTAACCAGGCAGGAGCCGGGCAGCCGGCGGGCTGAGGTCACTAGATGATGCAGTCGGCGACTGCGGATACGAAAAAGGCGGCCAATCGGCCGCCTTTTTTGTTGATCTGAAAGTGTTGATCAGCCCTGCTGCTTGGCCAGCAGATAGCGGCCAACGTAGTTCTTGGAAAACTGGTAGGCAGTGCGGCCGCAACGCTTGCTCTTGTCATGGGACCACTTGATTGCCTCCTGCTCCAGCTCCTTGGTAAGCGGGATCTCCACCTGCCGCTCCCGCGCCTCGCGGGTAATGGCCAGCCGCACCGCATCCAGGTAGCGATCCTGCGAAAAGGCGTAAAAGGCGACCCACAGACCGAAACGATCGGACAACGAGATCTTCTCCTCCATCACCTCGCTCTGCTGCAGCTCACCATTCACAAACATGCCGCCCCGTTGATCCGTCTCGTATTCCGGCAGCAGATGCCGCCGGTTGGAGGTAACGTAGATCAGCACGTTCTCCGGCGGTGAGTAGACCGATCCGTCCAGGGCGCTTTTGAGCATCTTGTAACTCAACTCCCCCGGCTCAAAGGTCAGGTCGTCGCACAGCAGGATGAAACGGTACGGCTGATCCTCCACCACGCTGAAGATCTCCGACAGGTAGATCAGATCCTCTTTTTCGATCTGGATCACCCGCAGCCCTTGGGGGGCATACTCGTTGAGCAATGCCTTGATGATCGAGGACTTGCCGGTGCCGCGGGAGCCCCACAACAGGGCGTTGTTGGCCGGCAGGCCAGCCAGGAACTGACGGGTATTGTGCTCCATCACCTCGATCTGTTTTTCCACCCCCAGCAGTTCCGAGAGCCGGGTGGTGTCGGTCACCCGCACCGGCTCCAGGTAGCCGGAAAAAGAATGGCGACGCCAGTTGGCGGCGTAACAGGCGGACCAGTCCACCGGCTTGACCGTGCGGGGCAGCAGCATCTCCACCGAGCTGAGTACACGCTCCAATCGGGCAACAACGTCAGGTTTCAGGTTCAGCATCATTCGTCTCGTTTCATAGGTAAAGTACGCCGTTGAGCCTGGCGGCCTGGCGGGTGCTGATGTAAGCAGGATGTTGGCACGGGAAACGGTGCAGGTTCGAAGGGAAACAGGTAGAGCCGGACTGCCGCGTGCGGAGCGACCCATATACCCCACCAGCCGGAGGTGTGTCAAACTGAAAGTATGCTGCTTTCACTCTATACTGAGTGGCCTGCCCGGATTGGTCGTTAGCGGGATTTTTTCGGCCCCGGGGCCGAGTTGCGCCCCAGCCGGGCATCCAGCTCGTCGATCCAACCGGCCTTGGCGTCGGGAAAGGCATCGGCATAGGGCACGTAGGGCTTGATGTCCAGCACCGGGGTGCCATCCAACAGGTCCACCCCGCGCAGCTGCAGGGTACGGCCTTCGATCGTCAGCAGCTCCACCGCCGACAGCCCAATGGCGTTGGGCCGGTGGGGCGAACGGGTGGCCAGCACCCCCCGCTTGGGACCGCCCCGAGGCGGCTTGACCGTGTTCTTCCAGCCCTCGCTCAAGTGAAAGCCAAAGATCAGCCAGATCCGCTCAAACCCTTGCAGGTCCTGCAACACCTGCTCATCCAGCCAATCGGCCAGCTCCAGGGTGGCAAGGGCAGCCTCACCGCTCTCGGTCCCCGCCACCACCGTACTCTGGTGGGGGGCGTCGATGCGGCGGCTGTAGGGAGAACGTAAGATGCCGATCGGGCAATAGCGGTAGGGGCTGTCGCAGGTCATGACGCAAATGCTAACGCAAGCGGGCTGTCCTGACAATACAATAGCAACAGGTTACACGATCCATTTACAGAGAGGTGTTGCGCCGAAGCGCATGAAAATGTTACATAGATTAATCCATATCTCTACGATACGAGGTTGAAACGATGACACACTTTGGTCCAACCAAGCTTGACGCAGCGTTGATCCCGAACATAGCCCGTCAGTGGGGCACCCCGATCTACCTGCACGACCAGGCATACATTGAAAACAGCTGCCAGCAACTGCTGGGCATGCCCAATGCCTTCGGCCTGCATGTGCGCTACGCCATGAAGGCCAACTCCGACCGCACCGTGCTGCGGGTGGTCACCAACCAGGGGCTTGATCTGGACTGCTCGTCGCTGGACGAAGCAGCCCGCGCTCATAGCGCCGGCATCCCCTACAGCCGGATGATGCTGACCACCCAGGAAGTGCCCACCGGCGAGGAACGGACCGAGCTGGAGCAGATGATCAAAGCGGGGCTCAAGTACAACGTCTGCTCCATGCTGCAGTTCAAGCTGATTGCCGACTTTGCCAAGGCCACCAGCGTCGACCTCTCAATGCGAGTGCACCCCGGCGCGGCCGGAGGCGGCGAGAGCGCCACCCGCGATACCGGCAGCGAGTACTCCTGCTTCGGCGTACACCTGAGGGATGTGCCCAAGGTCAAGGCCATGGCCGACGAGATGGGCCTGCGCTTCACCCAGGTGCACGTGCATATCGGCTCCGGCGGCGATCCGGAAAAGTGGCGCCAGAACATCGACCGCGAGCTGGGCTTTGTGAAGACCTACTTCCCGGATGCCGTCACGGTCAGCTTTGGCGGAGGCCTGAAGGTGGCCCGCATGCCGGGCGAGAAGCAGGCCGACATCACCAGCCTGGGCGCCTATGCCAAACAACGCATCGAAGCGTTCAAGGCCGAAACCGGCCGCGAACTAAAGATGGAGATCGAGCCGGGCACCTTTGTGGTGGCCAACTCCGGCCATATCATCACCCGCATCATTGACAAGAAACTGACCAACGAGCTGAACTTCCTGATCGTGGACGGCGGCATGGAGCTCTTGACCCGGCCGCTGCTGTACGGCTCCGAGCACCCGATCGCCATCGTGCGCCAGGACGGCACCTTGCTCTCCAGCGAATACGACCAGTGCCCGGCTGAGGGGCTCAAGTCATTCGGTATCGTGGGCCGCTGCTGCGAAAGCGGCGACTCGGTGCGCCTGGACAATGACGGCAACATCGTGCCGGTGCTGATTGCCGAGCCGGAGATCGGCGACTATGTGGTGATCGGCGGCACCGGCGCCTATTCCGAGAGCATGTCACCGGAAAACTACAACTCCCACCGCAAGCCGGGGGCGGTCATGAAGACCACCAGCGGTGAGTTGGTGTTGATCCGCAAGAAGCAGGTCCGTGCACAGCTGACCCAGAACGAACTTGATGTAACACTGTAAGTCTCGTTCTCACCTTACCGAAACGAGAACAGGCGGCCAATCAGCCGCCTGTTCTCGTTTGTGCGCTATCCAACACAATCCTTGTCAGACAACTGACACGATGGTGTAGATCGACCGTTTACCGTTCTCACCCAGCTGCAGTTCGTCACCCACGGTCAGGCCGAGCAACTGCCTGCCAAGCGGAGAGGCCGGGGTAATCACCACGATCTCACCGGCAGGGTCGGCCAGCTTCATACCGCCGGCCTGGGGACCGATGAACAGCCGCCGCTCGCCACCGATCTCATCCTCCAGCGTTACCAGGGCACCCAGACGCAGCGGCGTATCGCCGTCAAACTGCTGCAGTTCCAGACTACGGTAGGCCTCTAGTCCCTGGCGGATCTCCTGGGCCCGGTTGGCCTGTCCCTGGGCGATGTAGGAAGCCTCCAGGGCGGTGGTGTCGTACTTGTTATCCGGCTGGCACTCCTCGTGGGTGGCGGCACGGTGGGCATGCAGGGCCGCAGCGGTGAACAGTGTCAGGTCGGCCTCCAGACGGGCAATAATGGTGGCAACAAGCTGCTGCTTGGTCATGGTCGTGCTCATCCAACCACCTGCAGCGCCGTCTCCAGGGTCTCGTTGCCGATGGTCAGGTAGCAGACCCCTTCGGTAATGGTGAGCCCCCAGGTCAGGGAACGCTCCAGACGCTGCACGATGGCAGCGACAAACGGCTGATCGATGGTGATGATGCTCAGATTGGCACAATGCGCCAACTTGGGCAGATGCTGCTGCTCCCAGCTGGGCAACGCCCGGCCGCAGGCCAACAGCCGCACCTGTTCGCTATGGCGGCTGGCCTTGATGATCCGTTCGCTATCCGGCAGCCCCACCTCCACCCACAGCCGCACCCGGCCATCGCCGTTTTTCAGCCATAGCTCCGGTTCGTCGCTGGCACAGAGCCCCTTGGTGAAGCTTAAACCCTCTTCGTAAAAGAGGGCATAGGCCAGCAGCCGCGCCACCAGACGTTCCTCAGTCTCGGAGGGGTGCTGGGCCACGGTGGCGGCCAGGGTTTCATAGACACCGCGATCAAGGTCCGACAGCGTGATGGTGGCTTTATAGATGGTGGCAGGTAAGGCCATAGCTAGTCCTTTTCAGTTTGGCCGCTGGCCACGCAGCAGCTTATGTAGCAGGCTGTCCAGGGCCGAGGCGAAGCGATTGCGGTCGCTCATGCTGAACGGTGGCGGCCCGCCCCCCTGGATCATGCCGCTATCGCGCAACTCGCTCATCAGATCGCGAAAAGCCAGCCGGTCGCCGATCGACTCTTCAGTGTACTGCTCACCGCGCGGGTCCAGAGCAATGCCCCCCTTGGCCACAATGCGGGCCGCCAGCGGCACATCGGCGGTCACCACCAGGTCGGTGGGGGCGGCATGCTCGGCAATGTAGTCGTCGGCCACATCAAAACCGTCGGCCACCACAATCGTCTCCACCAGTGGACCGTTGTGCTTGGCCAAACTCTTGTTGGCCACCAGGCAGAGGGGCACCTGCAATCGGCTCGAGGCCCGGAACAGGATCTCCTTCACCACCCGCGGGCAGGCATCAGCATCAATCCAGATATTCATAGAGATACTTTCTGAACGAAAAGCGAGCTGGAATCAATCAAAACAACAAAGGCGGCCGCTTGGCCACCTTGCAAATCACGTATAGTGCCCCCCGAATCAGCCTGAACCCATGCTGATTTAGGTATGTTTTCCAACCGTTTGGCGGTATCCTTCCCCACCGACTGCACCGACCAGCCCACCCTGACCAGGAACCTGCCATGGACCGATCGTCCCGCAATTACCTCAACACGCGCCACCTCGACCGGTTCGCCGGCGACTCCCTGTTTGACCGCATTGCCCGGTCCGTCTGCGGGGCTGGCTGTCTGCCGCGCAAAGAGCTGTATGAGGCATGGGAGGTGGCCCGCCGGGTGCGGCGACGGTTCCGCGGCGGTCGGGTGGTGGACCTGGCGTGCGGTCATGGTCTGCTGGCCCAGATGCTCCTGCTGCTGGACGACAGCTCACCGGAAGCGCTGGCCGTCGATTTAAATATCCCGGAAAGCGCCGGCACGCTGGCCGCCGCCCTGGAAGAGACCTGGCCCCGGCTGCGCGGGAGGGGCCGCTTCGAACAGGGGGATATGGGACAGGTTGTGCTGACCCCGGACGACCTGGTCGTATCCGTGCACGCCTGCGGCGGGCTGACCGACCGGGTGCTGGATCTGGCGATGGCGGCCGGGGCCCGTGTCGCGGTGCTGCCCTGCTGCCACAACCTGGACCGGGGAGACAAGGGGGGACTGGAGGGGTGGCTGGACGGCCCACTGGCCATCGACGCCACCCGGGCTGCGCGGTTGCGTGCCCATGGCTACCGGGTCTACACCCAGACCATCCCGTCGGATATCACCCCGAAAAACCGCTTGTTGCTGGCGGAGCCGGCATGTCGCTAGGCGTGCTGGAGGTGAAGTGGCATGCCTGACAGCAGCGGGCAAGAAACAACAAAGGCGGCCGATTGGCCGCCTTTGAATTACTGTATAGGTCTCCCGGGATGTCAGGCTATTGCTGTCAGCCGGTGCACCGTTTTCTCGGCGACCATCCCCGCTATGGCGCTACTGCAGCCAAGGTAATGTTCGGTCTTCAGGTGCTTTTCCAGGTGCTCCGCGCTCTCCCAGGTCTCGTAAAAGACGAACACCTCGGGGGCCTCAATATCCTGATGCAGGAGGTAGTGAATGCACCCTTCCTCGCTTCGCGTCGGGGTTACGAGTTTGCAGAGCTCGTTCCTGACGCATTCAGCCGACTCCTTCTGTGCCTTGACGATTGCCACGAGCGATAGTCTTGCCATTTCTGTTCATGCCTCCTGATGACCGAACGTATTCTCAGCGAATAAAGTGCGTAAATACTTTAGCCTCCCGTTCCGGCGGCACAACCGCACCCCTGCCATGCTCCACCAACTTCAGCAGCCAGGCCATATTTTTGCCCAGCACCCGCATGATCTGCACCCCCTCCGGGTCCTGCACCACCTCGCCCGGGGTCCGGCCGTGGATCACGTTCCAATAGTTGGAGGTGGGGATCAGCATCTCGGCGTAGTTAAGAAAGTTGTTCAGCTGGTCGAAGGTGGGCAGCCCGCCGGAGCGGCGCACCGCCACCACCGAGGCCCCCACCTTGTGGCGCAGCATGCCGTCGTTGACGCTGGTCACGAAGAAGGCTCGGTCCAGAAACGACTTCATGGTGCCGCCGATGGCGGCGTAGTGCACCGGCGAGCCGAGAATGATGCCATCGGCCTGCTTCATCTTCTGGATCCAACCGTTGACCTCGTCACCCGGGAGCACGCACTGTTCGTTCTTGTTCTTCACGCACTGATAACAGGCGATGCACCCGCGGACCACCTTGTTCCCCACCTGGACAATCTCGGTCTCGATCCCTTCCCGCTCCAGCTCGGCGGTAACCAGCTTCAGCGCATGCCAGGTATTCCCCTCTTTGTTAGGACTGCCGTTAAATGCCACGACGTTCATTGGGTCTTCTCCTTGAATGGAAATTGAACCTTTTCCTTGCAGATGATTTTGGGCTATATTTGTCCGTAGGATTTTTTACGTCAATAACGGACTTTTTCGTAACGTAGTACCAATTTATGTACGTAGTATCTTATTTGGAACCATGTTACTTCAGGAGACGACAAGCAGATGAATGAAAGAACAGCCAGGCCGATGGTCTACCGGGAGAAAGAGTTCACGTGCGGCATCGACGTCACCCTTGCGGTGGTCGGAGGAAAATGGAAGGCCTCGATCCTCTGGCATCTGGGCCATAGGACCAGACGCTTTTCCGACCTGCAGCGAATCTTCATCGACACCACCCGCAAGATGCTGACCCAGCAACTGCGGGAACTGGAGAACGACGGCCTGGTGCACCGGGAGGTCTATGCCCAGGTGCCGCCGAAGGTGGAATATTCGCTGACAGAGAAGGGGCGGAGCATCTACCCGATCCTGGAGCAGATGTGCGTCTGGGGGCGGGAGCATGCCGATCGGAAAGGTGAATCGTCGAACCCGGGCCCCAAAGATCCCACAGGTTGATCAGGGGTTACTGGTTGAACGCCTTTCCCATCACTTGGCTCCAGGTCCGGCATTCACTGACACCTGCTCGCCGGTTCGCCTCTACCAGTTGCTCCATATCGGAGAGCAGCTTCCTTCGGCCTTGATCGTCTCGGCTGCTCAGGTCAGGTGGAGTACGGCGCAGTTGTTCCAACCCCGCTTCGATCGCCTTGCGACAGTTCTCCTCCTGCGGTGCCGGCTGATCCTGGGAGGCCGACGTGCCGGCAGCAAGGCAGACCACAACCAGTGCCGTCAGCAGGAATGCTATGCGTAAGGGGTAAGCCATGGGGAAAGCGTAACAGTAAAGACTTATAATTCAAGACGTGACTTCGAAGATTCCTGACCCCGAAGATTCAACCGTGTACCCTAGGCGGGCAATGGGTACCTGACGGAAAAACTAAAGGCGGCCGATTGGCCGCCATTTGAATTGAGTATACTGCCACTAAATTTCTTATTGAAATTGTTTAGTTGGCTCGTATCCAAGCTTACTACGCAAGTCATTAAATGCATCCTCTAGACGACCGTCCCTTACCCCTCTCCAAACTCCTGATGATCGATAATACGTACTCGTAAGAACACGGCCACTTTTGGCTGCTATGAGCTGAAACTGAAATGACCTTAGATATTTTGTCATATCCCAGCCATCGTCATAACTAAACCTCACCAACAAATCATGCTCTGTAGGGTCATCAAAAGGAGAATTTACAACCATCTTACCCATATCATTCATTTCCCAAAACAGTGCTTGGTACATTTGAAATTCATCTACAGGGTGACGCTCTATGTACGCTCTTTTATAACCTTTTATATCCATATCAGATGACATGTCTGTATTTACTGTAACGCAAGAGCAAAGCACTAAAACCAAGCTTGAGCACAAAGCAAATCTGATTATTTTGAGCATTTACCCTCCTTTATCCCAATTTTGGGCAGCTGATTTAATTATTTCATGCAGTCTTAAGCAGTTTTTTTGACTAGCAGCGTTGGTGACAAAGCAGCTTAAAAAACAAAAGGGCGCCGTTTCCGAGGCCCTTTCATTACCACCTATTTCAAATTCTTCTTTATCCTCTCCACCGCCTCGATCACATTCTCGCGATGGCCGAAGGCCGATAGCCGGAAGAACCCTTCGCCGGATGGGCCGAAGCCGGAGCCGGGGGTGCCAACCACGTTGCATTCCTTCAGCAGCTTGTCGAAGAAGTCCCAACTGCTCATGCCGCCCGGGGTCTTGAGCCAGATGTAGGGGGCATCCACCCCGCCGTAGCAGGTGACGCCGGCCGCTGTCAGGCCTTCACGGATGATGCGGGCGTTCTCCATGTAGTAGTCGATAATCTCTTTGGTCTGCTTCCAGCCCTCATCGCTGTACACGGCTGCGGCGGCCTTCTGCACCGGGTAGGAGGCGCCGTTGAACTTGGTGGTGGTGCGGCGCAGCCAGAGTTTGTTGAAGGAGTACTTCTCGCCGGTTGCTGTGGTGCCCATCACCTCTTCCGGTACCACCACCAGGCCGCAGCGCACGCCGGTGAAGCCGGCGGTCTTGGAGAAGGAACGGAACTCGATGGCGCACTTCTTGGCCCCTTCGATCTCGTAGATCGAGTGGGGGATCTCCGGGTTGGTGATGAAGGCCTCATAGGCGGCGTCGAAGAAGATCACGGCGTCGTTGGCCAAGGCATAATCGACCCACTTCTTCAGTTCTGCTTTCGTCGCCACGGTGCCGGTGGGGTTGTTGGGAAAGCAGAGGTAGATGATGTCCACCTTCTGGGTGGGCAGCGAGGGGATGAAGTTATTGGCCTCGTTGCAGGGCATATAGACGATGTTCTGATAGTAGCCCTTCTCGTCTGCCTCGCCGGTGCGGCCGATCATCACGTTGGTGTCGTTGTAGACCGGGTAGACCGGATCGCCGATGGCCACCACGTTGTCCAGGGCGAAGATGTCGAGGATGTTGGCGCAGTCGCACTTGGAACCGTCGGAGATGAACATCTCCTCGGTCTTGAGATCAACGCCCAGCGGCTTGTAAGACTTCTCGATGATGGCGTTGATCAGCCAGTCATAGCCCTGCTCCGGGCCGTAGCCGGCGAACTTGTCGGTGGTGGCCAGATCGTCCACGGCCTCGTGAAAGGCCTTCAGCACGGCCGGGGCCAGGGGACGGGTCACGTCGCCGATCCCTAAGCGGATCACCTTGGCATCCGGGTTGGCGGCGGCAAACTCACGCACGCGACGGCCGATCTCGGGAAACAGGTAGCCGGCCTTCAATTTCAGGTAGTTGTCATTAATCTTTGCCACGTTCTATCCTCCAGATTGTGATTACTTAAGGTATTGACGACAGCTTCTGTTCTCTGCCGATGAAGTAGTACAGGATCACGCCGATCAGCGGCAGGAAGATCACCAGCGCCAGCCAGATCAGCTTGTTGAGGCCGGAAAATTCGTTCCTGAGGATGTCCACCAACGCCCAGACCCAGGCAGCAAGGCAGGCCAGCGCCAGGATACCGCTGCCCACCACTGCAAACAGGACCAATATGCCAGCTTCCATGGGGTATACCTGCTTTCTGTAAGGCGGCTAGCGCAGGCCCAGCACATCCTGCATGTCGTACAGGCCGGGTTGCTTGCCCACCACCCACTGGGCGGCACGCACCGAGCCGCGGGAGAACATGTCGCGGGTCATGGCGCGGTGGGAGATCTCGATCCGCTCACCCATGCCGATAAAGTAGACGGTGTGTTCACCGATGATGTCGCCGCCCCGCACGGTCTGCATGCCGATCTCTTCCTTGGTACGCTCGCCGCAGATCCCCTCGCGGTGGTAGTTGGCCACCTGGTTGTAGTCGCGGCCCAGCGCCTCGGCCACCACCTCGCCCATCCGCACGGCGGTGCCGGAGGGGGAATCCTTCTTCTTGTTGTGGTGCAGCTCCACGATCTCCACGTCGAAGTCGTCGCCCAGGGTCTTGGCCACGTCTTTGAGCACCTTGAAGCAGACGTTGACGCCCACCGACATGTTGGGGGCCAGCACGGCCGGGATATCCTTGGCCAGCTCGGCGGCGAGAAGCCGCTCCTCGGGGGTGAAGCCGGTGGAACCGATCACGATCGCCTTCTTCCTCAGGCCGCAGACCTCCAGGTTCTTGAGCGAGACCTTGGGGGTGGTGAAGTCGATCAGCACATCGCAGCCCGCCACCACGGCGTTCAGGTCGTCGGAGATAGCAACGCCCAGACTGCCAACACCGGCGATCAGACCGGCATCCTGGCCCACCTGGGGATGACCGGGACGCTCCAGGGCGCCGGAGATGGTGCAGCCCGCCTCGACAGCGGCAACAATAATTCTCTGACCCATGCGGCCGGCGGCACCGCAGACGGCGATTTTAATCATACGAAACCTCTTGTCTCACCACAGAGGGCACAGAGTACCTCGGAGGGAAACAGCAAAGCATCTGAGGAAACAAAAACAAATCTTTCAATCTGAATGGATTTTGTTTTCCCGGTTTTTCTCTGCGTCCCCCTGCGTCCTCTGCGGTAAATAGAATTTAAATCAGCTTGTACTCTTTCATGATGGCTTCCAGCTTGGCCTTGTTGGCGGCGCTCATCGGTGCCAGCGGCAGGCGCACCTCGTCGGAGCACTTACCCATCAGCCCCAGGGCGGTCTTGACCGGCACCGGGTTGCTCTCGATGAACATGGCGTTGCTGATCTTCAAGGTATCCAGGTGCAGCTTGCGGGCTGTGGCCAGATCGCCGGCGAAGTAGGCGTCGGTAAGGCTCGCAACTGCCTTAGGCATGATGTTGGCCAGCACCGAGATGACCCCCTTGGCGCCACAGGCCATCATCGGGAAGGTGATGAAGTCGTCGCCGGACAGCACGTCGATCTGGTCGCCGCACAGCGCCAATATCTCGGAGGCCTGCTGCAGTGAACCGGTGGCCTCTTTGATGGCCACGATGTTTGCGATCGAAGACAGACGGGCCACGGTCTCGGGCAGCAGGTTGACCCCGGTGCGACCCGGTACGTTATACAGGATCTGCGGGATGGCAACGGCCTCGGCCACCGCCTTGTAGTGCAGGTACAGGCCTTCCTGGGTCGGCTTGTTGTAGTAGGGGGTCACCAGCAGGCAGCCGTCGGCCCCCAGCTGCTTGGCATGCTCGGTCATCTCGATCGCCTCGCGGGTCGAGTTGGAGCCGGTGCCGGCGATGACCGGGACCCGCTTCTTGACCTGCTCAACCACGATCTGGATCACGCGGTCATGCTCTTCGTAATCCAGGGTGGACGACTCGCCGGTGGTGCCGCAGGGCACAATGGCGTCGGTGCCGCCCTCGATCTGGAACTCAACCAGCTCCCGCAGCTTCTCTTCGTCAACCGCACCATTCTTGAATGGTGTAACGATTGCAACAATACTCCCCTTGAACATGACTGCCTCCCCTTAGACACGAGAATATGCACACGCAGAACTAGTCTGAAATCTTCCAGTAGTAGATATGAAAGCCCGCCCCATGCTCGTCAACCGGTGCCGGGCGCAGCTCCCACAGCAAATCCCATTGTCGCTTGGGATTGGCGCTCTGAAAACGACCCGGCTCACCCTTGAGCGGATACATCCGCCAGCCCAGCCGTTTGGAGGCGGCCAGCAGTTCCCGCTGGACCTGCTTTTGCAGACGTGTACTGCTGTAGCGCATCCGCAGGTTGGGCGATTCGATGCAGGGGGTGTCGTCCTCACCCGGTCGGCACAGCTCGATTACCGCGCCGGGCAGCACCGGGAAAAGCCGTTCAGTAACCGCCAGGGCCGGATCTACACTGACCAGCAGCAGCAGCATTGCAAAGCCAACCACAGGCTTCATCCGACCAGCCGCAGCACGAAATAACGATCTAATCCGTTGAAAATCGTAACGTATAGTAAAAGTGGAATTATTTACCATGCCACCCGGAAAATGTCAAAACGTGTTTATACGGTGGATAAAGGCGATCAGCAGGCCGTAATGAAAGTGATTGAACGGGAAGCGCAACCGCGGCAGCTCGGCCAGGTCGGGCTGATCATCCTCGCACTCCAGCGGCCCACAACACTCAATCCGTCCACCTTCAAGGATCAGTTCAGGGAACTCCTGCTCCAGGGTACGGATCTGCTCGTCCGTCAAGGGTCTGTTGAGCCGGATGATGGCCAGTTCATCATGAAAACGGACCGAATGGTAGACACGGTAGAAGTTCTCGATCACCTGGGCCGCCTCGTGCTCGTCCTTGGTGATGGTGAAGATCGAAAAATCCTCACCGGAGATCAGCCCCTTGCTCAAGAGCTGTTCCTTGACAAACTCGAAGAACTGCTCCCAGAAGCCGTCGGCATCGTCCACCAGCACCAGCGGCTTGGGTGAGGTCTTGCCGGTCTGTACCAGGGTAAAGACCTCCATCGCCTCGTCAAGGGTGCCGAACCCGCCAGGGAAGACCGCCACCGCGTCGGCCTCTTTGACAAAGGCAACCTTGCGGTTGAAGAAGTACTTATAGGTGACCAGACGGGGATTGCGCTGCATGATCGGGTTGGCGCTCTGCTCGAACGGCAACTTGATGTTGACCGCAAAGGAGTTCTCACTACCGGCCCCTTGGTTGCCGGCCTGCATGATGCCGCCGCCACCCCCGGTGATCGCCATCCAGCCCTTATCGGCCAGCAGCCGGGCGAAACGGACGCAGGTCTGGTAAATCGGCTCTTCGGGCTTGGTGCGTGCCGAGCCGAAGATGGTGATCTTTTTCCGGTCACGGTACGGGGCAAAGACCCGGGTGGTGTAGCGCATCTCGCGCAGGGTGCGGTTAATCAGCTTGAGATCGGGGATGTAATCGGTCTCCTGACCGATCTTGAGGGCCGCAATCAGCAACTCCCGCACCAGTTCAGGATGATAAATGTCACCGCTGGAAGCCAGCAGGCGTTCGATCAGACGATCAACCTCTTCGTTGGTGTGGGAAAAACTGAGATCCATGGACCCTCCGGACGCAGACTGCGGCAACGTTGTGTGGGGCGCACCCTAACACAGTTCAAAGGTGCTGTAAACCGCTGGTCGGCCGGATTCACAGCTTGCAATTTTGCCTGTGTCCGTAGTAGTATGCATACCTTTCCGGCACTGCCGGAGTCCCGTCCAAAGGAGCCTGTTATCCATGCTTGACCTGATTCGCAAAAAGAAGGAATCGATCATCATCAAGGTGGTTTTCGCGGTTATTGTACTATCGTTCATCGGCACGATCTTCCTGGTCTGGGGCAAGGGTGAGGAAGGCTTCAGCACCGGAGGCGCCGGCTATGCCGCCAAGGTGGACCGTACCACCATCTCGCTGGAGCAGTACCAAAACTCGTACCAACGGCTGCGTGACATCTATCTGCAGCTGTTCGGCCAGGCCGCCGGCGGCCTGACCCCGGAACTGGAAAAGCAGCTCAACATCCGCCAGGCAGCCCTGGACCGCCTGATCGACAGCGTTCTGCTGACCAAGGGAGCCAAGGAGCTGGGCGTAAAGGTCAGCAAGGATGAGGTGGCTGCGGCAATCGCCGCCATGCCGGCCTTCCAGAACAACGGCGCCTTCGACCTGGCCCTGTATCAACAAACTCTCAAGATGTCCCGCATCACCCCCAGCGACTTCGAAGATTCGCAGAAGGCCGACCTGCTGATCGCCAAGACACGCAAGGCGATCATGGATAAGGCCCAGGTCAGCGACGACGACGCCAAGGCCCAGTATCACAAGGAACGCGACCGGATTGAACTGAACTACGTCTCGTTCAGTGCTGCCGAACTGGCTGCCGGCGTCAAACCGAGCGAAGCAGAGCTGGACGACTACCTCAAAAACAACGCAGACAAATTCAAGAGCCCGGAAAAGGTGGCCATCAGCTATCTGCTGCTGGACCCTTCCTCTCAAGTTGCCAGCCAGCAGGTGACAACCGAAGAACAGGAGAGCTTCTACCGCAAGAACCTGGATCGCTACCTGGGCAACGACAACAGCCCGATCCCCTTTGAACAGGTCAAGCAGCGCGTACTGGCCGACGCCAAGCGCAGCAAGGCCAGCAAGGCGACCTTTGAAAAGGCGGCCGACACCCTTTTCCAGAACATCAAGAGCGCTGATCTGCAGCTGGTGGCCAGCAAACTGGGCACCACGACCCGCGATACCGGCCTGTTCACCGCCGCTGCACCACCCCAGGCCCTGGCCGGAGAACAGGCGCTGCTGCAGAAGGCCTTTGAACTGAAGGCCGGCGAACTGGGCGGACCGCTGGAAACCGCCAAAGGGATCTACATCTTCAAGGTAAAGGAAAAACAACCGGCTGCGCTGCTGCCGCTGTCCCAGGTGCGCGGCACGGTGGAGCAGCAGGTGCGTGCCGCCAAGGCGGCTGAGCTAGCCAAGCAAAAGGCGGTGGATGCCCAGAAGCAACTGGCCACCAGCAACCTTTCCGGCCTGAAGCTACAATCCACAACGGCCTTCGGTTACAACGCCAAGGGCGATCTGCCCGGTATCGGCACCTCACAAACACTGATGGAAGATGCCTTTAAACTGACCACAGCCGCTCCGGCCTTGAGCGAGCCGATGCTGATCGGCAACCGCTGGTACGCGGTGCGGCTTAAGCAGCGTATTGCTGCGCCTGAAGCTGATTTCGCCGCCCAGAAGGAGGCCCTCAAACAGCGCATGCTGCCCCAGCGCCAGGAAGAGGCACTCAAGAGCTGGCTAAAAGAGCGTCGCGACAAGGCCAAGATCGTCATAAACCAGGCCCTGCTGGAGCAGTAATTCACCTACTTAGATTTTCAGACCACGTTTATTGTCTTGTTAAGGAGAAGCGCCATGACACAACCCGTAAAGCAGACCGATTTCCCTGGCCTGAAACTGATCAGCCGCGGCAAGGTACGTGACATCTATGATCTGGGAGAGACCCTGTTGATGGTCACCTCCGACCGGATCTCTGCCTTTGACGTGATCATGAACGAGCCGATCCCTGACAAGGGTGCGGTGCTGACCCAGATCTCCAAGTTCTGGTTCGCACAGATGGAAGACATCATCCCCAACCATATCATCTCCACCGATGTGGCCGACTACCCAGCTGAGTGCCAACCCTACGCCGACGTGCTGGCCGGTCGCTCGATGTGGGTCAAGAAGGCTCAACCCTTGGCCGCCGAGTGCATCGTGCGCGGCTATGTCTCCGGCTCGGGCTGGAAAGATTACAAGGCTACCGGTTCCATCTGCGGCATCAAGCTGCCGGAAGGGCTGAAGGAATCCGACCGCCTGGCAGAGCCGATCTTCACCCCTTCCACCAAGGCCGAACTGGGGACCCACGACGAAAACATCTCCTTTGACGAGATGGCCACGATCTGCGGCAAAGAACTGGCTGAGCAGGCTCGCGAGGCCACCATCAAGATCTACTGCCGGGCCCGCGACATCGCTGCCCAGAAGGGGATCATCATCGCCGACACCAAGTTCGAGTTCGGCGTGTTTGAGGGCAAGCTGATCATCATCGACGAGTGCCTGACCCCTGATTCAAGCCGTTTCTGGCCTGCCGACCAGTACCAGCCCGGCGGTCCCCAGCCCAGCTTCGACAAGCAGTTCCTGCGGGATTACCTGGAGACCCTGGATTGGGGCAAGACCGCTCCGGCGCCGCCCCTGCCGGAGGAGATCGTGCGCAAGACCGGCGAGAAGTATAAGGAGGCGCTGTTCCGCCTGGCCGGTATCAGCCTCTAGCAGTCTGTGTTCCAGCACTAAAAATCCCGCCGGCTTACCGGCGGGATTTTTTCATGTCTGCCATTTGACTGTGACCGATGATGCGCTATAGTTAATTTCTAGCATTTTAGCGCACAAAGGAGTCTCCCATGAAACTCGACGAGGTCAAAAAAATAGCGGAGCAGCATGGCATTAAACCAGGCAAGCAGCGCAAGGCGGACCTGATCAGGGCCATCCAGCAGGCCGAGGGCAACCTGCCCTGCTACGATACCGGCCAGGTGGAGCAATGTGGCCAGCTCGATTGTTGCTGGCGCGATGACTGTGAATGATTACTCTACCTGCACCTCGTATTCAGAGGTTCTACAAACAAATGGCCCGCCGACTCTGTCAGCGGGCCATTTGTTTGTAGTAGACCGCACTGACACTACGTTGGTCAGTGTATCCCCTTTTCGTTTAAGAACCGCCCCACCTCGCGGTCACGGGTGGAGATATGCTGCACCAGCCAATCCAGCAAGAGCTTGTTGGTGGTGAGCACATGGTCCAGTTGCACCTCTCCTTCAGCCCGGATCGAAGACTTCAGATCGGCCAGCCGCTTGACAAAACCGAGGTGCAGCAGCTGATGGCTCTGAAAATCGGGAAAGCCACTGGTCTGCTGCAACTGTTCTTCATCGCCGAAATGTTTGACCACATACTCATCCAAAAAATCGAGCAGCCGCGCCAGCTCGGCCCGCCCCTCGCCGCGCCGGCAGGCGGCCAGCAGGGTGTCGAAACGTTGCAAAAGCTCGCGATGCTGTTCATCAATCCGCTGATTGCCGATAGCCAACTCTTCGCGCCAACTAATACTCATCCTGTTTTCTCCCCGGCTTGCCGCCCTTTTGCTTGGCAGCGCCTTTTTTGTGCTTGGCGTCCTGCTTTTCCTCATCACGGTGCATGCGACTGAACATCTTACGCAGCGCCTGGGCCACCTGGTGGTAGACCGTTCCCTTGGGGAAGCGCCCGTTCTTGTCCGGCTCACCAGCCGGCATGCCGGTCAGCAACTCGATCCCCTGCTCAATGGTTTCAATGCTCCAGACATGGAACTGACCTTTTTTTACCGCCTCCAGCACCTCTTCCTTCAGCATCAGGTGGCGCTCGTTGGCCTTAGGGATCATCACCCCCTGGGTGCCGGTCAGCCCTTTGGCCTTGCAGACGGCGTAGAAGCCCTCTATCTTATGGTTTACCCCGCCGATCGGCTGGATCTTGCCACGCTGGTTGACGCTGCCGGTGACGGCGATCCCCTGGCGGATCGGCACCCCGGACAAGGCCGACAGCAGGGCATACAGCTCGGTGGAGGAGGCGCTGTCCCCCTCGACCCCCTCGTAATTCTGCTCGAAACAGATCGACGCGGAGAGTGACAGCGGGTGCTGCTGGGCGAAGAGCCCCCCCAGCCAGCCGGTCAGAATCATGACCCCTTTGTCGTGGATCGGGCCGGACAGCTTGACCTCGCGCTCGATATTGACCATGCCGGCCTGCCCCAGGTAGGTACGGGCCGTGATCCGTGACGGGCGGCCAAAGGTGTGATCCCCCAGCGAAATCACCGACAGACCATTTATCTGGCCCACCACGGCGCCGTCGGTGTCCACCATGATCGTGCCGTCGTCGAACAGCTCCTGCATTCGTTCCTCAATCCGGTTGACCCGGTAGAGTTGCTCCTCGGCGGCCCGCCGCACATCAGCGCATTTAACCACCTTGTGGCCATCCCGCTTAGCCCAGAAGCTGGCTTCCTGCACGAAATCGGCGATCTCCATAAAGCGGGAGGAGAGCTTCTCCTGATCGTCCACCATGCGGGCGGTGTATTCCAGCAGACAGGCCACGGCGCTGCGGTCGAAGTGCAGCAGTTTTTTGTCACGGCAGAGGGTGGCCACAAACAGGGCGTACTCGTGCATTACCTCCGGCGTGCGGGCCACCCGACTGTCGAACTCAGCCTTGACCTTAAAGAACTTGCGGTAATCCGGGTCCTGGTAGTAGAGCAGGTAGTAGATCCAGGGAGTGCCCACCAGGACGATCTTGGCCGAGAGCGGCACCGGCTCGGGCTTTTGGGTGACCATGGTCATGAAACGGTACTGCTCCAGCACATCCTCGATCCGGATCTCGGCGGTGCGGATGCAGCGCTTCAGGGCGTCCCAGACAAAGGGGTTGATCAGCACCTCACGGGCATCGATCACCAGGTAGCCGCCGTTGGCCCGGTGGAGGGCGCCGGCCTTGATCATAGTGAAATCAGTGGCCGCCACACCACCATACTGCATGACATGCTCGATCCGGCCAAACAGGTTATTGTAGGTGGGGTTGGGCTCAAAGACGATTGGTGCGCCGGCGGTCTCTTTATTGTCCACCAGCAGATTGACCTGGTACCGCTCGAAGCTGGGCTCCTGGCGGGGGATGCGCAGGCCGGGAATCTGGGGCTGTACTGGCTGAGGTTTGAAATCCTCAAGATTCTTGAGGATATCCTCCTGCACCGCATCAAGGTACTCCAGCACCTTGGACTGTCCGGCGTACTTCTCCCGCAGCGGGTCCAGGCGATGACCCAAGCAAGACATCCCCAGGTCGCGGTCAGCCTGGGAGAGGGCGTCCTTGGTAGCCTTTTCGTTCTCGCGCACCTGACGCAGCACCTCATTGAGGCGCTCGGTCAGCTGTTTGCCCAACTCCTCGATCTTTTCCCGCTCTTCCTCGGCAAGGGCCTCGTACTCTTCCTGGGAAAAATTGTGGTCGTCCTTCTGGGGCACGATCACCAGGCCGGAAACGGTCCGCTGCAGGGCAAAGCCCTTCTCCTCGGCATCCTTTTCCAGCCCCTGAAACAGGTCATTGTTATTGATCTGGTACTGCTCCAGGATCTCGCTGCGCCGGGTCTCGTACTCGCGGCTCTCCAACGCCTTGGGTATATCCTTGCGAAATGCCTCCACCAACTCCTGCATGTCGGCAGCCAGTTCAGCGCCCTGGCCGGCTGGCAGGGACAATGACAGCGGGGCGTCGGCATCCTTGAAGTTAAAGACATAGACCCAATCGCAGGGTGTTGCCTCATGTTTGGCCCGCTGCCTGAGCAGGTTCCGGATGGTGGAGGTGCGACCGGTGCCGGTCTGTCCGGAGATATAGAGGTTGAAGCCGGTTTCCTGTACCCCCAGACCAAATTCGATCGACCGCAGGGCACGCTCCTGCCCCACCGCATCCACCAGATCCGGCAGTTCCTTGGTGGTCTTGAAGGTGAACTGTTTCGGATCGCAGCTCCAGCGTAGTTTTTCAACCGCTAGCCGGCACTCGTGGTGTACGGGCATGGCCCCTCCTTGGGTCGTAGCTACTATCGTAAACGTCTCATGTGTATCAAGCAGCAGCCGTCACGCTAGCGTCGGCCATGCAGGCTGACCTGGTTGCGGCCACTGTTCTTGGCCTTGTAGAGTGCCTGGTCGGCTGCCTTGATCACCTCAGCCGGCGTGCTGAGGTTGGGGCTTGACTCGGCCACGCCGATGCTGACCGTGACCGATACATCGCGTTGCGAGCGGACATTGCAGCGACGGCCCTCTCCTGCCTGGTCGTTTTTGGGACGATCATCGCCGCGCAGGCTCATCACATAGTCGGCAATGTTCTGCCGCAGCCGCTCCAGGTGGGGAGCTACATCCTTGGCGGTTTTGCCGGGAAACAACACGGTGAACTCTTCACCGCCATAGCGAAACGAACGACCGCCTCCGGAGACGTACATCATACGCTGGGCTACCATCTTCAGCACCTGGTCGCCCACATCGTGACCGTAGGTGTCGTTGAAACGCTTAAAATGGTCAACATCAACCATGGCGATGGCATAACGGCTACCCAGACCGGGCAGTTGCTCGTTCAGGGCACGACGGGACGGCAGACCGGTCAGATCGTCACGGAAGGCCATGTTATGGGACTCCTGCACTACCGCCAGCTGCATGATCAACAGCGCTGCCCCGCTGAACAGGGCCGGCACATAGGGCGCCCCGGACCAGTTGAGCAGCACAAAGAAGGCCACTCCAACGCCAAACAGCCCCCCCTCAATCGGCGACCGGCGTGTGATGCCACGAATGCATGACAGCAGGGTGGCTGCCAGCAGCAGCAGCAGGCTGGCCTGGGGAACGGCCAGATAGTCGTGCAGCGGCCAGCTTACCAGCGGCCGGGTCAGCTCCAGCCAAAGGGTCTGACTCTGTTCCTTCAGGGTCAGCCAGAGCACAAACAGCTGCACCCCCAGGAAGAAAAAACGCATCCTGCTGGCGTTACTGAAGATCCCCTTTTCCCGCATCAAGACCACCAGCAGCAGGTTAAACGGCAGTAGTACCGCCAGGGCGCTGGTTACCAGGTAGGCCTGCGGGGTATCGGCGGCACCGTCCAGATAGGTGGTCAGCAGGTAGTAGCTGAGGGCAGTCAGCAACAACAGCAGACAGATACGGCCACGGCGGAAGTGAAAACTGAGCAGCAGGCCGCCCGCTGTCAACAGATAGGGGGACAGCATCAGCAGGTCCTGACGGGTTGGCGTCAGCAAAGGGGCGCGTGGCAGCAGCCACCAGGCGGCTACCAGGATGAGACTCGGAATACCAAGTGGTGAGATGGCTCGGAGCATGGAGGGCAAACCTTACCACAGAATCTACGGTCAGGGAATGGCTATCGCTCGGCCATCAGCCTGACATGTTGTACAGCGCGATGGATCGCCTCGTCGAGACCGGCAGCGGGAGGCAGCAGTGCCGCGAGCTTGGTCAGATAGCACCGCTGCTGCAGCAGGCGGAAGGCGCTGGGGACGTTCAGGTCATAAGCCCAGGATATCTGCAAAAGAATGAAGTCGTTCAGAACGCGTACCGTATCCAGCCGTACCACCTCGCCGGCCTGCAGGGCGGCCAGGCACTCGGCGGTAATCTCATCAGCCTGATCCGGCAAGCCCAAGCCAACCGCAGAGGCCCGCTCAGCCGGTGGCTGCTGGAAATACTCCTCAAAAACCCGCCAGATGTCGAGCTTATCGGCGTCACGAATCAGACGGATGTAACGGTCGGTGGGCGATTTGAACTGCGACGGCACAGCCAGCAGATTGTGAAAGCGAACCGCCTCTTCAATCAACAGCTGATCTTCAGGGCCAAGCCTTTGTAACACCTGCTGTTGGCGGATCACTTCCAACCCCAGGCGGGCGTGATTATCTGACTCGCTGTCGCGAAAGGTGCGCCAACGGCGGTACTGGGGAAAGCGGCCAACGTCGTGCAAGAGCGCTACGGCACGGGCCAGACAGGTCTCGGATGCTGTCAACCGCTCACCAACGGCCAGCAGCCCCATCACCTCCACCACCTTGGCGGTGTGTTCCTGCTTGAGGCGGATATTCTTCAATCCTTCCGGGTCCAGATCGAGGTAACCGTTCAGATACCCATCAAACCAGGCCTGTATCTGCTCAAGGTCGGCCTGCTGCACTAGTCCTTGGTTCCGGTGTAGATAGAGGCGATACCGAAGGTCAGCGGCTGGCAGCGTACGTTTTTCAAGCCGATCTCGGTCATGGTGCGGCAAAACTCTTCGCTGGAAGGAAACTCCAGCACTGAATCAGGCAGGTACTTATAGGCGTTGTACTTGGAAAACAGGCCACCGATCACCGGCAGCACCCGCAGGAAGTAAAAATGATACAGGGCGCGGAACAGGGCCGAGCGGGGTACGGAAAACTCAAGGATCACCATCCGGCCAGCCGGCTTCAGCACCCGCCACATCTCGGCCAGCCCCAAACGACGGTCAACGACATTACGAATACCAAAGGCGATGGTTACCGAATCGAAGGTGTCGGAGGGAAACGGCAGGTCTTCGCAGGGGGCCACCCGCAGGTCAATCCGTTTGTTGAATGGGGAGGCAGCCACCTTCTCTTCGCCCAGCCGCACCATCTCGGGGCTGAAATCGGCGCCGGTGATCCTGACCGAGGCAGGGGTTGCCTTGGCAATCTCCAGCGCCAGGTCGCCGGTGCCGGTGGCCACATCCAGCACCCGCCCGTTTTCCGTTGCTTTGATCAGCCGGACAGCGGCCTTACGCCAGCGCTTATCTATGCCGAGACTCAGCAGGTGGTTGAGAAAATCGTACCGCGGCGCAATGGCGCCAAACATCTGCTGGATCTGCTCACCCTTTTCGGAAAGTCTGAACATGGTTTTTCACTATCCTTGAACATGATTTACTGCTATATAATCAGCCCTGTTTTCCTAGCACAGATCCTGCGTCACGCCAACAGAATTCCAGCTGCCATGCCCTCAATCGGCCTCAAAGACATACTCGACATCCTGATCATGAGCGTCCTGGTCTACCAGCTCTACAGCTGGTTCCGACGTAGCCGTGCCATTCAGGTACTGGCCGGCCTCGGTGTAGTGATCGCCTTCTTTTTTGTGACGCGCCAGACCGGCCTCCAGATGACCAGCTGGGTACTGCAGCAGCTGGAAACGGTGATGATTGTGCTGGTGGTGGTGGTATTCCAAAACGAGATCCGCCAGGCACTGTACCGCTTCAGCCTGTTACGGGAGCTGCTCGGCACCAGCACCCAGCCCCCCAGCAGCAGCCCCGCCCTGATCAGCGAAGCGGTCTTTGAACTCGCCGCAGCACGGACCGGCGCTCTGCTGGTCTTCGAACGTCAGGATCGACTGGACGAGCATCTGCTGCACGGCACAACCCTTGATGCACAAATCTCAGTGCCGCTGCTGCGCAACCTGTTCCACAACGGCAGCCCGCTCCACGACGGCGCCGTGCTGATCCGCGACGAACGGATCGTGCAGGCGGCCTGCCTGCTGCCGCTGTCTGACTCCTCCAACCTGCCGCAGCAGTACGGCACGCGCCATCGTGCGGCCCTGGGGGTGACTGAACGGAGCGATGCCCTTGTGCTGGTAGTGTCTGAAGAGCGGGGCCAGGTTTCGCTGGCCATCGGCGATCAGCTGCAACCGATACGCAGCCCCGAAGTCCTAAAAAAACGCCTTGAGCAGCTTTTGACTCCCCAGTCTGCGCGCCAGCGGATTCCGCTTGGCAGACGCCTGTTCGGCGACCTGGTGCCAAAAATTGTCACTCTGCTGGGGGTCACCGCCATCTGGCTGGTACTTGCCGCACGGCCGGGAGAAGTGGCCATCGTACCTGCCACGCTCACCTTCCATGGCCTGCCGGACGGCATGGCGCTGGTCCGTTCCCACCCCGAAGAAGTAACCGTCCGCGTCCGTTCCAGCTCAGGGCTGGCACCCTCCCCCCGACAACTGGACCTGACCGCCGACCTGGACCTTTCCGACGTTGCAGTCGGGAACAATACGCTACGGCTCACCGTTGCCCAGGTCCGTGCGCCATCCGGCGTGGCCGTGGTAGGCGTCGAACCCTCCAGCGTCAGGGTGACTATCCGCTTCGCCCCCAAGAAAAAATAAAATTTATTAACATTGGCACATTTAGTGCTTACAGAAAGCCTGTTTTTTGCTTGACCCATACCTGCATATTGTTGTATTAGACAAACTGTTGTTTTAAAAAACGCAAGACGGAAAGGAGGAACAATGAAGCATACTGTACGCCTGATAGTCGCTGTATGCCTGCTAAACCTGACTCTTCCGCTCGCTGCGTTCGCCTCAAAGACCCACGTTGTCACCCGCTCCGGCGAAACGTTGCAGAGCATTGCTCGCAAATATCACGTCTCGGTCAATGAACTGAAATCAGTCAACTCCCTGAGCAGCAGCAAACTGCGTAAGGGCGACAGCCTGATTATACCCACTCAGGCCGCTGCCGCCTCCAAGCCCCTCGAAAACTGCAGCACCTACAAGGTGACCAGGGGCGACACCCTGTTTTCCATTGCTCGCAAGACCGGTGTTAAAGTAGCCGTACTACGCAAGACTAACCGCCTGAAGGGCAACCGGATCAAGCCGGGACAGATTCTGGCCCTGGGTGTCACCGACGACAGCAATCAGTGCGACCTGCCCACCAAAACTGCCTCTGCACAGCGTCTGCGCCTGATTAACAAAGATCTGCTCAACGACCAAGAACTATCAGACACCCTGGCAGAACTGACGGATATCGACACCGATCAGCCGGTGGATCTGGCCAAAAACCTGGAAAGCTCACAGGCCTTCGCCGATCTGCAAAAATCAGCCTTCAGCTTTCTGGGCGCCCGCTACCGCTTCGGCGGCAACAGCCCGACGGCCCTGGACTGTTCCAGCTTCACCCAACAGGTATTCCGTCTACAGGACATTAACCTGCCGCGCACCGCCCGCGAACAGTTCCGGGTTGGTGACGAGGTGGGTCAGGGCGATCTGCGGCGCGGCGACTTGGTCTTTTTCAGGACGTACGCCCGTTACGCCTCCCATGTTGGCATCTACCTGGGCAATCGCAAGATGATCCACGCCTCCTCCAGCCACCGCCGTGTCGTGATCTCTTCCATGGATACGCCCTATTACCTGTCGCGTTACCTGGGTGCCCGTCGTTTTGACAAAGTGTCACCGGCAAGCCTGGACCTCGACAGCCTGATCCTGGAAGCTGACGAAGAACTGGATGCCGATTCCCTGACCAACGACCACCTGGGCGTGGGTCTGCCGGCAGCGCGCCTTAACTAACCGCATGTTTCGCCCCTAACCCGACCGGGCTCCTGTACGAGCCCGGATTTTTTTTGCCCACCACCATGAGAATCCTGCTCGCCTATAGCTCCGGAACCACCTTAGCGGATGAATCAACCACCTTCACCGATCTGCTGCCGATCGGTCTTTGCTCACTGCATGCCGTGCTGCGCGACAAGGGCATAGATGCCCATCTGGCCAATCTATCAGGCATGGACGAGGCGCAGATAACCGAGCTATTCAAACGACTATCCCCGGATCTGTTCGGCTTCTCCCAGTGGACCCATAATCGTCACACCACGCTGCAGCTGGCCCGGCTGGCGAAGCAACGCCATCCGCAATCGCTGGTGATTGCAGGCGGCGGCCATGCCACCCATCAGGCCGAATTACTGTTGGCGTCACATCCTGAACTGGATCTGATTGTGGCCGGGGAAGGTGAAACAACCCTGCTGGAACTGATTGAGGCCCGGGACTCCGGACGCCCACTCAGCGAGATACCGGGCCTGGTACTACGGCATGGACAGACGGTTATCAGGACAGCAGCCCGTAGCCGCATCAGGGACCTGGACAGCCTGCCCTACCCCAGTCGCTATCTGCATGAGGCGATCGGGGTGGATCTCGACCTGCAGCCGCAATTCATCAGCACCTCACGGGGCTGCCCTTCAGCCTGCCACTTCTGCGCCTCACCAAGCTTCTGGGGACGGGCTGTCCGCACCCGCTCACCGGCCTCAGTGGTGGATGAGTTTCTGTTCCTGAAAGACCGGTTTGGCATGCTGTACCTCTCGCTGCGCGACGACACCTTCACGGCCGACCGCCGGCGCACCATTGAGCTCTGCCAACTGCTGCTTGAACGGAAGGCAGGCATGTTCTGGAACTGTCAGACCAGGGTTGAGGCGGTGGATGAAGAGGTATTAAGCTGGATGAAGCGGGCGGGCTGCGAGTGTGTTCAACTGGGGGTCGAGTCAGGCTCGCCCCGCATCCTGCAGCAACTTGGCAAGCGGATCACTCCGCAGCAGGTGGTGGCGGCTTGCGACGCGGTGCATCGTGTGGGACTACAGTTATCGGTCTACCTGATCGCCGGCGTACCTGGTGAGACGGACCAGGACCGGCAGGCGACCCGACAGCTTTTACAGCGGATCAAACCCCACGACCTGCAGGTGGCCCCGCTGGCCTATTACCCAGGCACGTCACTCTATAGCGACGCTTTACGTCACCAGCAGGTTGGGCCCGATCTGTTTGAACGTCGGCAGAGTGACGCCCTGCTGGCGCTGCCGGACGGTAACCAGTGGGCAGCGCGACTGCTTCGTGTTGGAAGTGGCCTGGCTCCAACGACAACGATGCGCACCATCAAGCAACAGAAAGAACGAATGGGCTACTGTGCCGTAACCTGTCTGCAGGCGGGCGATTATCATCTGCAACGGGGCGACTGGCAGCACGCCGAACAGGAATATCGAGAGATTACCGCTCATGAACCCGAGCACCCCTGGGGCTGGCTGCTGCTGGCGGAGCTGTACGACCAGACCGGCCACCAGACGCAGGCCCGCTCTTGCTACCACAAAGTTGTTCAGCTGATGCCGCGCCACCGTCAATCGCTCAAGGCCCTTGCTGACTAGATTGAATAAAAAAAGACGACAACCTGATGGTTGCCGCCTTTTTGTGGACACCTCTGTACCAGGGAACTACTTGACCACCTCAACTGCCGAGGTCAACACCAGGGCATCAAAGGTGCGGTTCAGGGTCTTGCTGGGAAAATTGGGCAGGGCCGGAGCATCGGCATACTTGACCTTGTCGCCCTTAGCCACCTTCATCGGCAGGGCAGCCACCCAGACCTTCTTGCCATCGTCATGCTGCACTTCCATATAGATGTACTGACCGCCGTCCAGCATCTCCAGCACCTTGCCGCTCTTGGTGGGCACGCCTGCCGGAATTGCCATCGGTTTCAGACCGGCATGGGGGTCACCCTTGGCAGCATCAGACGGCATGGCAGCTTTACCGTCAGCAGCAGGCATACCACCCACCGGGGGATGGCCAGCCGGCAGGGCACCAGCCGTCTGTTGGTTGGTGGGGGCTTCGGTCTTTGGTTTGTCCTGGCAACCTGCCAGGGCCAAAGCAGCAATCATCATCGCAACAACTGTTGTTTTCACCTGTTTCCTCCTCATTTGTGTAAAAAAGTAATGTTCGCAGGCTACCACACCTGCCCATAACAATACAAGACAAAGCAAAACGCCGCTTACCGGCTACCAAGATTGTCAGGCGGCTATTTTGTGGTATACCCCTCTGAAAGACGTTAACCAGTCCAGCAGCAGGAGGCAGACCATGTTTGAATCAGCCGAATTGGGGCATAAAATTGCCAAAGAGGTCTACAAACGTGAGGTACCACCCCTGCGCGAGGCCTTGCTTGATGCTCAGCTGGACCTACTGCAGTCAAAAAAATTCCCGGTGATCATCCTGCTGGCCGGTGTTGATTGTGCCGGCAAGGGTGAAACCATGAACCTGCTGCATGAATGGATGGACCCGCGCCACATAGAATCCCACGCACTGCGGGAACTGACCGACGAGGAACGGGAGCGTCCACCGATGTGGCGCTACTGGCGCGACCTGCCGCCTCAGGGCAAGATCGGCATCTTCATCGGTTCATGGTATTCCGCCCCTCTGGTGGACAACGTCTACGGAACGACCAAAAATGCCGAGCTGGATCAACAACTGGATCGTATCATCCGCTTTGAGACCATGCTCTGCAATGAAGGGGCGCTGATCCTCAAATTCTGGCTGCACCTTTCGGAAAAACAGCAGAAAAAGCGGCTTAAAAAACTGGAGTCAGACCCCAAGACCCGCTGGCGCATCAAGGAAAGCGACTGGAAAAACTTCAAGCTTTACGATCGCTTTCGGACCGTGTCGGAACGGATGCTGCGTACCACCAGCACCCCCGAGGCCCCCTGGACCATCGTGGAAGGGGCCGACGAGCGTTACCGCTCCCTGACCATCGGCAAGGTGCTGCTGGAGGCGATACGCAACCGGCTCGATGCCCCTGAGCCCCCCAAGCAAGAAGAACCGCTGCCGCCAATGCTAACCTCCATTGATGGCCTGCATATCTTGCAGACGCTCGATTTAACCCACAAACTCTCCAAGCAGAACTACAAGGCCGAGCTGGCAGCGTTGCAGGGACGGCTTAACCAGCTTTCACGCCACAAGAACTTCAACAAGCTCTCGGTGGTGGCATTATTTGAAGGCAATGACGCAGCCGGCAAGGGCGGCAGCATCCGCCGCATCACCCAGGCCCTGGATGCCCGTTCGTACCGGATCATTCCGGTGGCAGCCCCCACCGAGGAGGAACGGGCCCAGCCCTACATGTGGCGGTTCTGGCGCCACCTGCCCCGTCGCGGACGGGTGGCGATCTTTGATCGTTCCTGGTATGGCCGGGTCCTGGTGGAGCGGGTGGAAGGCTACTGCTCCCACGGCGACTGGATGCGCGCCTATGGTGAGATCAACGACTTCGAAGAACAGTTGGTACGTAACCGCACGGTGGTGGTCAAATTCTGGCTGGCCATCTCAAAACAGGAACAGCTCAAACGGTTTAAGGAACGGGAAAAGATCGGCTTCAAACGCTTTAAGATCACGGAAGAGGACTGGCGCAACCGCGACAAATGGGATCTGTACGAACAGGCAGTCTGCGACATGATCGACCGCACCAGCACCGAGATCGCTCCCTGGACGCTGGTGGAGGCCAATGACAAAAACTACGCGCGTATCAAGATACTGACAACCGTCTGCAACCGGATCGAACAGGCGCTGGAAAAACTGTAAATCAGTTTACAATTTTATACACCAAAGGTGACCACTATGGGCATCAACCCTACCATCCTGGCCAGCCTCAACACGACCCAAGAGGCGCTGATCAAACACCTGATCGACGACACCCGCTCCGTCTTTTCTACCATGCTGGGGCTGGAGCTGATGCATCTGCCGCTGGAAGTCGACCCGCTCAAGCACTTCACCGACTGTATCTCAGCCATGGTTGGGCTGGCCGGCACCTATAACGGTCTGGTTTCGGTACACCAGCCGATCTCGCTGGGCACCAGGCTGGCCAGTGTCATGTTGGATACGGACCTGGAAGAGGGGGATCAGGACATCATGGACGCCCTGGGCGAGGTGGCTAACATGGTGGCCGGCAACTTCAAGCAACATCTATCCAAAGGAGGCAGCGACATCCGCCTGTCAACGCCATCGGTGGTGACCGGCCACGAGTACCTGATCAGTTGCAAGGAGGCCGGTTCGCTGAACCTTTTGTTCGACCTGGATGAGGAATGGCTGATGGTCAGCGTACTGCTGGATGCGGACTAGGGCAGCAGACGTACTGCCTGGCGTTCTGCCCAGCGCAGCAGCATGAAAAACAGTTCCTTGCGGGGGCTGGAACGCAGCGCCACATAGGGCGAGCGGACGTAAAACGGCATGCAGCCGGCGCGGATGGCAGCCAAACAGCCGGTCAGCAGCCGGTCGTCGGCCATCAGGATTGCAGACAGGGGAACTGAAGCCAGTTCCCCTGTTTTGTGCAGACCATCGCAATACGGTTTCTTGCGGACACCACTGATGAACCGCACCCCCGGCAGCTGGTCATGAAACCAATCGACACGTGGGCCATAGGGACGGTTGGAAAGCACAACGACCCGTTCTGCCCCGCAGACCGCCACTGCCTGTCGCAGCCAGGCCTCCACCTCCGGCAGCGGCCGGTCGGCACCGTGGGGCGCCAGCACACCGTCGAAGTCAAGTGCCAGGGCGGCAATGCCCTGCCTGCTGAACTCGGCGGGCGACAGGTCGAGCAGACGGGCGGTCGCAGGCGTCTGCCCCAGCAACAAACGCAATGCGCGGCGTTGCCGCCAGCCCTCCACCATGCCCAGCAGGATGTGATGCACCGTTACTCCCGTACCTTCTGGGCCTTGCTGACCAGATAATAGACCACCCCCAGCACCAGCAGGGTCACCGTCAGAAAGGCCTGGGTCTTCAGATCGTCATGGCGCAGGGTCGAGATCAGGATCTCACGCACCATGGCAACCACGATCACGCCAATAAACACCAGGATGTTGAAACTGCCCCCTTTGAGGTTCTTGATCTCATTGTCCAGCAGCTCAATCATCATCCAAAGGATCAGCATCTCACCCAAGGCCGAAAAAATGGCCTTTTCCGGGTTACCGCCGATAAAGAACAGCGTCAGGTCGTTTATGAACAAGCCCACCACACCGATCGAAAGCCCGGCCAGGGCCAACACCAGCACCAGATTAAGACCGTAGGTGAAGCGTTCGGCAAGCTTGATCAGACCCGACTCAAGACGCCGCGACACAAAGACCTTCTTCATCTCTTCATCGCGATAGGAGGAGGTCATCACCGAGAGATTCATATCCAGGATCTTGTCGGCTGCCTCGCGATAATTACGCCGCTGATCGCGGTCAGTGAAGCTGTCATGGATCAGGTGATGCAGAAAGTGGCGTACCCGGTGCATGGCGGCGTTGACGAAATTGACCGGCAGCCCCACCCGCACATGGGCATGACCGATCCGTTTCAAATTTTGCAGATAGAGCTCATCATAGCTGCCCTGGAACAGGGACAGGAACCACAGGCGGTGATAATGGCTCATCTTCTCGCGGGTGGACTGTTTGGCCAGGATGCTGGCCGTCTCCGGCTGAGAGACGATATAGTCGTAAAACTGGTCCACCATCTGCTGCTGGTGTTGTTCCGCCAGGGGCAACAGCTCCCGCAACCGCTGCTCATCGGCTTCGCTAAAAAAATAATGCCGTTTCAGCACATCCATCGAATTTGCCATGCTCGCCATACCTCCTGATGCCTAGTACTGTATGCCGTAACGCCAGGCTGCGGCGCAACTTCCCTCGCCGGAGACCATGCAGGCCCCCACCGGGGTCTCTGGTTGACAGGCAGTTCCAAACAGCGGACAGTCCTGCGGCTCTATCCGGCCGGTCAGCACTTTGCCGCAACAGCAACCATCCGGCTCACGGGGCGCCGGCACCGCAACCGAAAGCTGACGAGCCGCGTCAAAACAGCTATACCGCTCTTGGAGCTGCAAACCACTGCCGGCAATCGTTCCCAGACCGCGCCACTCGGCATCGCACGGTTCGAAGACCTGGCTCAGCAGCAGCTGGGCCCGCTGGTTGCCCTGCCAGCTGACAGCGCGACGATACTGAATCTCAACCCGGGCTTGCCGCTCCAGGTGCTGCCGCACCAGCAGCAGGATGCCCTGCAACAGATCGGCCGCCTCAAAACCGGTCACCACGCAGGGAATGCCGTACTGCTCAGCCAGCGGCTGATAGACCCTAGCGCCGACCACCGTACTGACATGGGCCGGACAGAGATAGCCATCGATCGGCAGTTCAGGATCGGCAGAGAGCAGCGCCATCGCCTGCGGCATGGTCTTGTGGCCACACAGCACAAAGAAATTCTGTAGCCCCTGTTGTTCTGCCTGCAGGATGGCAGCCGCCACCGTGGGAGCCGTGGTCTCGAAACCGACACCCAGAAAAATCACCCGCCGCTCAGGGTGTCGGGCGGCCAGCGCAACCGCGTCGAGCGCCGACCAGACCACCCGCACATCGGCACCATGGGCCCGCTGTTCCATCAGTGACGAGGCAGAACCGGGCACCCGCAGCAGGTCACCGAAGGTGGCCACCAGATGGTCAGGATCTGCAGCCAGGGCCAAGGCGTGGTCCAGATAGCCCACCGGCGTCACACAGACCGGGCAGCCAGGGCCGGATACCAACCTGATCTGCGGCGGCAACAGGCTTTTGAGGCCAAAACGTGCGATGGCCATGGTGTGGGTGCCGCAAACCTCCATCAAGCGGAGCGGCGCGGTCAGGCCACCAGCCTCACGATCAAGTGCCGCAGCCAACCCCTGCACCAGATCAGGGTCGCAGTATTCCTGCTGAAACCGCACTAGGCAAGATCCACGCTATCAAAGGCCTCCCGCATCAGGCGCAGTGTCTCCTCGGCCTCATCCGCATCGATCCGGGCAATCGCAAAGCCGGCATGCACCAGCACGTATTCTCCCACTGCCACCGGTTCGGACAGCATCAAAAGGCTGGCCTCACGACGCACACCATCAATTTCAGCAATGGCGGAATCATCTCCCACACTGACCACCTGCATCGGCACACCAAGGCACATAGCCTGCCCCTTCCGACACGTCACCATCACACACAAATTGAGTTTACAAAACAATTTACAGTATGCCCGACAGGTCCCTGCGATGCGCGGCCACCGCCACCTGCCCCAAGGCGATGCCACCGTCATTGGGAGGCGTCAGGCGATGCATAAAGACGGCAAAGCCTGCCTGGGCCAGGCGAGTATACACCATCTCAGACAAAAGGCGATTCTGAAACACGCCGCCCGACAGCACCACCCGCTCAAGGCCAGTGCTTGCCCGCAGCCGGATACAGCCTGCCAACACCGCTTCTGCCAGGGCACAGTGAAAGCCCAATGCCAGCTCAGCAGCGGCAACGCCCATACGACAGCCATCGCTCAGGGCCAGCAGTAACCGGACGGCGTCCAGCTGAAACGGCTCATTCCCGTGATCACACAGATCGAGCCCGGGCAGGGGGGCAGCGTCAGCCGCCTGCTCGGCCAGCGCCTCAAGGGCCATTGCCGCCTGTCCGTCAAAACGGTTACGATCAGCGGCTCCCACCACTACGGCAGCGGCATCGAACAGGCGGCCCATGCTGGAAGTAAGCGGCGCGCTAACCCCGCGGGACAGCATCGCCAGCAGTACCTGCCGCTCACTTGTAGCCAGCAGCGGCATCCCGGGCAACCGCCAGACCTGATCACCAAGCCGCTCATACAGCCAGGCCACCGCCATCCGCCACGGTTCTCGGGCGGCAGCATCGCCGCCAGGCAACCGCACCGATTTGAGATGCCCGGCCCGTCGCACCGTTGCGTAGCCCCCCACCACAAACTCGCCCCCCCAGACCGAGCCGTCGTCACCCAGACCGGTGCCGTCGAAGATCACGCCAATCAGCTCTCCTCCAAGCCCGTTTTCAGCCATACAGGCAGCCAGATGGGCATGATGGTGCTGGACGGTCTGCAGCGGCAGGCCGCAGGACTGCGCATACCGGGTGGAGAGATAATCGGGATGCAGGTCGCAAACCACCATGGTCGGCTGTAGCGCCAGGATATCCCGCAGCTGGTCGATGGTCTGACGGAAGGTATCGAAGGTCTGCTCGTTTTTGAGGTCGCCGATATGCTGGCTGAGCAAGGCCTGATCACCCCGGCTGACACAGATGGTGTTCTTCAGCTCAGCCCCCACCGCCAGTAGCTGCCCGGCATCGAAGCAGAGCGGCACCGGCCGGGGCACATAGCCCCGTGAACGACGGTAAAAGAGCGGCATATCCCGAAAGGCCCGCAGCACCGAATCATCGGTGCGGGTCTGGATCGGCCGATCATGGGTCAACAGGGCATCGGCAATGCCGGCCAGCTCCTGAACCGCTGCTTCATCGCCAGAGATCATCGGCTGATCAGCAGCGTTGGCGCTGGTCATCACCAGCGCAGCCAGTTTCGTTTCGGCAAACAGCAACTGGTGCAGCGGCGTATAGGCCAGCACCAGGCCGATCCATTGGCTACCCGGTGCCACCAGCGGCGATACGGCAGTAGCGGGACGACGGCGCACAATCACGATCGGGGCCTCCGGTCCGCTCAGCAGCCGTTCCTCCATCGGTGACAGTTGTGCCAGCATGCGGGCGGTGGCCAGATCGGGCACCATGACGGCAAACGGCTTTTCGTCGCGCTGCTTACGTTGCCGTAGCCGGGCAACCGCCTCGCTGCTGGCCGCATCCACCGCCAGGTGAAAACCGCCCAGCCCTTTCACAGCCACGATCAATCCCTGCTGCAGCAGTCCCGCTGCGCGGGACACCGGCTGCGGATCATCGGGGATCAGGGACAGGCGGGGACCGCAGTTCGGACAGGCGATCGGCTGGGCGTGAAAGCGGCGATCAGCCGGATTGTCGTACTCAGCCTGACAGGCCGGGCAGAGCGGGAAGCCGGCCATGGTGGTCAGGGGACGGTCGTAGGGGGTAGCGGTCACGATGGTAAAACGGGGACCGCAGTTGGTGCAGCTGATGAAGGGATGACGAAAACGACGGTCAGCAGGGTCGAACAGTTCCCGTCGGCAGTCAGGACAGAGGGCCGTATCCGGCGCAATCTGCACCTCACGCCGGCCATCACTGCTGGGCAGGATGCTAAATCCGTTCTCTTCGGGCTGCTCAGCCAGGTAATGCTGCTCGAGCCCATTGATCGCCGCCAGTGGTGGCACTTCAGCCGGCAGACGCCGGCCAAACAGCTCCAACGCCGCTGGAGTCCCCTGCAGCTCCAGTTCTACCCCGGCCGGGGTATTACGTACCCAGCCGGAAAGATTCAGTTCTGTTGCCAACCGGTAGACAAAGGGCCGGAACCCCACCCCTTGAACAGTACCGCTGATCTGGTATGCCTGGCGGGCTATCGCCCCAGCTCCTTGGCCAGCCACTCGTACCAGGCTCCCAGCCCCTGACCGGTGCTGGCGGACACCTCAAGAATGGCCAGATGGTGGCTGACCCGTGCTGCGTATTCCTTGCACTGGGCCAGATCAAAAGAGAGGTGCGGCAGCAGGTCCACCTTATTCAGCAGCATCAGGCCGGAGTTGTGGAACATCTGCGGGTACTTGAGCGGCTTGTCCTCGCCTTCGGTCACCGAGAGCACCACCACCTTGTGGGCCTCCCCCAGATCGAAGGCGGCCGGGCAGACCAGGTTACCGACGTTTTCGATGAACAGGAGGTCAAGATTGTCCAGATCGAATGCTTCTGTGGCATGCATCACCATATGGGCATCCAGATGACAGCCGGCCCCGGTGTTGATCTGCCTGACCGGCACGCCGGTGGCGGCGATGCGACGGGCGTCGTTGTCGGTCTGCTGGTCGCCCTCGATCACGGCGCAACGGTAACGGCCGGACAGATCGCGCAGGGTTCGCTCCAGCAGGCTGGTCTTGCCGGAACCGGGAGAGGAAACCAGATTCAGTACCAGGATCTGCTTCTCCTTGAACAGCGAACGGTTGAAGGCTGCCAGCCGATTGTTCTTGGCCAGCACATCCTCTTCGATGCTGATCCGCGTAGTACGCTGCGACTGATCATGCTGGTGGTCATGGTCGTGCCCATGGTAATGGGCGGCTGCGGGGTTGCAGCCACAGGTGGTGCACATAGCAGGCTCCTTATGCATACTGCGTTTTATGCGTGATATGCGGCGCAACGGGCCAACAGATTGTCAACCAGCCCCGCAATCAAACTGCAGGCAGTACAGGCGGGCATATTCGCCCCCCTGGGCCAGCAGCTGGTCATGGCTGCCCTGCTCCACGACCCTGCCCTGGCTGATGACCACGATTCGATCCGCATCCCGCACGGTGGACAGACGATGGGCGATCACCAGGGCGGTGCGCCCCACCAGCAGACGGTGTACCCCTTCCTGGATCAACTCTTCGCTGGTGCTGTCCACACTGGCGGTGGCCTCATCCAGGATCAGCAATTCGGGATCAAAGGCCACGGCCCGCGCAAAGGAGATCAATTGCCGCTCTCCCAGCGAGAGGTCGCTGCCCCGTTCGGCCAGTTCCGTCTCATAGCCCTGGGGCAGCCGCTCAATGAAACGGTCGGCCCCCACGGTGGCGGCGGCAGTCCGCACCCGTTTTTCTGCCTCCGGGTCACCGAGGCCGATGTTAAAGCCGACCGTACCGGCGAAGATCACCGGTTCCTGCTGCACCACCGCCATCCGCTGCCGCAGCTCAGTCAGCGGGATCGTCCTGATGTCGATGCCGTCCAGCAAGATGCTGCCGCTGTCGATCTCGTACTGTCGCCCCAAAAGGCGCACCAGCGTAGTCTTGCCGCCACCGCTCCCCCCCACCAGGGCCACCCGCTCTCCCCGCTGCACGGACAGGTTGATAGCCGTGAGTGATGGTTCTCCTTGACGGTAGGCGAAGGAAACATCACGAAACGCCACCATGGCCGGCAGCGTCAAAGACCGATCGGCCTGCCGGGCCGGGACCTCTCCCACCGGACACTCTTCCGGCTCATCCAGCACCGCAAATATCCGCTCAAGGGCTGCCATGGCCCCCTGCATCACGCCATACTTGGCCGACAGATCTCGAATCGGACCGAAGAATTTCTCGATGTATTGGATAAAGGCCACCAGGGTACCGAAGGTCAGCGCCCCCTGCACAATCTGCCCACCGCCATACCAGACGATCAGGGCGATGGCCAGAGCGGAAAACATCTCAACGATGGCGTACAACGACGCATCCCAGCTGATCACCGGCAGGTTGGCATCACGGTGGGCCGCATTCAACTCGGAAAAACGGCTCGCCTCGTCCTGTTCGCGACCATAGGACTGTACCACCGCCATGCCGCCGATCACCTCGGCCAGGTGTCCGTTCATCCTGCCCAGACGTGCCCGCACCTCGCGAAAGGCCTGGCGCATATTGCGTCGGAACAACCAGGCCACGAAGATCAACGGCGGCAACACCGTGAAGGTCACCAGCGACAGCTGTGGCGCCATCCAGAGCATAGCCGCAATGATGCCGGCCAAAAGCAGCAGATCACCAACGATGGTGATGATGCCGGCGGCAAACATCTCCCCCAACGCCTCCACGTCGCTGGTCAGGCGGGTCACCGTGGCCCCGGTGGCGGTGCGGTCGAACCAGCGGGTCGGCAGCCGCAGCACATGGCTGAACAACGCCGTGCGCAGATCGTGCATCACCCGCTGTCCGATCGATTGCAGACCGTAGACCTCAAGCCAGACCAACAGCGCCTCCAGCGCCAGCACGGCCACAAAGAGGGCCGCCGGGCCAGGCAGCAGATCGAGCCGCCCCGGAACGATCACCCGGTCAATGGCATGCTTCAGGATCAGCGGCTGTGCCAGACGACACAACGCCACCAGCGGCAGCAGCAGCAGTATTCCCGCCACGCTCAGCCGATAGGGCATGACATAACGCATGAACCGGGCCAACAGACGGCTGTCGTAGGCCTTGCCGGCTATGGCATCTTCGTGCAGACCACCGTGGTGCATTGCAACACACTCCTCGCAGTGGAGCTTGTCAAAGCACCAGCCGCTTGTCAACCAGAAGCACACAGCAATGAATCTGCTTTGCGATCAGTGACCTTTTTCAGGTATAGTGCCGGCATGCAGATCCGGCTCAACGAACAGGTAATCACCATCGACGACGGGCTGACCATCGGCCAGCTGGCGCAGCAACACAGGCCAGGGGCCGATGTACTGATCCTGAACGGCTTCCCCGCCTCAGCGGAGACCATGCTGTCGGCGGACGACGAGCTGTTTCTGATCAAGCGGGGCGAGATGCCGCCAGCGGATGAATTGGAGTATCTGATGGCGGCCCGCCATACCCCTGGCATCCATGCCCGCCTGAAGTCGGCCTGCGTCGGCATTGCCGGGGTGGGCGGCCTGGGTTCCGCCGTGGCCGTAGCCCTGGCGCGGATCGGCGTCGGGCACCTGATCCTGGCCGATTTCGACCTGGTGGAACCCTCCAACCTGAACCGGCAGCAGTACTTTGTGGACCAGCTGGGAATGCCCAAGGTGGAGGCACTAGTCGAGACGCTACGTCGCATCAATCCCTACCTGCAGCTGACCAGCCACTGCGTCGTACTCGATCCGGGCAACCTGCCCCTTATTTTCTCCCCCTGCAGTGTGCTGATCGAGGCCTTTGACCGGGCCGAGATGAAGGCCATGCTGGTGGACACGGTCATGGAAAAACTGCCGGCAGTCACTGTCATCGCCGCCTCGGGGGTGGCCGGCTACGGCAGCAACAACAGCATCCAGACCCGCCGACTGAACCGGCGCCTCTACCTGGTGGGAGACGGCAGCTCCGAGGCAGCGCCGGGCAACGGGCTGATGGCGCCGCGGGTCGGCATCGCCGCCTGCCAGCAGGCCAACCAGGCGGTGCGCCTGATCCTGGGGGAAGAACTATGAGCCGGATTGCGGTCGCCATGAGCGGCGGGGTGGATTCATCAGTCACCGCCGCCCTGCTGAAACAGCAGGGACATGAACTGATCGGCATCACCATGCACCTGTTTGAGCCCCAAAGCTGCGGGGCTGGCTCAGCGGTTGACGATGCGGCGCGGGTGGCGCAACAGCTGGGTATCGAACACCATGTTGCCGACTTCGAACTGCCGTTCAAAGAGCAGGTGATTGACGACTTTATCAGCCAGTACCGTCAGGGACAGACTCCCAACCCGTGCGTCTGCTGCAACCGCTCGATCAAGTTCGGTCTGCTGCTGGACAGGGCCCGCGAGCTGGGGGCCGACCTGCTGGCCACCGGGCACTATGCGCAAAAAACCGTTGACCCGGATGGCACCTGCCACCTGCGGGTTGCCGCCAACCGGGCCAAGGACCAGTCCTACTTCCTCTACACCCTTACCCAGCAGCAGCTGGCCCGGGTGCTCTTTCCGCTGGGCGCTATCGAGAGCAAGGACGAGGTGCGTCGGCTGGCTGAGCAATTCGGCCTGGACGTGGCCCACAAAGGGGACAGCCAGGAGGTCTGCTTCATCCCCGGTGATGACTACGTTGCATTTCTGGAAGGCCATGGAGTTAAGGCGCACCGCGGGGAGATCGTCCATGTTGACGGCACGGTGCTGGGCCGCCACCAGGGCACCCACCGCTACACCATCGGCCAGCGCAAGGGGCTGGGGATCGGCTGGAGCGAACCGTTGTATGTGATTGCCATCGATGCCGCCAGCAACCGGGTGGTGGTGGGTGAGCAGCCCCATGTCCTGACCGCCGGCCTGCTGGCGGAGGCGATGACCTGGATCATCCCACCGCAAGCGCCGACCTTCGCAACCAGCTGCAAGATACGCTACCGTCACCAACCGGTGCCCTGCCAGGTTACGCTTGCGGCCGACAACCGCTGCAGGGTACTGTTCGACCACCACCAGAAGTCGGTCACGCCAGGGCAGTTTGTGGTCTTCTACCAGGACGACCAGGTGCTGGGCGGCGGGCGGATCGTTGCGCCCGTGGTTGCTGGCCACCCGTAATCCCGTTTGACATTGCGGTCTGCGTTCTGTTACAAAAATTGCTCGTGTGACTGGATCAGGGGAAGGGGGTGCGACTCCCCCGCTGTCCCGCAACTGTAACAGGGCCTGTCCCTGGAGCCAGAATACCTGCCAGTCACCAGCTTGACCTGCCTCCGGGGAGAGAGGCATCCAAGCCGGCTTACACGCGACACACCACCTGTCCCCCAACGGACAGGTTTTTTTGTTTCTGAAAGGCGGCCATGGCACCCACCACCCTGATCACCGGCGGCGTTCGCAGCGGCAAGAGCCGCTTTGCCGAGCAGCAGACCCTGCGCTATCAACCGCCGCTCTGCTACCTGGCCACCGCCCAGGCCCTCGACGACGAGATGGAGGAACGGATCGCCCAGCACCGGGCCCGGCGCGGTGCCGACTGGCAAACCGTGGAGGAGCCGCTGGCCTTGCCCCAGACCCTGGCCCGGCTGGACGGCACCTACGGCGCCATTCTGGTTGACTGTGTCACCCTCTGGCTGACCAACCTGCTGTTGGCCCGCGATCAGAACGACACCGAACGTAACGAACAGATTGTCGGTACTGTCCACCGTCTGGCCACCACCCTGCGCGCCATGCAAACACCGGTGATTCTGGTGACCAACGAGGTGGGCATGGGCATCGTACCGGAGCACCGGTTGGGCCGCCTGTTCTGCGACCTGGCCGGTCAGACCAACCAGATTCTGGCCGCCAGCTGCGACGAGGTCTACACCCTGATCTGCGGCCTGCCGCTCAAGCTCAAATAACCCAAGGAACCGAACTCCATGCAACGTCTCGAAACCGTTCTGAACCGGATCACCCCGCTCGATGCCGGCCTGCTGGCTGCCACCCAGGCGCGACTGGACTGCAAGACCAAGCCATTGGGCTCACTGGGCAGACTGGAAGAGTTTGCCTGCCGGCTGGTGGCCATCAGTGGCCAGCAGCAACCCGACCTGACAAAGAAGGTGATCTTCACCTTTGCCGCTGACCACGGCATCACCGAGGAGGGGGTCTCGCTCTACCCCAAAGCGGTGACCGCCCAGATGGTCTTTAATTTCCTGCAGGGCGGCGCCGGTGTAAACGTCTTGGCCCGCCATGCCGGGGCCGAGGTTCGGGTGGTGGATGTGGGGGTAGACCATGATTTCGGAGGCTGCCCCGGCCTGATTCACCGGAAGGTTGCCCGCGGTAGCGCCAACTTCGCCCAGGGACCGGCCATGAGCCGCGACCAGATGCTGGCGGCACTTATGGTGGGCATCGAGCTGGCCGATCAGTGCAAGGTAGAAGGGGTCGGCCTGGTGGGCACCGGCGAGATGGGGATCGGCAACACCAGCCCCTCCTCGGCCATCATCGCCGCCTTGAGTGGCCTTTCGGTGGAACAGGTTACCCACCGCGGCACCGGCATTGGCAACCAGGCGTTGGCCCTCAAGCTGGCCGCCATCACCAGGGGGCTGGCAATCAACAAGCCCGACCCCCGCGACCCGCTGGACGTGCTGCAGAAGGTAGGTGGCCTGGAGATCGCCGCCATCGCCGGCTTGGTGCTGGGCTGCGCCGCCAACAGCATCCCGGTCGTGGTGGACGGCTTTATCTCTACTGCCGGCGCCCTGATCGCCGCAGAGCTGCATCCCAACCTGCGTGACTACCTGTTTGCCGCCCACGAATCAGTTGAGGTGGGGCACCGTTTCATGCTGGAACGGATCGGCGTCAAACCGATCCTTGATCTTGGTCTTCGCCTGGGTGAAGGGACCGGCGGGGCGCTGGCCATGACCCTGATCGAGGCCGGGGTCAAGATCCTGGCTGAGATGGCCACCTTTGAACAGGCCGGCGTGGCCGCCCACTGAAGGTCATCATGCGCCACCTGCTGCTCGCCCTGCAGTTCCTGACTATTCTGCCGCTACCGTCGCCGAAGCAGTGCGCAGCTGAAGACCTGGGCCGTTCCACAGCCTGGTTTCCGCTGGCAGGCTTTTTGATTGGCGGGCTGCTCTGGCTGGCCGACCTGGCCCTGGCGCCGATCTTTCCACGCCAGCTGACCGATGCCCTGCTGGTGACCTTGCTGGCCCTGATCACCGGCGGTCTGCACCTGGACGGCCTGGCCGATGTCTGCGACGGCCTGGCAGCCCGGGGCGACAAGCAGCGCTTCCTGGAGGTCATGAAGGATTCGCGGGTCGGCGCCATCGGCGTGACCGGGTTAATGCTGGGATTGCTCATCAAGTACGCAGCCCTGCTGGCGGTGCCGATGGACCTTAAACGGCCGGTCCTGCTGGCAGTGCCGGCACTGGCGCGCTTTGCCCAGCTGGTGGTGCTGGCCGGCAGCCGGTCGGCCCGTCCGGATGGCCTGGGCAGCGCCTTTCTGGTCGGCCTGGGCCCCAGCCAACTCGTGTTGGCCACGGCAACCATCCTGCCGCTGGCCTGGTTCAGCCTCCAGTTTACCGGCCTTGTGGCCTGGCTGGTCGTGACACTGTGGGCGCTGCTGACCCGCTGGTACTTCACCCGCCGCCTGGGCGGCATCAGCGGCGACATCGTCGGCTGCACCTCGGAACTCGCCGAATTGCTTGCACTGCTTGCCGTTGTTGCCACAACGGCCATTCTAACCAGGATTTGAGCCAATTATGACCGCATTCACCCGCATCTACCTGATCCGCCACGGCCAAGTGGTTGGCCATGAACAACGCCGTTACAACGGCCACCATGACGTGGCCCTGACCGACCTGGGGGTCGAACAGTACCACCAGCTGAAAGACCGCCTGTCCGACAAGCGGATCTCGGCCTGTTACTCCAGCGATCTGACCCGCTGCCGGATCGGCGCCGACATCATCTGCCAGCAGTTTGGCATTCAGCCGGTGCATCGCAGCGAGCTGCGCGAACTGAACATCGGCATCTGGGAGAGTCTGACCTGGCAGGAGATTCAGGGCCGCTGGCCCACAGAATGGCAGGCCCGCCTCAATGATCTGGTCAACTATCGGGTGCCGCAAGGGGAAAACCTGCTGGATCTGCACAACCGGGCCATGCCGGTGGTACAAGAAGTGCTGGAACGGCACCAGGGCCAGGAGATACTGCTGGTGGGGCACGGCGGCCTGAACCGGATCATCCTGCTGAACGCCATCGGTGCGCCGTTGGCCAATATGTTCAACATTGAACAAAACTACGGCTGCCTGAATATCATCGATTACTATCCGGACGGACGGGCCACGGTGAAGCTGCTCAACGGCTAGCGCCGTGACGGCATGCTACACACCAAAACGGCCTGCGGAGATCTCCGCAGGCCGTTTATACTTCAAGCTATCTAGCAATCGAACTACTGGCCTTCAGCGGCCGTTTCAGGCGCACCGCCCTGCATAAACTCGGCCTGAGCCTTGAGCACGGACTGCATCTGGCCCAGCTGCTCACCAAGCCAGGCGTGAATCATGGCTGCGGTCTGGAAGTTCATGGTGACCCCGGTCTCAATGAAACGGACCATGGTGCCGTTCAGGTTTTTGGGGTCGGCCTCGGTCATGGCGCCAATGCCACCTTCGGGGGTGATCTCGTGGGTTACTTCCTTGGGCAGGGCCGGACGCTCCTGATAAAAATGCATGACCAGCTCACCACGGGGGGTGAAACCGCCCTGTACGCCGTTGGTGTAGGTCGGGTTGTAGGTGTAGTTAAAGATGTAGTTAAAGTTGATCTCCGGTTTGCGCTGATGACTCATTGATCTTGATTCCTCTCCGTTTTTTATCAAAAAGCCCTGTTGCTATAGCACATCCCCCACTCGGCTGGCAAGGTCTTGCTCGGCAAGCCCGATCCTTGACACCCTTTCCCCCCCCTGCTACAAACGGATGCAGCGTTTTACACTCAAGCAGTCACCCCAAGGAGGTTCACACCATGCACCAACTCTGGACCAAGACACTTTGCCTGCTGATCACACTGACCATGTTCGCCACCTGCGCCTTTGCTGTTGAGCCGATGCTGCCGAACCCTAAAGATGCAGCAAAGGCACGAATAGCTGAATCAAAATCCGCTGCCAAGGCTGAAGCAGCCAAGGCGACGGCAACCAAAGACGCTGTCAAGGCCAGCGCAAGCGACACCAAGGCCGCCGCAAAAGCCAAGACTGCAGATGCCAAAGCAGCTGCCAAGACCAAGGCTGCCAGCCTGACCCAGGTCGACATCAACAGCGCCAGCGAGGCCGAGCTGAAGGCGATACCCGGCATTGGCGAAGCCTACGCCGCCAAGATCGTTGCCGGCCGTCCCTATGCCAAGAAGGATCAGCTGAAGTCGCGCAACATCCTGCCCGGTCCGGCCTACGATCAGGTGAAAGACCACCTCATCGCCAAGCAGCCTGCCCCCAAGAAAAAATAGACGCCGCGTCCGCTTCAAAAAAACACCATTTAACCTGTAAGGGCAGCCACTCGGCTGCCCTTTTTGTCTGCTTGACTTTACGCCAGCTGGCCCCTATTGTGTGTATTTCCTACGAACTATCAGGGAGTTGCAATGAAGCCGCTTTTTTTGAACCCCCCCACCTTTGAGGATTTTGATGGAGGCGCCGGCGCACGCTATCAGGCATCCCGCGAGGTGACCTCATTCTGGTATCCCACCTGGCTCTGTTTCCCGGCCGGCATGATCGCCGGCAGCCGGGTGGTGGACGCCCCGGTTCAAAAACTCAGCCTAGACGACTGCCTTAACATCGCCAAAGGGTTCGATATGGTGGTGCTGTACACCTCCACCCCCACCCTGGCGATCGATATCGAGACCGCGCGACGGATCAAGGAGGTCAAGCCGGACATCATCACCGTACTGACCGGCCCCCATGTCACTATCCTGCCGGAGGAATCGCTCAAGGCAGGCCAAGGGGCCATCGACATCGTCTGCCGTGGCGAATTCGACTACTCCACCAAAGAGTTGTGCGAGGGGCGTGACTGGGCAAAGGTCGACGGTATCAGCTTCATCAAGGACGGCACAACCATCCACACCCCGGACCGCCCGCTGATCGAGAACCTTGACGAGCTGCCCTTTGTGGTGCCGGTCTATAAGCGCGATCTGCCGATCAAAGACTACGTCATCCCCCACTTTAAAAGCCCCTACGTCTCGATTTATTCCAGCCGCGGCTGCCCGTCCAGGTGCATCTACTGCCTCTGGCCCCAGACCTTTTCCGGCCAGCGGATGCGCACCCGTTCGCCGCAGAACGTCTTTGAAGAGGTCAAATGGATCGTGGACAACATCCCGGAGATGCGGGAGTTGTCCTTTGACGACGACACCTTTACCGCCAACCGCCAGCACGCCCGCGAGATAGCCGGCCTGCTCAAGCCGCTGGGCATCTCCTGGACCATCAACGCTCGCGCCAACTGCGACTATGAGACCCTCAAGATCATGCGCGAGGCAGGTCTGCGCCATGTGGTGGTGGGCTATGAGACCGGTAACGAGCAGATCCTGAAGAACATCAAGAAGGGGATCACCAAAGAGCAGGCGATCCAGTTCACCAAGGACTGCAAGAAACTGGGGCTGTCGATCCACGGCGCCTTCATCATGGGCCTGCCGGGCGAGAGCCGCGAGACGATCCGCGAGACCATCGAGTTTGCCAAGCAGCTGGACCTGAACTCGATCCAGGCCTCGCTGGCCTCACCCTACCCCGGCACTGAATTTTACCGCCTGGCCAAGGAGCGGGGCTGGATCGCTTCGGATGATTTCATCGACAGTACCGGCCACCAGAAATGCGTGATCAACTACCCCCAGCTGAGCAACGCCGAGATCTTCAACTCGGTGGAGGAGTTCTACAACAAGTTCTACTTCAGGCCCAGCTACATCCTGCGCAGTATCGGCAGGATGATCGTGGACAGCGAAGAACGTAACAAGCTGCTCAAAGAAGGCCGGCAGTATCTGAACTACATGCAGAAACGCCGTGCGGGGCACTGTTGAGACGGCTGATCGTCACTGCCGACGACTTCGGCCTGTCAAGCGGCGTTAACCGCGCCGTAGAGCTGGCCTGGCAACAGGGCATTCTGACCCAGACCTCGCTGATGGCGGGCGGCACAGCCTTTGATGAGGCGGTAGCGATCGCCAGACGCAACCCCGGCCTGCAGGTGGGGCTGCACCTGACCCTGGTGCAGGGGCGGCCGGTGCTGCCGCCGGAACAGATTCCCGGCCTGGTGGGGCCCGATGGCCGCTTTCCCGACAACCCGGTGGCGGTCGGCATGAGGCTGTTCTTTGACCCGACGCTACGCATGCAACTACGGGCCGAGATTGAGGCCCAGATCAACAAGATCAAACAGGCCGGCATCCCGCTCTCACATATCGACGGCCACCTCAACATCCAGATGCACCCCACGGTGTTTGCCCTGTTGATCGAGCTGATGCCGCTGCACGGCATTACCAGCTTCCGGATCACCCGCGAACGCCTGTTGAGGAACCTGCGGCACGACCGTTCCCGGATCGTCGGCAAGACGATGGAACGCCTGATCTTTGGCGCCCTGTCCGCCCATGCTGTCCCCAGCCTCACGTGGCACGGCATCGTGCATGCCGCCGAGGTCAAAGGAATACTCAATTCGGGCCACATTACGGAAGCATACCTGCTGGCGGTGCTGAAGGAACTGAGCTCCGGCACCACCGAACTCTACCTGCACCCCGGCTGTCTGCCGGATGACGAGATCAGCCGGCGCATGCCCAACTACCGGCATGAGCAGGAGCTGGCAGCGCTGCTTTCTCCGGCCGTCAAGCAGCGTCTCAGGGAGCTGGACATCCGCTTGTGCAACTATCGGGGAGACGAAAAAAGCTATGTTTAAGACCATCGTACTGATGTTGATAGCGGTGACCGCCGGCACCGTGGGTGATCTGCTGCTGGCCAAGGGGATGAAGGAGTTGGGCGACCTTTCCACCATGAATCTGCGCGGCATCATGGAGGTGGCGCTACGGGCCATGACTGAATGGAAGATCGTGGTGGGCACCGCCATGCTGGCACTGTTCTTCTTTCTGTGGTTGGCGGTGCTCTCCTGGGAAGATCTGTCGGTGGCACTGCCGCTACAGGCCCTCAACTACGTACTGGTGGCGTTGTTGGCCAAGTATCTACTGCACGAACAGGTCTCACCGCTACGCTGGGCCGGCATCATCCTGGTCTGTATCGGGGTGATGCTGATCACCAAAAGCAGCGCCGACACCAAGCAAACGGCAACCGAGCTGGCGACTGTCAGCAGCAATGAATCTGAGACAAGGGGATAACGCATGCTTCAGAACAACACCATCGGCTTCATCGGCGGCGGCAACATGGCCGAGGCGATCATCAAAGGACTGGTGGCCGGCGGCATGGCGCCGCACAACATTGTGGTCTCCGACCCGGTGTTGGATCGCCGCGCCCACCTGGCCACGAGCCTTCAGGTGCGCACCAGCGACGACAACAGCGAGGTGGCCAAAGAGGCCGATCTGATCGTGCTGGCCATCAAACCGCAGTTGGCGGCCAGTGTGTTGTCATCGCTCGAGGGGGCAGTCACGCCTCAAAAACTGGTGGTCTCAATCATGGCCGGCATCTCCACCACCTTTATCGAAGAGTCACTCCTGAATGGCTGCCGCGTGGTACGCGCCATGCCCAACACCCCCGCCCTGGTACAAACCGGAGCCACCGCCATCTGCGGCGGGCGGCGGGCAACCGCTGAAGACATCGAGACTGCGCGCGAACTGTTTCATCTGGTGGGGACCGTCTATCAGGTCGCTGAAAAACAGATGGATGCCGTAACCGGGGTTTCCGGCAGTGGACCGGCCTACGCCTTTACCTTCATCGAGGCGCTGGCAGACGCCGGTGTCAAAAACGGACTGACGCGGGAAGTGTCGGTTGGACTGGCCGTGCAGACCGTTTTGGGGGCCGCACGCCTGGTGCAGGAGAGTGGCGAGCATCCGGCGGTGCTGCGCGACCGGGTCAGCTCGCCGGGTGGCACCACCATCGCCGCCCTGCATGCCCTTGAAAATGGCCGCTTCCACGGCCTGATCATGGACGCGGTGGATGCGGCAGTCAAACGATCCAAGGAACTGGCCGGCATCAAACTGCTGTAGCAACAGAACAACCTCAGCAACGTGAAAGCGGGTGCAGCCCCTTGGCTGCACCCGCTTTGTCATGTCCCCTGTTTGCTGTTCAGCTGTTCGTACAAGGCGATCTGCTCAGCCTGCGACAACTGCCGCTTGCAACACCCCCTCTTGAGACAGAGGTGACAACGGTCATCGGAGCACCACTGACAAAAGCTGCAGTCAGGACAGGGGTGCTTCTTGGGGGGACTCGCATCGCTCAATATGCCACATTCCTTTTGACCGCATTGCCGGTCAACAACTGTTCAAAGGCTTTGCCCTGGTCGGCATTCACCAGCAGGTAACGCGGCAGTATCTGCAGCTTTTCGCTTCTGCTGGCATGGCGTCGCTCAATGGAAAAGGTGCCGACATACCCGGCTGACCGGGCCTGCCGCAACAGATAATCATCATAGATGCCAAAGGGCCAGGCCAGCAGATCCACCGATCCGCCCAACTCCTGCTCGATCTTGCGTTTCGACTTGGTCAATTGTTCCATCACCAGCTTGTCCAAGGCGGCCGGCTGCAGTTTTCTGCGTTCCCGTTTGAAGTTGGGATGCCAGTAGGTATGGGATTGAAAATCGAACAGGCCGGTCTTTTTCAATTCACGCAGCTGATCCCAGGTCATGGCGTACTTGGCGTTTGAGATGGCCGAAGGATAGACAAAGACCGTAACCGGAAAACGGTATCTGCGTATAATAGGCAACATATCGCTGTAAACCGACCGGTGGGCATCGTCCTCCACGATCACCACCGACTTCGGGGCCGGGGCAGCTCCTTTGCCCTGGTACCACAACACCAGCTGGCGCAACGGAATCACCTTGTAACCGTTATCATGCAGGTACTTCATCTGGGCTTCAAAGACCGAGGTCTTGACGGTCATGCCATCGGCCACAGTGGCACCAAAGCGGTGGTAGAGCAGGATCGGTACCGAGACATCATGGGGAACGGCGGCAAACCCAACCGAGGAGCAGCACAGCGAGATCACCAGGGACAACACAGCAACAAAACGTGACATCAAACCAGACCTTTCAGGTAAAAAGACGTATCAGGCTCGCACCAGATAGACCGAGCAGGGCGCCAGCTCTGCCACCCGATGCGAGACACTTCCCTTGAGACGGCGCTGGAGAAAACCTTTGCCGGAGCTGCCGATCACGATCACGTCAACCCCTTCCTCCTTGGCAAACTCCACCAACTTTTCGGCCGGCTCGCCAGCCTCGACAATCATTTCCAAGGGGATGTCATACTCGGCAGCACTCTTCTCAATTATATAAAAGATCCGTTTGCGAATATCCTCCCACTGTTCGCTTTCAGTCAACGGCTTGACCGGCACGAAGTCAGAGTAGGATGAACTCTGGGCGTTGGGCACCACCAACAGTGCATAAATCTTGCTCTTGAACTGGCTGCGGTTACCGGCCGCCATCCGCACCGCCTCTTCGGCAGCCTTATCCGAGTAGGGGGAACCATCTATGGCCACCAGTATCTTTTTTCTCAGATTCAGCATGACCGCTCCGGGACGTTTTATTTTTTAGATTTTCTGAACAAAAATTGATCATCATGCGTCATAAAATATAATGCAATCGTTCACACTTGACAATTATAAAACATTTTTCTATATTCATCGCACTGTCGACTCTCAGGTCGGCATACCCATATCACCGCTTTTCAGGATTCCGAACTCATGGCAAAAAAAGAAAAATCAGAATATCTGATTCAAGCAGTATCTCACGCCCTCGACCTGCTGGAGCAGTTCCACGACGAGGTTGACGAACTGGGCGTAACCGAACTCTCGAAACGATTGAAGCTGCACAAAAACAACGTCTTCCGCCTGCTGGCCACCCTTGAATCCCGCGACTATATCGAGCAGAACAAAGTAACCGAAAACTACCGGCTGGGACTCAAGACCTTGGAACTCGGGCAGACCTTCATCAAGCAGATGGGCCTGCTGCGCCAGTCGAAGCCGGTGCTGGAATCCTTGGTGAAGGAGTGTAACGAAACCACCTATGTGGCGATCCTCAAGGACTTCCACATCATCTACCTGGATGCAGAAGAAACCAACATGACGGTGCGGGTCGTACCACGGGTAGGCTCCCGGCTGCCGGCCTACTGCACAGCAGCCGGCAAGGTCCAGATCGCCTACATGAGCGATGAAGAGCTGGATCACTTCATGCCGCAGCGTGAGCTGGACCAATTCACCGCCAACACCATCACTGACCGCGAGACACTGAAAAAAGAACTGCGTGTCATCGCAGAGCAGGGCTTCGCCATTGACAACGAGGAGCTGGACGAGGGTGTCCGCTGCGTCGGCGCACCGATTCGCGACTACACCCGTCGTATTATCGGCGCAGTCAGCATCTCTGGCCCATCAATGCGTTTCTCTGACGAGCGGATCAAAAAAGAACTGACCCCGCTGGTGATCCGCGCAGCCGAAGAGATCTCAGCCAAGCTTGGCTTCCAGAAGTAACTCACTTTTTTTAAAGCAAAAAAGCCGGTGCGCTGGTTAAGCGTGCCGGCTTTTTCATAGGTCGAGCTTTCTAGAACAAGGTATCGCGCTGCAAGATCTTATCAAAGGCGCCTTCTGCCTTAGGTGCTTTATAGTCGACGCACTTGGCCCACGCCACCAAGGCTTCATCCACATCCTTCTTTTGCTCACCGCTCATCTTGTCATACCCCAGCTCGGCGGCCGGGGTCAGCAGAATCTGCACAAACTGACGATAATCGACATTGGCAGGCAGCTTTTCAACCACGCAGGTGCAGTAGCCTTCCACTCCGACCACCTTCATGCATTGATCACGCTTGACCGGCAGCGACTGCTTAAGCAGCTTAAGCGCCCGCAACTCGTTGATCTGCCGCTCCAGCTTTTCGATCTTTTCCAACAGCTCTGCCTGTTTTTTGGGATCGTCCTCGGCCAGACAGACCGAAGGCAGTCCAAAGACCAGCAAAGCAGCGACCAGCATCACGATCTTCATCATCAGCCCCCTTTGAGACACAAAAGGCACCTGCCCAACGGACAGATGCCTTGTTAAAGTTAGATGGTGCCCGGAGCCGGAGTCGA
>DFYU01000151.1:0-252 GCA_002383415.1 Geobacter sp. UBA4074
CCACCCACCGCGGCTACGATTCCGACCACCCCCGCGTCGTCGGTGATGTGGGCAAGGCAGGTGTGGCCATCGATTCGATCCTGGATATGGAGGTGCTGTTTAAGGATATCCCGCTGGGGGATGTCTCGGTCTCCATGACCATGAACGGCGCCGTGTTGCCGATCCTGGCGCTCTACATCGTGGCTGCCGAGGAGCAGGGCGTCTCCCAGGACCGGCTGGCCGGCACCATCCAGAACGACATCCTCAAAGAGT
>DFYU01000151.1:286-35347 GCA_002383415.1 Geobacter sp. UBA4074
GCCAACAACGTGCAGGAACTGGCCTTCACCCTGGCCGACGGCATTGAGTATGTCAAGGCGGCCCTGGCCAAAGGGCTGGAGGTTGATCAGTTCGCGCCGCGGCTGTCGTTCTTCTTCGCCATCGGCATGAACTTCTTCATGGAGATCGCCAAGCTGCGGGCGGCCCGCTTCCTGTGGGCCGAGCTGATGGCGCAGTTCAACCCCAAGAACCCGCTGTCGCTGGCGTTGCGCACCCACTGCCAGACCTCGGGCTGGAGCCTTACCGAGCAGGACCCGTACAACAACGTGATCCGCACCACCATCGAGGCCATGGCCGCCGTGTTGGGCGGTACCCAGTCGCTGCACACCAACGCCCTGGACGAGGCCATCGCCCTGCCCACCGACCACTCGGCCCGCATCGCCCGCAACACCCAGTTGGTGATCCAGGAGGAGTCGGGCATCACCAAGGTGGTGGACCCGCTGGCCGGTTCCTACTACGTGGAGTCGCTGACCGCCTCCTTGATCAAGGAAGGCCGCAAGCTGATCGCTGAGATCGACAGCCTGGGCGGTATGACCAAGGCGATCGAATCCGGCATGCCCAAGCTGAAGATCGAGGAATCGGCCGCCCGCAAGCAGGCCCGTATCGATCGCGGCCTGGACGTGATCGTGGGGGTCAATAAGTACAAGCTGAAGGAAGAGACCCAGATCGAGGTCTTGGATATCGACAACACGGCGGTCAGGGAGGCCCAGGTTGCCCGCCTGAAGAAGCTGCGCAGCGAGCGTAATGAGGCCGACTGCCAGGCCGCGTTGACGGCCCTCACCGCAGTAGCCCAGTCTGGTCAGGGCAACTTGCTGCAGGCCTGTGTCGAAGCGGCCCGTAAGCGGGCGTCGGTGGGCGAGATGTCCGATGCTATGGAGAAGATATTCGGTCGCCACAAGGCCGAGATCAAGCTGGTTTCGGGGGTATACGGGAAAGTGTTCGAGGACAATGACGAATTTGCAACCCTGAAGCAGGAGGTCGATGCCTTTGCCGACCATGAAGGCCGTCGCCCCCGGATTTTGATTGCCAAGATGGGCCAGGATGGCCATGACCGCGGCGCCAAAGTAATTGCCACCGCCTTTGCCGATGTCGGTTTCGACGTCGACATGGGACCGCTGTTCCAGACCCCGGAAGAGACCGCCAAGATGGCGGTGGAGAACGACGTGCATGTGATCGGCGTCTCCAGTCTGGCGGCCGGACACAAGACCCTGGTGCCACAGCTGGTGGCCGAGCTGAAGAAGCTGGGGGCCGACGACATCGTCGTGGTCTGTGGCGGGGTCATCCCACGCCAGGATTACGACGAGCTGCACCAGGCCGGCGCGGCCTGCATCTTCGGACCGGGTACCCCGATCACCCAATCGGCCCGCGAGACCCTGGCAGCGATCAGAAAGAAGTAGCTGCAAAGCCCATAAAAGGCGTTTTAACGCAAAGATAAGGAGCAAAGACGCAAAGGCGCAGAGAAAAACAGGAAAAATGGTTTTACCCGCTTTTATGCATTGATTTTCTTTGCGCCTCTGCGTCTTGCCTTACAACCTTTGCGTTAATGTTTTTTGCTTTGTTTCACATTGAGGATTATGGAACTCCACACGCTGGCTGAAAATATCCGCTCCGGTAACATCCGCGCCATCGGCAAGGGGATCACCCTGATCGAGAGTAAAAAACCCGAGCATGCCCAATGGTCAGCACAGCTGTTGGAACTGCTGCTGCCCTACAGCGGCAACTCGTTGCGGATCGGCATCACCGGTGTGCCGGGGGTCGGCAAGAGCACCTTCATCGAGGCCTTCGGTAGCTACCTGACCAGCCAGGGACACAAGGTGGCGGTGCTGGCGGTGGACCCCTCTTCCCAGATCACCGGCGGCAGCATCCTGGGTGACAAGACCCGCATGGAGGAGCTGTCCCGCAACCCCAAGGCCTTTATCCGTCCCTCGCCGGCCGGCGAGACCCTGGGCGGGGTGGCCCGTCGCACCCGCGAGACCATGCTGCTCTGCGAGGCAGCCGGCTATGATGTGGTGATCGTCGAGACGGTCGGGGTCGGCCAGTCCGAGACCACCGTGGCCTCAATGGTTGATTTTTTTATGTTGCTGCAACTGGCCACTGCAGGCGACGAACTGCAGGGGATCAAGAAGGGCGTCATGGAGCTGGCCGACGCAATCATCATCAACAAGGCCGACCTCGATCACCAGAAGACCGAGCTGGCCCGGCGTCAGTACCAAAATGCGCTGCATATCCTGCGGCCCAAGAGCAAACAGTGGACCGTGCCGGTGCTGAGCGTCAGTGCCCTGCAGCACCAAGGGGTGGCCGAGGTCTGGGAGATGCTGAGCCGTTTTCGCGCAGCCATGCAGGCCTCCGGCGAGTTTGACGACACCCGTAGGCGGCAGGCAGTGGACTGGATGTGGGCGCTGTTGATGGATGACCTGAAAACCCTCTTTCTTGAGCACCCGGAGGTCAAGGGCATCTTTCCGCAACTGCAGCAGGCGGTCTCGCAGGGGATCACCACTCCGGCGGCAGCCTCACGGCGCCTGCTGGATGTTTTTAGACGTTAAAATCGCCAGGGGAACACTGCTGGAAAGCAAACCCAAAGTTTTTAACGCAAAGGTGAAAAGCAAAGACGCAAAGACGCAGAGGTAAAGCAAAAAATGAAAAAAAGCACGGGAAAATAGGGGAAAGCAAAAACGAGAAACCATGAAAAGGTTTAACCCTTGTTATGGGTTTGTTTCCTTTGCGCCTCAGCGCCTTGCCTTATACCCTTTGCGTTAAAAGCCTTTTCATGCCTCCGTGTTTCAACATGAAAGGAGTTATAAATGTTGCAAAAAATTAACCATATCGGCATCGCCGTGCAATCTTTGGAGGCCAGTATCCCCTTTTATCGCGATGCGCTCAGCATGCCGCTTCAGGGGTTCGAAGAGGTGGCCGAACAGAAGGTGCGGGTGGCTATGTTGCAGGTGGGTGAGTCTATGATTGAGCTCTTGGAACCCACCAGCCCGGACAGCCCCATCGCCAAGTTTCTGGAGAAGAACGGTCCTGGCATCCATCACATCGCCTACGAAGTGGCTGATATCGAGGCAGCCATTGCGCACCTGAAGACGTGCGGCGCCCGCATGATCGACGAGCAGCCCAGAAACGGCGCCCATGGCAGCCGGATCGCCTTTGTGCATCCCAAGAGCTCAGGCGGCGTGTTGACCGAGTTGTGCCAGTGCGGGCATTAATGTGAAATTTCTGGCCGATGTGAATATCGAGAGACGGATCATCTTGTTTCTGCGTTCAGCTGGCTATGATGTGATCTGGGCTCCCGAATATGACTGCCGGATGAAGGACGAAGAGCTGCTGGCCTTGGCTGTTCAGCAGCAGCGGATACTCATAACGAACGACAAGGATTTTGGAAACCTGGTTTACTTCCAGAAAAAGGCTGCGTGTGGTATCGTGCTTTTCAGGATTGAAGATCAGAACGTGCGAGTCAAAATAACCATACTGAAAAATATGTTGTTAAGGTATCAGGAAAAGTTTGAGGGCCACTTTGTAACCATTGCCCGGAAACGGATCCGGTTTATACCGTTGGAGGATGTATGATGAACACAGCCAGGCTGCTTAAACGGATCGTGTGCGATCCAGAGGTTATGATCGGTAAGCCGGTGATCAAAGGGACGCGTATGCCAGTTGAACTGATCGTGGAAAAATTGGCGGCTGGCGAAACAGTGCCTGAACTACTGGAAGATTATCCGTTTTTGAAAGAGGATGATATTCGTGCAGCCCTGTTTTACTCGGCACGCAGCGTCTCTCGTGAAGAGGTATATGCGGTTTGATTTTGCATAATAGTCAAACGGTCTTTGTGCATCCCAAGAGCTCCGGCAGTGTACTGACCGAGCTGTGCCAGTGTGCAGGTGTGGGCCATGCCCACTGAAAGGCTTGACGGACAGGCGTAAAGTCACTATTGTACAAAAATAAGTACAATAGGAGGCGTTATATGCGAGCACTCAGCTATAGCGAGGCGCGGGAAAATCTGAAGGCGGTGATGGATCAGGTCTGCAACGACCATGAGCCGTTGGTGGTGACCCGACGCCGTGGTGAAAATATCGTGATCATCAGTCAGGAAGATTACGAATCATTTCTTGAAACCGACTACCTGCTTGCCTCGCGGGCCAACGCAGTCCATTTGACGGAATCGCTGGCCCAGGCGCGACAGAGTCAGCTGGTGCCCCTTGAGGATGCCCTGAAGTGAAGGTATCGTTCACGCCCCACGCGCTTGATGACCTGCGCTGGTGGCTGGCCAACGACCGCAAACGCGCCGAGCGTATCTTGGCCCTGCTGGATGAGATAACCCGCAGCCCCTTTGCCGGCACGGGTAAACCTGAGCCGCTCAAACACCAGCTTGCCGGCTGCTGGTCGCGGCGGATCGACCGTGAACATCGGCTTGTCTACCAGATTGTTGATCAGGAAGTGCTGGTGATCGCTTGCCGCTATCACTATTAAAAAGCCGGGCCATGGTTCTTAAGCGCCCGCTTAATGCGGGGTGGCGGTGGTTTTAATGCTTGACACTTGTTTGATTTATGGTATTTTTGCGGCAATTAATAGAACATATAACTAGTTGAATATATTGATGCGTGTTTGTAAGTGGCTGTAGTTGCAGGTAAAATCTCGGCGAAAGGTGGTGATGAGATCTTCAGGTTCTGGATCCACGTTGTACCGCATGAGAAAGCACTTTCATTTGATTGGCAGTACATACACCACAGAATGGAGGAACACCGCATGACCAAGTTTCAGAAGCAGATGCTGACCATCGCCGCAGCCGGTGCCCTGACCGCCGTGACTGCCCTGCCCGCCATGGCCTTTGAGAACGAGTTCCACGGTACGATGACGGTCAAGACCTTCCTGTCTAACTTCGAAAACGGCGGAGTTGGTATTTTTCCTACCCGTGACAAGTCTAACACCAATAACTACACCGACCAGCGGACCCGCATCCAGTACATTGCCAAGGCCAGCGACGACCTGAAGCTGGTGACCCACTTTGAGATGAACACCAACTGGGGCGCACAAAAAGATACTACTTCAAAGCTTGATCTTAACGGCGGTGACATTGATACTGATGGTTACAGCTTGGTAGTGAAGCACGCTTACCTGGACTTCAACATCGGCAAGGCCCTGAACGTCAAGGCCGGTCAGCAGGCCTATAAGGATACCTTCAAGGGTCTGTATGTGGATGCCGACCTGCCGATGGTCTATGCCAGCTACAAGCGGGGCGCGTACACGCTGGGTATGGGCTACAGCCGTTTTAACGACGAAGCTGATCTGAATACGGCCGGTAGCTACCGCGGCGATCTGTCTGCAGACCTGTACGCCATCGACAACACCTTTGCCCTGGGCAAAGACACCAAGGTTGGTTTCTCCTACTACCTGAACCGTGATGATGCATCCGCTACAATTGCCAAGCGGGTAAATACGCTGGGCGTGTTTGGCCAGACCAAACTGGGTGCCCTGGACCTGTCCGGTTTTGCCGCCATGCAGGCCGGCTATCTGCATAACGGCGCCACTAAAAGCCATTACCATGGCATGGCTGCCAACGTCCTGGCCAAGATGAAGCTGGGCAACGGCCTGGCTCGCACCGGTTTCCTGTTCACCTCCGGTGATAACGACAGATCAAGCGGCAACAATCACGCTTGGCAGACCCTGAGCAGCGACAATACGTCTGCTACACAGAACTCCTACAACGAGTCCGGCATGATGCTGATGGTGCGCAACACCTCCCTGGGCGGCACCACCACCGATGGTTATCTGCGCAAGCCGATCACCAACATCGCCCTGCTGCACATGGGTTATGACGCCACCATCACCGAGAAGCTGTACGCCAACGGCAACGTGGGCTTTGCCTGGCTGCCGGCATCAGCAGACGTTCAAACCAATTCGGGTTGGACAGATCCTGCTAACAATAGCAGCGATTTCCTGGGTGCCGAACTGAATGTAGAGGTTGGTTACAAGCTGTACCAGAACCTGACCCTCAAGGCTCAGGGCGCCTACGTGATGCTGGGCGGCGCATTTAGTGACAGTGTGGGGACCAATGACGACCCTGCTAACCCCTGGACCATGCGTCTGGCCGCTTCCTACGCCTTCTAATTTAGGCAACGGCGGTTTGTAGTTTGAAAGGCGGCACGGCCTACCGTGCCGCCTTTATTGTGCCTGATATCTTTTGACAGCCGGTGGGTGATATGGCATACTCCAGCGGCTTTTATCAGCTTTGAACGCAATGGAGGGACCGTGAAACGACTGTTCTTGTTGGTTATATGTACCCTGCTTGCTGTGCCGGCCCTGGCCGCCGGGCCGCTGCGGGTCTATGTGGGTGAGTTTAACGCCGTGGGGGTGGCCGCCAAGGACGACACCAAGGCCGCACTGCAGGCGCTGTTGGCCTCGCGCCTCAACAGTGACAAGCTGTTGACGGTGAGTAGCCCGGGTGAGGCGGAGGTGGTGGTTGGCGGCACCTACCTGGCCATCGGCAAGCAGTATAACCTGGATGCCTTTGCCCGCACCGCTGGCGGCCAGACCGTAAGCCGCAGTTATGTGCAGGGTGAAGGGGGCCAGGAGGCGCTGTTTGGCGCCGTGGGTTCCCTGGCCGATAAGCTCTCGAGCGATCTGCTGAAAAAACTGGAGGGCGGCAGTGTGCCCCGTCTGGCGCTTGCAGCCACGTCTCCGGCCGCTGCTCCTGGTGTCATGCCGGTGCCGGTGGTTCAGGCCCGTCCGCAACCCGCCGATATCGTTCGTGCTGCGCAGCCGGTACCATCTGGTGACCTGCAGCGGGCCCCCCAGGGTGACATCATCCGTCCCCAGGCATTGTATCGCGGCTCACCGAACACCGGCGAGATCAAGCGGCTGGACGGCATGTACAACCTGTTGGCCGCGGGGCCGAGCGACGCCAAGGGCCGTCGGCTGCTGTTTATGGCCCAGAACCAGTCGGTGGCGGCTCTGTGGCAGGGTGACAGCCGGCCCATGACCGGCTTCGGGCTCAAGCCCAATCAGAAAGTGGTCTCGCTGGATTACGTTGACAGCGACGGTAACGGCACGGCCGAACTGTATGTGACCATCATTGGCAGCGGTGAGGTGGAGTCCCAGGTCTGGGAGCTGAAGAATAACAAGCTGATCAAGCTGGCGGAGAAGCTGCCCTATTTCTTCCGGGCCATTGCCCTGGCCGGCGGTGTGCCCAAGCTGTACCTGCAAGAGCAGGGCCGTGGTGAGCAACAGTACTACGGTGATGTCTATGAGGCAAAGCTGCAGGGTAAACAGGTGGTCAAAAAAGACAAGTTTCCTATGCCCCGCTACGGCAACATCTACAGCTTCAACCAGTTTAAGGCCCACAACGGTGAGCTTTTGACCGTGGTCTACCACGAAAGTAATTACCTGGTGGTCTACGATAAAGACCAGAACGAGTTGTGGCGCAGCAACGACGCCTTTGGCGGATCAGAGCTGTATTATCAGGTGGAAGACCTTGACCGGGTTCGTGTGCATGGCGACAAATACCGCTGGTACTTTTTAAACCAGCGCATTCAGGTGACCGCCAATCAGGAAATTTTGGTAGGCAAGAACGAAGGATTTTTTGTGTTGGGTAACGCGCGGACCTATAAGAAGGGGGCGGTCTACAGCCTGTACTGGAACGGCGCAGCCCTGGAAGAGGTCTGGCGCACCAAGGATACTCAAAACTATATGCCCGACTTCTGGTTTGATGAGCAGAAGAGTGAGCTGCTGCTGTTGCAGTTGACCCAACGCGAGGACGTCGTGATGCGCGTTAAGGGAGCCACGGCCTTGCAGATCAAGAAGGTGGAGTAGGTTTCTCGCTGCAGTCTTAAGCCGAAAGGCGGCGCCGCTTGGTGCCGCCTTTTTTGTGGCCTGTACGCGGTGGGTGCAGATGAGCTGGTCTTTGTTTTGACACCGGCCGGGGGATATGGCATACTCCTCCGGCTTTTGTCTGTCTGAAGGCGCGACGTTCTGGCGCCATATAAAAAGGTAGCGTTGTGGAAGCACGAACCGAACATAACGGCCTGCCCCGTGGAGTGGCCGATTATCTGCCAAGCCGGGCTGCCACCATTACGGCCATCGAGCAACAGCTGCTACGGGTGGCCGGGCAGTGGGGCTTTCAGCGGATCATTCCGCCGGCCCTGGAGTTCGAAGAGGTGCTGGCCGACGGTATGGGCGAGGGCCTGCGCAGTCGTACCTTCCGCTTTGATGACTGGCAGTCGGGCCGTATGCTGGCCATTCCGCCCGATATTACGCCCCAGATTGCCCGGATAGTGGCCACCCGTCTGCGGGGCAGGCCACTGCCGCACCGCATCTGTTACAGTGGTCGGGTGTTGCGCCATGCCGAGTTGCAGTCGGGCCGCAGCCGTGAGATCTTTCAGGCCGGGGTTGAGCTGATCGGGCTGGATTCGCCGGAGGCCGATGCCGAGATGGTGGCCATGGCGGTGGAGCTGATGCAGGGTCTGGGGATTGCCGAGTTTACGGTTGATCTGGGCCAGGTGGCCTTTTGCCGAGGCGTGTTCGAGGCCAGCGGCCTGACCGGTGAGCCGCTGCAGCAGATGCAGGCGGCGGTGGCCCGCAAGGATGCCTCGGCGGTGGCCGCACTGCTGGCTGTCCATCCGGTGCCGGAGCAGAGTCGTCAGGAGCTGCTGGCCCTGCCACGCCTGTTCGGCGGCCGCGAGGTGCTGGAGGATGCGTTGCGGGTGGTGAAGAATGAGGTCTCCTGCCGGGCGCTGCACAACCTGCACGAGGTGGTAGCGATTCTGGAACTGCACGGCGTGACCCGCTACCTGACCATCGACCTGGGGGAGACCCGTGGTCTGGATTACCACACCGGTCTTACCTTTGAGGGGTTTGCTCCGGGTGTAGGCGAGGCGCTGTTCAGCGGCGGCCGCTATGATGATCTGACTGCCCGCTACGGCCTGCCGGCGCCGGCCACCGGCTTTACCTGCAACGTGCTGCCGCTGGTGCAGGCCCTGGAGGCACCTGCCGCTGGCTGTGGCGGCGAACCGCGCCGGGACCTGCTGCTGTTTAACCAGCGCGCCGACCGACAGGAGGCCCTGACCATCGCCCGCGTACTGCGGGGGCTGGGCTTCAGTGTGGCGCGGGATATCATCCGCCGGGACTTTGAGAGTTCGCTGGACTATGCGCGCGCCACCGGTATCCGTTGTATGCTGGTGATCGACCAGCCAGGAGCTGGTTGCCTGCTGGTGCGCAGCAGTGATGGAAAACAGACCAAAATAACCAGAGAACAGCTGCTGCAGGATGGTTTTCTGCGCCAGCATGACCTGTTTCAGGAGTGATACGCATGGCTAATGTGGTGGTGGTAGGCGCCCAGTGGGGCGATGAAGGCAAGGGCAAGGTTGTTGATATCTATACCGAGTACGCCGACGAGATCGTGCGTTATCAGGGCGGCAACAACGCCGGGCACACCCTGGTGGTGGGTGACGAGAAGGTGGTGTTGCACCTGATCCCCTCCGGCGTGCTGCATGCCGGCAAGCGCTGCGTGATCGGCAACGGTGTGGTGCTGGACCCCGAGGTGTTTATCATGGAGGTCAAGCGGCTGCAGGCTGCCGGCCGCCTGCAGGACGACAGCACGTTGCTGTTGTCCGAATCGCTGCATATCATCATGCCCTACCACAAGGCGATCGATATCGCCCGCGAGGCCAACAGCGGCGATAAGAAGATCGGCACCACCGGCCGGGGCATCGGTCCCTGCTATGAGGACAAGATCGGTCGTCGTGGTATCCGTCTGATGGACCTGCTGGACCCGGTGATCTTCAGCCGCAAGCTGCGAGAAAACCTGGAAGAGAAAAACGCCATCCTGGAGCGTCTGGGCGTGGAGCCGTTGGAATATAACGCCATCTACCGCAGCTACCAGGATCATGCCGAGATACTGAAAAAGTACATGGCCGATACCGCCCTGGCCCTTGACAAGTCGCTCAAGGCCGGCAAGAAGCTGTTGTTCGAAGGTGCACAAGGCACGTTGCTGGATGTTGATCATGGTACCTATCCCTTTGTGACCTCTTCTTCGACCTGTGCCGGCGGCGCCGCCACCGGTACCGGCGTCTCGCCGCGGGCCATCAACGAGGTGATCGGCATCTCCAAGGCCTATGTCACCCGCGTCGGTAGCGGGCCGTTCCCCACCGAGCTGTTGGACGAGACCGGCGAGAAGCTGCGTCAAGTGGGGGGAGAGTTTGGGGCCACCACCGGTCGCCCCCGTCGTTGCGGCTGGTTCGACGCCATGGTGATCCGCTACAGCGTGCGGGTTAACGGCCTGACCGGCATCGCCCTGACCAAGCTGGACGTGCTGTCTGGTTTCGATACCATCAAGGTCTGCACCGGCTACCGCTATGAAGGCGTGATGCTGGAAACCCTGCCGGCCAAGCTTGAGGTGTTCGAGAATTGCGAGCCGGTCTATGAGGAACTGCCCGGCTGGCAGACCGACATCTGCGATGTGCGCTCGTTTGAGGAACTGCCCGCCAACGCCCAGGCCTATGTCAAGCGGCTGGAAGAACTGGCCGGCTGCCCGATCGTGATGGTCTCGGTCGGCCCGCGGCGCGACCAGACCATGCAACTGAAAAACCCGTTTGCGGCCTGAGAAAAAATAGTTTAAAAAAAGATTGACATCCAGCGGCTCGAATAGTAAAAACGTAATTCCTTGAGCGAGCCGCTAGCTCAGATGGTAGAGCACCTGACTTTTAATCAGGTGGTCGTTGGTTCGATCCCAACGCGGCTCACCATATGCGTCCCCTTCGTCTAGCCCGGCCCAGGACACCGCCCTTTCACGGCGGCGACAGGGGTTCAAATCCCCTAGGGGACGCCAATCAATAATCCGGACCAGTCCGGTGCGATACAGAAAAGCCCTCGAAGAGATTCGAGGGCTTTTCTGTTTGGGTTGTCGTCAGCCGGTGGCTTTGGTATGGATAAGGGCAATATGGGGTTAGCAGGTAAGGCAGGAGGTAGCGTGTGCTAAATGATGCCAATCGATCGATGTTCCGCTTTCTGGCCGTGCTGACCGCCGCATCGATGGTCGGGATGCAGGGCTACACGATGCTGTTCAACAACTTCGCGGTGGAGACGGTGCATCTTGAGGGCTTTCAGGTGGGCCTGACCCAGTCGATCCGCGAGATTCCCGGCTTCCTGGCCCTGACCGCCATCTATGTGATGCTGATCGTTCGTGAGCATCGCCTGGCGGCCCTGTCGGTTGTGCTGCTGGGGGTGGGGGTGGCCATGACCGGCCTGTTCCCCAGTTTTAGTGGTGTTGCCCTGACTACCCTGCTGATGAGTTTCGGCTTTCATTACTACGAGACCGTTAACCAGTCGCTGACCCTGCAGTATTTCTCCACCCACCAGTCGCCGCTGGTGATGGGCAAGCTGCGCAGTCTGGCAGCCATCACCAGCATCGTTGCCGCTGCAGTCATCTGGTGTCTGGGGTTTGTGCTGGACTACGCCGGCATGTTTCTGGTGGTGGGCGGTGTGGTTGCTCTGGCCGGTCTGTGGGCCTCTGTGCAGGATCCCAGCCACCGGGATGTGCCGCCGCAGAAGCTGCGGATGTTTCTCAAGCGACGCTACTGGCTCTACTACGCCCTGACCTTCATGTCAGGCGCCCGGCGCCAGATCTACATGGTCTTCTCGATGTTCCTGCTGGTGAAGGTGTTTCATTTCTCGGTACAGGCCATCACGGTGTTGTTTATCATCAACAACCTGATCAACTGGCTGATAAACCCGCTGATCGGCCGCTCGATCAATGCCTTTGGCGAACGGACCCTCTGTACGCTCGAATATGCAGGGGTGATCGTGGTCTTTCTGACCTACGCCTACGCCTCCTCCAAGTGGGTGGTGGCTGGGATGTATATCCTGGACTACATCCTGTTCAATTTTGCAGTGGCGATCCGCACCTACTTCCAGAAGATCGCCGACCCCGAGGATATTGCGCCCAGTTCAGCGGTGGGCTTCACCATCAATCATATCGCCGCCGTCTTTCTGCCGGCCCTGGGGGGCTATCTCTGGATGCTGGATTACCGGATACCGTTTCTGTTAGGGGCTGTTTTGGGTGGCGTATCGCTGATCCTGGCCCAGTTTATCCGGTTGCCGGACAGCCCGGCAGCAAAGGTGGTGGCGTGATGATGATCCTTGAACTGAAGGGGACGCAGGTGCTGGATTATCTGGATCAGTTGGCCGGTCTGCGTCTGAACATCTTTCGGGAATATCCCTACCTGTATGACGGCCAGCTTGAGGACGAACGGCGTTACCTGAGCGGTTATGCTGATCAGGGGCTGGTGCTGCTGGCGCTGGATGCCGGGCGGGTTGCGGGCGCCATTACCGGCATGCCGCTGGCGCAGGAGTCGGAGGCGTTCGTGGCGCCATTTCGTAACGCAGGGCTGGCGCCGGAGCAGTTCTACTACATCGGCGAGCTGTTGTTGCAAGCGGATTACCGCAATCTGGGCTGGGGCTCCCGCCTGCTGGCCAGGCTGGAGCAGCTGGTGGGAGAGGAGGGCCGCTTCAGTCAGTATTGTCTGGCCACGGTGGTCAGACCTGAGGCTCACCCGTCACGCCCGGTCGGGTTTGTGCCGATCGAGCGCTTTTGCCGGCAACATGGCTATGACCTGATGAGCGGGGTAGTGGCGCAGGTCCCCTGGCAAGAACTGGATGGCCAGGTCAGTAGCAAGCAACTGGAGTTCTGGCACAAGGCCTGCCTGGCACCAGAGGGATGTTTGCGGAGGGATGGACAGTCATGAAAAAAAGCAAACCGAGCTATCCGTACAATCAGCTGGAGGCAGAGATTGCCATTACCGGCCTGCATGCCACCGGTGAGTATCAGGTGCTGCGCAAGATCAATCTGGATCGTGATCACCGCTTCAGCCATAAGCAGTGTGCCGGCAGCCGCATCGCCCTCTGTCTGGATACCGAGACCACCGGGCTTGATCAGGCCAACGATCAGGTGATTGAACTGGGTATCGTGGCCTTTGCCTATGATCCCGACACGGCAGAGATCATCGGGATCACGCAGCGGTACAACGGTTTCGAGGACCCAGGTCTGCCACTGGCCAGGGAGATTGTGGAGATTACCGGCATCACCGACGAAATGCTGCGTGGTCAGCGTTTCGATGATGCTGCCGTGCATGAGCTTGCCGCACAGGCCAGCCTGGTGATTGCCCACAACGCTGCCTTTGACCGGCCCTTTGTAGAAAAGCGCTTTCCTTGTTTTGCGGCCGTTCCCTGGGGATGCACCGTGACCCAGATCGACTGGCAGGCAGAACGGCTGCCGGCCCGTTCGCTGGAGTACCTGTTGTTCAAGTTCGGCTGGTGCATCAACGCTCACCGTGCCCTGGATGACGCCGAAGGGGTGCTGGGTCTGTTGTTGGAACAGCTGCCGCAGAGCGGGCAGCCGGTCTTCAAAGTTGTGCTGGAGGCCAGCGCCGCCGCCAGTAGCCGGATCTACGCCGTAGGGGCCCCCTTTGACAAGAAGGAGTTGCTCAAACAGCGTGGGTATCGCTGGAGTGACGGCAGCGGCAGTACGCCCAAGTGCTGGTGGATCAGCGTTGCTGAGGAGCAGGAACAGGCCGAGTTGGCATTTTTAACGGCACAGGTCTATCCGCAGGGCGGGGCCACGGGTATTGACGTGCGACGGGTTGGACCGCTGGACCGCTTTTCGGCCAGGGAGGGATAGGTAGCAGGACTGCGGGGAGGCGTTGTTGGCTGAGCAACAGTTTATTACTATACGCCGGCAAAAAAATAAAAAACAGCCTGTTTTTTTGGGCTCAGGTAGCTATGATGAATTCAAAGGTAGCGCTACCTTAAATCAGATCAGAAGAGCAGTTACCGTTGGTAATGGTTTTGAACACAGGAGGTTTTTATGGAGGATACGCCGCCTGGCTTGCAACTCACATAAGCCTGTAACCTGAGGCCAGTCGCCTGGCCTGATTACCATGCAAATGGTACCAAGATTCGCTTAAAACCCGGGGCCCGCACATCACGTGCGGGCCTCTCCTGTTTTGCTGACAGCCCTCGTGGCGGCCAGCATCGGTTTCGTTTGACTTGCATTTGCTGCCATACTGTGCGACGTAACTACTATGCAGGAAACAGGGGTGTGATGGCAGATTCTGCGCAGCATACCACCATCTGGGCGGTGGGGGGCGGCAAGGGGGGAACCGGCAAGAGTTTCCTCAGCAGCAGCATGGCGTCCTGTCTGGCGTTACAGGGCAAGCGGACCATCCTGTTGGATGCCGATCTGGGCGGGGCCAATCTGCACAACTTCTTTGGCCTGATCAGGCCGCGCTGTTCGTTAACCGATTTCTTTGAGAAAAAACGGCCCCTGCAGGATCTGCTGGCCCACACCGGTGTCGCCAACCTGCAGCTGATCACCGGCTCGCTCGGCTCCCTTGAGTCGGAGAGCATCAACTATGCGCAGAAACAAAAGCTGTTCCGCCACATCCGCGCCCTGGAGGCCGATCATATCCTGATCGACCTGGGGGGCGGCACCCACCTGACCACCCTCGATACCTTTCTTTTGGCCGACAAGATGGTGGTGGTGACCGTTCCGGAGATCACCGCCATTGAAAACATGTATCAGTTCATCAAGAGTGTTTACTATCGCAAGCTGAAGGCGATCTTCAAGGCCTACGACCTGACCGGCCTGGTACAGGATACCTGGAAAGAGCGCGCCACCCACAACATCCGTAGTTTAAAGGATCTGATCAGCCATCTGCGATCAGGTTCAGGGCGCATCGCCGACATTTTCGACCGTGAAATGTCCGGCTTTGTGGTGCAGTTGATCTTGAACGAGGTGCGCAGTTCAAAGGATATTCTGACCGGTGAGAACCTGAAGCACGTCTGCGTCAATTTTCTGGGGCTGCGGGTGCAGTATGTGGGCCCGATCAGTTACGATCCGGCTGTGCAGAAGAACATCAACGACAAGCAGCCGTTTATGTTGTTCAACCGGCTCTCACCGGTGGTCAAAGAGGTGCGCCAGGTGACGGACAACATCGTTCACGACACGCCGTTCAACGTGCCGGAGGATCTGTTGGATGGAAGAATCTAACCAGTACTTCGAACTGATGGAGCTGTCGCCAGAGGCCAGCCTGGATCAGATCAGGCGGCGTTACCGCTACCTAAAGACGCTGTATGCCGGTGATTCGATCGAGATCAGCGCCTTGCATGATGATTTTTCCCAGGAGTTGCTGGCAGATTATCTGCAGCGCCTGGATCGTGCCTTTGAGAAGCTGAATGCCCTACGCGAAAAGAACAAGGCAATGGCGACGACCGTGGTCAGGAAGGAGCCGGACCCAGAGTTGCGGGACTGGTTGGCCCAGGTCGGCTGTTTTGATGGTGCGGCGCTCAAGATGATTCGGGAACGGCTCGGGGTTGATCTGCAGGCGATCTTTGCGGTGACCCGTATCCAACCGCGCTTTCTTGAGGATATTGAGACCGAGGCCTTTGGTTCGTTTCCGGCCGAGGTCTATCTGCGCAGTTACCTGATAGAGTACAGCCGCTTTCTCGGACTGGAGAGCCAGCGGGTACTCAACGACTACCTGCAGCGCTATCGTGAGTGGGCCGCGAGCCACCGAGGGGGCGGCTCGTGAGAGTGCAGTGCAGAAAGGAGCTGGCGTGGAGCAGGTGATCGTGCTGTGGATACTGGCCTTTGTGTTGTGCCTGAGTGGCCTGGCCGGCATGGTGCTGCCGGCGCTGCCCGGTGCGCCGCTGTTGTTTGCCGGTCTGGTCTGCGCCGCCTGGGCCGAAGGGTTCACCTATGTCGGGCTCTGGACGCTGCTGGCCCTGGGTGTGTTGGCTGCCCTGAGCTATCTGGTGGAGTTTGTGGCCTCGCTGGTGGGAGCCAAGCGGTTTGGCGCCTCACGCAAGGCCCTGGTCGGAGCCGCCGTGGGCGGCCTGTTGGGGCTGATGCTTGGTCTGCCGGGGATCGTGCTGGGTCCGTTCATTGGTGCCGTGGTCGGTGAGTTGTTGGAGTTGCGCAGCCTGGGCCAGGCTGGCCGCGTGGGGCTGGGTACGGTGGTCGGTCTGGCGGTGGGGGTGGCCGGTAAGCTGGCCATCGGCATCGCCATGATCGGTATTTTTCTGGTGGTACGGCTGTTGTAGCAGCCAGCTGGGGACGCTGTCTTAGATGCCCAATGATTGCGCGGTCTGCTGGTAGACCTGCAGTGCCTGTTCGGAGAACTGCACCAGGATGATCCGTTTAAAATTCTCACTGTCAGCAGCCTCACGAGCGGCCGTAAGGGCGATCTGGGCGGCATCCTGCAGCGGATAGCCGTAGACGCCGCAACTGATGGCCGGAAAGGCGATGCTTGTGATGCCCTGCTCCCGCGCCAGATCAAAGCAGCGTCGGTAGGCGCTCTGCAGCAATTCCGGTTCGCCCCGGTTGCCGCCGTGCCAGACCGGCCCGACGGTATGGATTACAAAGCGGGCCGGCAGGTTGTAACCCTTGGTCAGTTTGGCATCGCCGGTGGCACAGCCGCCCAGGGTGCGGCACTCGGCCAGCAACAGTGGGCCGGCGGCATGATGGATAGCGCCGTCCACCCCACCGCCGCCCAGCAGGCTGTTATTGGCGGCGTTGACGATCGCATCAACGTCCAGGGTGGTGATGTCTCCCTGGATGATCTCTATCTGGGCAGCCATGGTTGTTCCTCTCCAGCGACAGGCTACCTGCCTGCCACTCCCTCACGGCGATAGGTGCCGCTCTTACCGCCTTCCTTGAACAGCAGCCGTACACCGCCGATTACAACGCTCTTGTCAGCCCCCTTGACCATGTCGTAGACCGTCAGGGCTGCGACGCTGGCTCCGGTCATGGCCTCCATCTCCACCCCGGTCCGTTCAAAGGCCCGCACGGTGCATTGGATCAGCAGTTTTCCGCTGGCGGTATCCAGCATGAACTCGATGGCGGCATGGTGAATTGCTAGGGGATGCGACAGCGGAATCAGATCGGGGGTTTTTTTAACCGCCGCGATACCGGCCAGGCGGGCCACCCCCAGCACGTCCCCCTTGGCGCTGCCACCTGCAGCAATCCGTGCTGCCAGTTCGGGTGAAAGCTGCACCAGCGCTTCAGCAACGGCGGTGCGCAGGGTCGCTTGCTTGGAGCTGACATCGACCATGATGGCCTGACCCTGGGCGTCGAAATGATTGAATTGCATGGACGGTACCTCCAGACTAAAACGGGGAGGCTGTTCGAGCCTCCCCGCAGGTCATCAGGATGCGATGTATTCCTTGATCTTGGCCGCGAGGGTCTGGTAGATCCGCTCAGTTTCGGCCGGGTTGCGCTCCAGCAGTGTCACCCGGAAGCCCTGTAGTTGGGTGGCAAATGAAGAGAGCGGTACGCTGCAGATGCCGGTGGCAGCCAGGATGTAGTAGACAAAGCGCTTGTCAGGCGAGACGCCGGGCTGGTTGACCAAGGATTCCACCAGTTCCCGCACCTCCTGATTCTCAATCGGCAGGCTCTGCTTGTTGCTCAGCACGCCTTCTTTGAAGGCCACTGCCATATAGAAGGCGCCGTTGGTGCGGTTTACCAGTAGTTCCGGCACTTCTTTCAGGTAGTTGTAGGTGATGTTGCTGGACTTCTCGTACAGGGAGATCCGCTCCTTGAGGTAGACCTGGTACTGCGGGTGCTGCATGATGGCCGGGATCACGGTCTGTGGCAGGGTGGTGGAGCAGACCTCGTTCATCTTGGCGGTCAGGATCAGGTTGATATACTTGCGGAACTGGTCGTCGCTCTGGCCGTTGTAGACCTCGATCCAGCCGCAACGGGAGCCGGGCCAGGGGAACTCCTTGGAGATGCCTTTCAACGAGATGGCGGGCACGTCACCGATAACATCGCTGATCGGTACGGTGGTCTCGCCGTTGTAGACGATGTTGTTATAGACCTCGTCCGAGATGATGAACAGGCCGAACTCCTTGGCCAGGGCCACGATCTGTTGCAGCAGCTCTTTGCTGTAGACCATGCCGGTGGGGTTGTCCGGGTTGATGATCATGATGGCGCAGATGCCGGGGTTATTCTGGATCTGGCTGCGCATCTCGGCCAGGTCAGGCTGCCAGCCGTTGGCTGGATCAAGCTTGAAGTGCAGCGAGGGCGCCTGGGCATGTCCCACCTCTCCCAGGGTGTGGGTGGTGTAGGAAGGGGACGGCATCAGCACCCGTGCCTCTGGCTGCAGGCAGCCGTAGATCTTGGCAATGGCATCGCCCAGGCCGTTGAAGAAGATAATATCATCGGGAGTTATCTGGGCGCCGCCCCGCTGGTTGGTGGTCTGGCAGATGAACTCGCGGGTCTTCAGGACGCCGCGGGTGTGGCAGTAGCCCCAGCTGTCGTTGTCGTGCACCGCTGCGGCAACGATCTCCTTCATCCAGCTCGGGATCTGTTCACCCTTGACGATCGGGTCGCCGATGTTCTCCCAATTGATGGTCACACCGCATTTTTGCAGTTTTTCAGCCACATTGACGATGTTGCGGATCTCGTAGGTCAGCTCACCGCTGCCCGGTTGTACCAGATTGACGCGCATGGTTTCAGATTCCTCTCAAAAGATGGTAGATGCCTAAAACAAAAAACAGCCGCGGGCTGCATGCCCACGGCTGTTCGGTCTTCGGAAAACGGACGACGATCAGCAGGCAGCAGCAAGGTCCGCGGCGTTACGCGCCGCGGCGGTGGTAGCTCGTGCTGCTGTGGTAGCGATGATCGTCAGATACATGGGTGACATTGGTAGCATACCGCCGTATGGGCGTCAACGGCTTTCTGGGGTGGGGCTAGGGGTCAGGCCGACCAGCAGGCGGCCATCGTGATCGCGCCACCTGATCCAGCCGGCGTTGAATCGATCGAACAGGACATAGGACCAGTCACCCTGCACCATGATCACCTTCATCGGCTCATAGGAGAGCAGCGGGGTCCCGTTGGCTGCCTCGGGGTACGGATAGACCTGCAGCTGCTGTCGGGGGGCGTTGCGCAGAAAACTGATCTGCTTGCCCTTCAGAAACTGCTCCCAGGTGGCGTAGTTCCAACGGCGCAGGCCGTAGAGCCAGGCCTGGCGACCGGCATCGTCACGTTCGATGCGCAGCCATTCGCCCTTGCGGGCCGTGACCAGCAGGTGCACCTCGTCTCCCGGACCAAACAGCCAGGCGGTCAGCTGGCGCGCTGCGGTTGATGCGAGGGTGCCACAGCGTAGTAATCCCGGCTCTTCGTAGAGCTGCAGGCCATCACCGAAGCTGTCACTGGTGATCTGCAACACCCCGATGCCGCTGTAGGGGCGCATCGGCAAGGCAGCTGAACAAGCGGGGGCAACCAGTGCCAACAGTATGGTCAGGCATATGAGTAGAGAGGCTAGGCGCACCACGGATGGCTTGGGTGCTTAGGACTGGATGCAGGCGGTGCAGCTGGTCATTGCGGCATCTCGACCAGGGCGTATTGGTTGCCGTCAGGGTCGGCCACTACGGCCATCTTGCCCCAGGGTGAGGCCTCCAGCGGCTCGATGAAGGTGGCCCCGCCATCGCTCAGCCGTTGGCAAAGGGCGTCGATGCCGGTGACCTGCAGAGTGACGCCGGTGTGGCGTCCCACCAGCGCCTTGGCGGCGTCTTGCAGGGCCAGTGCGATGCCGAGGGTGGTGCCTTTGGCCGCAGGGAAAAACTCCATCAGCATCTGGGTCTCGCCGGCCAGCGGCAGCCCCAGTTGGTCGACATAGAAGCTCTTGGCCCTGGCCAGGTCGGTCACAAAGACCACGACGTTTTTCATGGTTACCGACATAGGTGTTTACCTCTGGGAAAGTCGGTGGACGCACTCCACCATATGGATCGCATTCTCGGGCGGCACGGTGGGCAGGATGCCGTGGCCCAGGTTGAAGATGTGACCGGGACGGCCAGCGTTCTCGTCCAGCACTCGCTTGACCTCCTGCTCGATTATGGCCTTGGGTGCATACAGCACCGTCGGATCCAGGTTGCCCTGCACCGCCATCTGCGGACCCAGCTGGTCGCGGGCAGTACCCAGGTTGATGTGCCAGTCCAGCCCCATCACGTCGCCGCCGGCCTGCTGCACGATCGGCAGCATGGTGCCGGACCCTTTGACAAAGTGAATCACCGGCACATTCTGACGATTGAGGCCGTTGATCAGCTTGGTGGTGTAGGGCAGCACATACTGCTGATAATCAGTGGGGGACAGCACCCCGCCCCAGGTATCGAAGATCTGGATTGCCTGGGCGCCGGCCTTGATCTGGGCGTTCAGGTACTCCATGTCCATCATGGTCACCTTTTCCATCAGGGCGGCAAAGACCTCGGGCGCGGCGTACATCATCCGTTTGATGGTGGCCCAATCCTTGGAACCCTTGCCCTCAACCATGTAACAGGCCAGGGTAAAGGGGGCGCCGCCAAAGCCGATCAACGGCACCTTGTTGGCCAGTTCGCGGCGCAGGATCTTGATCGCCTCCAGCACGTAGGGTACATCGGCCTCAGGATCAGGAATCCGCAATTTCTCGACATCGGCCATGGTCCGCACCGGGTTTTCAAAGACCGGTCCCGGCACGAAGTCCAGCTTGAGCCCCATCGGCTCCACCGGGGTCAGGATGTCGGAGAACAGGATGGCTGCGTCAACCCCCAGGATGTCCACCGGCTGGATAGTGACCTCAGCCGCCAGTTCCGGCGTCTTGCACAGCTCCAAGAAGGTGCATTTGGAGCGGACCGCCATGTAGTCAGGCAGGTAGCGGCCAGCCTGGCGCATCAGCCAGACCGGTGTGCGGTCAACCGGTTTGCCCCAACAGGCATCGAGAAAGCGGGTGTTCATGGTAGCACCTCGTGTGATGAAAAACGGCGGGCAGTGCCCGCCGCAGTCTAGGTATGGCGGAGGAGGTGAGATTCGAACTCACGGTACCTTGCGGTACGCCGGTTTTCAAGACCGGTGCCTTAAACCACTCGGCAACTCCTCCGTATAGGGCTTAAGGGATGGTGATCGCTTCGAGCCCGCCCATGTACGGGCGCAGGGCCTTGGGAATAACCACCGAACCGTCGGCCTGTTGATAGTTCTCCAAGATTGCCACCATGGTGCGTCCTACAGCCAGCCCGGAACCGTTCAGGGTGTGCACAAACTCCGGCTTACTCTTGTCGTCCTCCCGGAAGCGGATGCCGCCCCGCCGCGCCTGGAAGTCGCCGAAGCTACTGCAGGAGGATATCTCTCGGTAGGCGCCGGGGCCCGGCAGCCAGACCTCCAGGTCGTAGGTCTTGCAGGCCGAAAAACCGATATCGCCGCTGCAGAGTGCCATCACCCGGTAGGGTAGTTCCAAGAGCTGCAGCACCCGTTCGGCATGGCCGGTCAGCTTTTCCAGCTCGGCCTCAGCCTCGGCCGGGTGGACAAACTTGACCAGTTCCACCTTGTTGAACTGGTGTTGACGAATCAGGCCACGGGTGTCCTTGCCGTAAGAGCCGGCCTCGCGTCGGAAGCAGGGCGTGTAGGCGGTGTAGCTGATCGGTAGCTCGGACCGCTTCAGGATCTCGTCACGGTGGATGTTGGTGACCGGTACCTCGGCGGTGGGGATCAGCAGGAAATCAGGGTCCACCAGCTTGAACAGGTCTTCCTCAAACTTGGGCAGCTGGCCGGTGGCGGTCATGCTGGCCCGGTTGACCATGAAGGGCGGCAACACCTCGGTGTAGCCGTGCTCGGTGGTGTGCAGGTCCAGCATGAAGCTGATCAGGGCCCGTTCCAACTGGGCACCGGCCCCCTTGGAGAGGGCAAAGCGGGCGCCGGTAATCTTGGCGGCCCGTTCAAAATCTAGGATACCGAGCTGCTCGCCGATCTCCCAGTGGTTTTTCGGCTCAAAGTCAAAGTTAGCCGGCGTGCCCCAGCTGCGCAACACCACGTTATCCTCTTCAGAGCCGCCGATGGGCGTGCTGGGGTGGGGCAGGTTGGGGATAGTCAGTAACAGGTTCTGTAGTTCTTCTTCAACGAGCTTCAGTTCGTCATCCAGGGTCTTGATCCGGGTGCTGACCTCTTTCATGGCAGCGATCTTGTCTGCAACCTGGCTCTTGTCCTTGACCTTGGCGATCTCTTCGGAGGCGCTGTTTTTTTGTGCCTTGAGCTGTTCGCTCTCGGTCAGCAGCCTGCGTCTGCGCTCGTCAAGCTGCCGGAAGCCAGCCAGTGACAACTCGCCGCCGCGGCTGGCCAGACGCTGTTCGACCTGGTCCAGATGGTCGCGGATGAACTTCATGTCAAGCATGGAAAAACCTTTGTTCCTGAAGAGTTGAAGGTAAAATTTAGCATCTTGGGTGGGTGGACGTCAATCTCAAATGTAGAGCAGATACTGCTCCCGTAGTCGTTTGAACTGTTCCAGTCGTTGCTGCCAGCCGGATAGTACCTGTTCCGGTGATTCCCCGCCCCTGGTCAGGCGATCCCAGGTGGAGCGGTCGCCCACCATGGCATGAAAGCCGCTGTGGGCTTGGTATTGCTTAGGGTGGGCCCGGTAGATGGCTTGCACCAGATGCAGGCCCGCCAAGATCGGATCGGCCGTGCGTGGATCGCTGACCGTGACCTCGATGCCGTGGCAACGTTGATTGCGGTAGGGGTGCCCAGGGGCGGTGGGGATGAAGCTGATGGCGTTGAACCGGAATCCTGGCAGCTCCGGCAACTGCTTTAGGACGGCCGCCGGATCGATCCAGGGTGCGCCGTAACGGTGAAACGGGAAGTCGGTGCCGCGGGCCACCGAGAGGTTGGTGGCCTCCAGGATGCCCAGGCCGGGATACAGCAGGGCAGCCATCGGATCCTTCATGTTGGGTGAGGGATTGATCCAGGTCAGGCCGGTTGCGTCCCACGCCATGTCACGTTGCCAGCCGACGATCGGCACTACCTGCAGCGCGGCGTTGATGCCTGCCTGATGGTTGATCAGGCGGGCCAGTTCACCCATGGTCAGGCCGTGGCGGGTCGGGATCGGGTGGGTGACGGTCAGGGAGCGGCAGCCGGTGCTGTCGGCTGCCAGGCGTTGGGCGACTTCGCCTGAATCGGGTACAGCGCCGGCCACGGCTGTGCCATTGATCGGGCTGGGCCGGTCCAGCACTACCAGCGGGATTCCCTGCGCCTTGGCGGCCCGCAGGGCGTGGTGCAGGGTGCCGATGTAGGTGTAGAAGCGGGCGCCGATGTCCTGGATGTCGAACACCAGTAGTTCGATGCCGGTCAGCATCTCCGGTGTCGGGCGGCAGCTGGTGCCGTACAGGGAGTGGATCGGCAGGCCAGTGCGCTGGTCGACACCGGAGGCAAGTTTGACGTCGGCCTCGCCACGGATGCCGTGTTCGGGGGAGAACAGGGCGGCCAGTTGTACGCCAGAGGCCGCCGCCAGCAGGTCGATGGTGCTGCTGCCATTTGCGGAGCGGCCGGTCTGGTTGGTGATCAGGCCGACCCGCTTGCCCTGCAGCAGGTCAAAGTTGCGTCGGGCAAGGATATCAATGCCGGGCAGCACCTGGGCTGAGGCATGCTGGAACACAGAGCAACAGAGCAACAGAGCAAGCAGTGTGCTGCGAGGGTGGAACCTAGACAACGTCATATACCTCGCACATACCGATTTCTTGCTGAAGTGCCTGGATAAATTGATCTACTTCCTGTTCCCGCCCTGGCGGCGCACTGATCTTGACGATCCCCTGTTGTTGATCCACGGTGCTGACGGTGCAGAGCCCTTCGTGGGCCTCGGCCAAAAAGGTAAGATAGACATGCTGCTGGCGGTCCACCTTGAAAAAACGTGTATGCATGCGGCTGGGCAGTCCCTTTGGTGTATGGTGAAATCATGGTCATGGTAGCAGCTTTTGGCAGTGGAGGGAATACTTGACAGTTTTACTGAAAGGAGTATTGTCCGCTGCATCACTACAAGCAGCCGAGATCCGTTTCAGGGAAACGGATGCGGGGGACCCAGTCAGGTGGGGCGTATTCCGGCATGGTGCCGGATAGGGAACTTCCAATCCCGAGCCCGTCAGCTAACCTCGTAGGCATCTGGAAGGGCATCGGACGATCGACGTCGTTGGCGAGAGCCTGCGGCGTTTTTTCGTTACGGCCCTTGCATGTTCGCAGCCAGACATGAAGGGAGTTTGGGTATGCAGCACGATCAGGAAGGTTTTTGGAATGGCGTTGTCAAGTCGATGGGACTGGTGTTTGGCGACATCGGCACCAGCCCGATCTACACACTTACCGTTATCTTTGGTCTTACCAAGCCGACCTCGGAACATATCTTCGGGATCGTCTCGCTGATCTTCTGGACCCTGGTTATTCTCGTGCATCTCGAATATGCGGTGCTGGCCATGTCGCTCTCCCGCAAGGGTGAGGGGGGCACCATCGTGCTGAAAGAGATCCTCTCGCGGATGTTACAACCGGGGCGCCGTTTGTCGGTCGTGGTGCTGCTCTCCTTTCTGGGGGTGGCTCTCCTGCTGGGGGATGGGGTGATCACCCCGGCCATCTCGATCCTGTCGGCCGTGGAGGGTTTGGTGCTGATCCCAGGTCTGGAAGGGATGGGACACGGCCTGCTGATCCTGATTGCCGCCGTCATTGCGGTAGGGCTGTTCATCTTTCAGTACAAGGGGACCGATAAGGTAGCCGGTGCCTTCGGGCCGATCATGCTGCTCTGGTTTGGGACGCTGACCGTTTCGGGGCTGGTCGGCATCGCTTCTCATCCAGAAATTATAAAGGCACTGAGCCCACATAATGCGATTTCGTTCCTGCTGCATAACGGGCTGATGGGCTTTTTTGTGCTCTCGGAGGTCATCCTGTGCGCCACTGGCGGGGAGGCGCTGTATGCCGACATGGGGCACCTGGGGCGCAAACCGATCCGGCATGCCTGGTACTTTGTCTTTGCGGCCCTGGTGATAAACTACCTTGGACAGGGCGCTTTCCTGCTGCATCACCCCGAGACCAAGAGTGTGCTGTTCGGCATGGTGAAATGGGAGGCACCCTGGCTTTATATTCCATTCCTGGTACTAACCATTCTGGCCACGGTGATCGCCTCCCAGGCGTTGATCAGCGGTGTTTATTCGATTGTTTATCAGGGAATTACCACCCGTATCCTGCCGCTGCTGAAGGTCGACTATACCTCGCGGCTGCTGAAGTCGCAGATCTATATCGGCTCGGTCAACTGGCTGCTGTTGCTGCTGGTGATCCTGATCATGCTGATTTTCCAGAAGTCGGAAAACCTGGCCGCCGCCTACGGTCTGGCCGTGACCGGCACCATGACCATCACCGGTATCATGATGGTGATGATCTTCTCTCGTACCACAAAGAAGTGGAAGGTGCCGCTGGCCCTGTTTGTCACGGCAGTTGATTTTCTATTTCTGTTTTCGAACCTGTACAAGCTGCCCCATGGCGGCTACTGGTCCTTGATCCTGGCCTCGGTGCCGTTGGTGACGATCCTGGTCTGGACCCGCGGTCAGCGGGCCCTGTACAAGGCGCTGCGGCCTCTCGAGCTGGATGTGTTTCAGGTGTCCTATGAGCAGATTTACGCCAAAGGTAGGAATATTCCCGGCACCGGCCTGTTTTTTGTCAAGGAATACAACGTGGTGCCGCCCTACGTGGTACACTGCATCATTCGCAGCAATATCATCTACGAACGTAACGTCTTTATCTCCGTGGTGCGGACCGATGAGCCGTTCGGCCTTGAATCCGAACTGAAGATCGCCGTGGCCAGCGGTCTGGATGCCTTCGAGATTCGGGCCGGCTATATGGAACACGTCGATATTGAGTCGCTACTGCGGGAACATGGTGTGCAGGAGAAGGTGATCTTCTACGGGGTGGAGGATATCGTCACCAATAACTTGCTTTGGAAGCTGTTTTCTACTATCAAACGTCAGACACCAAATTTTGTCCAGTTCAATAAATTGCCGGCAGCACGGCTTCAGGGGGTGGTCACCCGCGTGGAGATGTGAGCTGCCAGTTTTAGGAGTGGTATGTCACATCAACAGGAAAACGATTCTTTCTGGGGCGGGATCGTCAAGGCCTTAGGGTTGGTGTTTGGCGACATCGGCACCAGCCCGATCTATACCTTGACGATTGTCTTTACCCTGACCAGACCGACCCTGGAAAACGTCTACGGTATCCTGTCGCTGGTCTTCTGGACCATGAGCATCCTGGTGACGGTGCAGTACACCTGGCTGGCCATGTCGCTGGGGCGCAAGGGCCAGGGCGGCGAGATCGTGCTGCGTGAGATCCTGATCAAGCTGCTGAAAAAAGGCCGCATGCTGGCCTTTGCCGGTTTCCTCTCCTTCCTGGGGGTCTCACTGCTCCTGGGTGACGGCGTGATCACCCCGGCCATCTCGATCCTGTCGGCAGTGGAAGGTCTGTTGTTGATCCCGGCCCTGTCCGGCATGAAACAATGGCTGCTGGTGGGGATTGCGGCCCTGATCGCCTGTACCCTGTTCTTCTTCCAGTCACGCGGCACCGACAAGGTGGCCGGCATCTTCGGCCCGATCATGGCGGTTTACTTTGTGACGCTGCTGGTCTCCGGCCTGGGCTCGATTGCCGAGATGCCGAGCATCCTCAAGGCGGTCAGCCCCCATTACGCCTTTGAGTTCCTCTATCATAACGGCTTTGCCGGCTACATCGTGCTGTCGGAGGTGATCCTCTGCTCCACCGGCGGCGAGGCACTCTACGCCGACATGGGGCATCTGGGACGCAAGCCGATCGTGCGGGCCTGGTATTTCGTCTTCTTCGCCCTCTACCTGAACTATCTGGGCCAGGGCGCCTTCATTGCCCAGCATCCCGAGACGAAAAACATCCTGTTCTCGATGGTCAAGCATCAGGCGCCACTGTTGTACATTCCGTTTCTCAGTCTGACCATCATGGCCACCATCATCGCCTCCCAGGCGATCATCAGCGGCGTGTTCTCCATCGTTTATCAGGGTATCACCACCCGTCTGATGCCGCTCTTCAAGGTCGATTACACCTCGACCCATATCCAGTCACAGATCTACATCGGCGCCATCAACTGGGCCCTGATGATCGCCGTGATCTTTGTGATGTTTTTCTTCCAGAAGTCGGAGAACCTGGCGGCGGCCTACGGCATGGCAGTAACCGGTTCCATGACCATCACCGCCACCATGATGATCATCATCTTCTCCAAGACCATGAAAAAGTGGAAGGTGCCGATCGTGGTGCTGGTGGCGTTACTTGATCTGGTTTACTTCGTGTCCACCTTCTCCAAGATCCCCCATGGCGCCTACTGGTCGATCATCCTGGCTGCGGTGCCGTTTGTTACCATCATGATCTGGACCAAGGGGCAGCGGGCGCTGTATCAGGCCCTGAAACCGCTGGATCTCGAGGTTTTTACGCTGTCATACGAGCAGATCTACGCCAAGGGGCGCAACATTCCCGGCACGGCGCTGTTTTTTGTGCGTGGCCTGGATGTGATCCCGCCCTACCTGGTGCACTGCGTGATCCGCAGTAATATCATTTACGAGCGGAACGTGATGATCTCCATCGTGCGGACCGATGAACCGTTCGGGGTGGAGTGCCAGCACACCACCGGTATGGCCAGCGGCCTGGAGGGATTTGAGGTGCAGGCCGGTTATATGGAGGTGCTTGATATCGAAGGGCTGATTCACGCCCACGGCATCACCGAGAAGGTCATCTTCTACGGTATCGAGGATATCACGACCCAGAACCCGATCTGGAAGGTGTTTGCAGTAATCAAGAAGCTGACCCCCAATTTTGTGCAGTTCAACAAGCTGCCGGCTGCGCGTCTGCAGGGGGTAGTGACGCGAGTGGAGATGTAGATGAAGCGGTTCTTTTTCGCCCTGCTTGCGTCAATCTCCACAATGTCTTGTGCGACGTACTGAACGGTACGTCTCCGCGCCTTTGTTTGATTGCCGCAAGCAGGACGAAAAATTTCTCGCTTCTTTTTTCGAGCAACGGACAGGAAAAGTAATGCAACAACGTCGTGCCTTAGGGCTGTTTTCCGGTGGTCTCGATTCAATCTTGGCCGCCAAGGTGATGCAAAATCAGGGGATAGAGGTGTTGGCCATCAACTTTACCTCTCCCTTTTTCGGCTGTTCTCCGACCCTGGATGGTGAGCCGGTGGCGGCCCGTTATGCTGCGCGCTACAACATCCCGTTCCGTTCCATACCGTTGGGCGAGGAGTTCCTCGAGATGTTGCGTCACCCGCGTCACGGTTACGGCAGCGCCCTTAACCCCTGCATCGACTGCAAGACCTTCATGCTGCGCTGCGCCCGGGAGCTGATGGCCGAACACCAGGCTGATTTTGTGTTTACCGGCGAGGTGGTGGGCCAGCGGCCGATGAGCCAGCGTCTGGACACCCTCAATCTGATCAATCGTGAGTGCGGCTTGGGCGGGCTGCTGCTGCGGCCACTCTCGGCCAAGTATCTGAAAACCACCATCCCGGAGGCCGAGGGGTGGGTCAAGCGGGAGCAGTTGCCGGCGATCCGCGGTCGTGGCCGTAAAGACCAGATGCGGCTGGCTGCCGAGTTGGGGGTGGATGAGTATCCTCAGCCCGGTGGTGGCTGTCTACTGGCCGAGGAAAGCTATATGCCCAAGGTGAAGGACCTGCTGGACCACCTGTGTCAGCCACAAGTTCGGGATTTCAATCTGTTGCGGACCGGGCGGCATTTCCGGCTGTCGGATGCGTGCAAGCTGGTGGTGGGGCGGGATGGCGCCGACAACGAGCATATCCTGGCGTCGATCGGTCAGGGAGAGACGACCTTGCGTTGGGCCGAGGGCGGCGGGCCACTGGTGCTGCTGGTTGGTGAGCCAGACCAGACTGCGATACAGCTGGCAGGGCGGATACTGCTGCGTTATACCAAGGCGCCCAAGGGGGAGCCGGGCCGGCTGAGTGTGCAGAAGGACGGACGGCGTAGCGAGTTGACGGTGGTGAATGACCTGCAGGAGCCTGAGCTGGATTCGTTACGGATTGTCTGAGGCGGCTGTCGGCAGCTCCAACACCTGTTGCAGGGCGTCGTCAATGGCGGCTGCATCCACCACGGTGTTGAAGCAGGGGCCATAGGGGCGCAGGTTAAGGATGCCGATCACCGGCAGTGGGTAGCAGTCTTTGATGCCGGAGGTCAGATCCCGCTCACAGGCCACGGCCAGCACCAGTTTGGGTCGTTTTTCGACGATCACCTTGCGGGCCAGGGTGCCGCCGGTGGCCACCGAGATGTCGATGCCGTATTTCCTGCCGATCTCCACCAACCCCTTGATGTCGCAGCGTCCACACATCACGCACTTGTTAACATCGCCGGTCACCTTGATCTCGCAGTCGAACAGCTGGATGCAGTGGGGCAGCAGAATCAGAATCCGGTCCGGTCGCACCTTGTACCGCTGCGAGATCACCAGCGAATTGTTCATGGCGATGAACGACTGACGAATCCGGTCCTTGTCCAGCCCCAGAATCCTGCCCACAAACTCGATCACCGGCAGCAGAAACTTGATCACCATCAGCCGCATGAAGCGGGTGAAGAAGATGTCCTTGCCCAGGGCGGTGGTCAACACCAACAGTCCGGTCCCCAGAATGGCGGTGCCGGAAAGTGCCAGCACCACCAGGCCGACGATCCGTGGCAGGTCGGGGTGGATGTTGGCCAGGCCGCGGCTGGGTATCCACCAGGCCAGGAAGATCAGTCCCACCAGCACGACGCAGGTCAGGCCCATCAGGGCGATGAACAGCCGTTTGCGTGGTGCAGCGGTGGTTTCCTGCAGTTCGGTCACGGGTTTTGCTCCGGGGGGGCGGTCAATCTGGTGCCAGGTGGCAGCGGGTGGCCGGCCAGAAAACTGGCGGCGTCCATGCGACGGCTGCCGGCGGCCTGCAGTTCTCTGATCATCAGAGAATCCTGGCCGCAGGCCACCTCAATCCCTTCAGGCGTTGCGCTCAGCACGGTGCCGACCGGACCGCTGCCACTGCCGAGGCTGGTACGGTGAACCTTGAGCGGCTGATCCTGCAGAAAGGTGTAGGCACCGGGCCAGGAGGCCAATCCTCGAACTAAGTTATGGATTTCGCTGGCTGGCTTGCTCCAGTCGATCAGGCCGGTTTCCTTCTTGAGCAGCGGGGCGTAGCAGCTCTGGGCATCATCCTGCGGTTCGGGGGTGATGCTGCCGGCCTTGAGACCGTCCAGGGTTTCGCCCAGCAGTGTTGCGCCCAAGACCGACATCCGGTCATGCAGTGAGGTGATCTCTTCATCCGGGCCGATCGGGGTCACCCGTTTCAGGAGCATCGGTCCGGTGTCCAGCCCGACGTCCATCAGCATGGTGGTCACGCCGGTTTCGCTCTCGCCGTTGACGATGCACCAATTCAGGGGGGCTGCACCACGGTAGCGGGGCAGCAGTGAGGCGTGCACGTTGACGCAGCCCTGGGGCGGGATATCCAGCAGCGCCTTGGGCAGGATCTGACCAAAGGCCACCACCACGATCAGGTCCGGCTTCAGGTCGCGGATCAGTTCGATTACCTCAGGCGCACGAACCTTGAGTGGTTGATAGACCGGTATGCCGTGCTGCAGGGCCAGTTCCTTGACCGGTGGCGGCTGCAGCTTCTGGCCACGTCCCTTGGGGCGGTCGGGCTGGGTAAAGACGCCGACCACGTTTTCACCGCGCTCCAGCAGAATCTGCAAGGTTGGGCAGGCAAAAGCCGGTGTGCCCATGAAGATGATGCGCCAGCCGGTCACAGTGCACCCCGTTTTTTTGCTTTTTTAATAAATAGTTCACGTTTGAGCGGCGATAGCCGATCAACAAACAAAGTCCCTTCGAGATGGTCGATCTCGTGCTGAAAGGCGATGGCTAACAGGCCGTCGGCCTGCCAGACCCGTTCCTGACCGTCAAGGGACAGCCCTTTGACAACCACCGTCTCGTAGCGCCGGACATTGGCCGAGAAGTCGGGCACCGACAGGCAGCCTTCCTCCTCGTAGACCTCACCCTCGCCCTGGACAATGACCGGGTTGATAACAGTGATCAGCTGTGGCGCCTCATCCTTGGCAGCCACGTCGATCACGATCAGCCGTTGCAGCACGCCGACCTGCGGTGCTGCCAGGCCGACACCAGGGGCATCATACATGGTTTCGGCCATGTCCTGGGCTAATTGGCGGACTTCATCGGTGATAACGGTAATCGGCGTTGCCTTCTGTTTGAGCACCGGGTCGGGAAAGGTGAGAATTGGTCGGATCATGGCGTTACTCGATCTGTTTGTAGTAGCATGGTTCGTGAATATACCTTGGTAAGCCCAAGGAAATCAACTGCCATGCCGAGGAGGGGGATATGACCGAAGCGGTGACTGGTATCGTTAAGGCTGGGGAGATTGACCGGCGGAAGCCCGCGCGGGAGCGATTCTGGCCGACGGCTTGGCAGACCGGACACGGTGAGCAGGACGAGCAGGATGACACAGTGCAGATCTCTGACGAGGCCCGCCAGCGGGCCAGCGGCAAACTGCGCAAGACCATTCTTGAGCACCTGGCCGAAGATGATGATACGGTTTCCGGAACCTAGGTGAAAAAGGTCTGATCTTTGTCGTAGGCCTCTTTAAAGTTGAACAGCAGTTCGTCAACCTTTTCGGCAGTCAGACCCAGCGTTGTGGCCGGTAGTGTTGCCGCAACGTCGATCTCTTCCTCTCCGGCAATAGTACCGATCCCGTAGCGATGGCAAAAGATGTTGGCCAGGCTGACCACGCAGGTCAGACGCACCAAATACGGGTCTTCATCTTCGGTCAGGGCCAGGGTGTGGTGAGCCATGACCGCCTTCATCAGGTGGTCGGGAAAGTTCCACTTCTTGATCACCAGCGCCCCTACCTCTTCGTGGGTATAGGGAAACAGCGTTCGCTCCGCCTGCTCGAAGTCGATACCGTCGTTGTAGCAACGTTGCATGACTTCCTGGAATTTTTCCTTGTCCAGAAAGTTCATGATGATCTTGCCCAGATCGTGAAACAACCCCCCCAGAAAGGCCTCCTCTGCATTTACCAGTCGGGTATCGGATGCGATGATCCGGGCCGCCAGGCCTGCGCCGAAGGAGTGCTCCCACAACAGTTTTTCCGTCAGTCCGAAGGGGTGGTAGACCTGCTTGACCGAGGCTGCCACCACTACGCTCTTCAAGGTGACAAAGCCCAACATCATAATGGCGTGGGGCAGGGTCTGAATCTGTCGCTGACAACCGTAGAAGGATGAGTTGGATATCTTGAGTACGCGGGCGGCCACGGCCGGGTCAGATGCTACCACCCGGGCCAGGTCATCGGCGGTGGCGTTTTCATCCTCCATCAGCTGCATCACCTTGGTGGCCACGATCGGAATAGTCGGTAGATCGCCGGCTGCCATGATGATCTGCTCAAGGTCTCTGTTCATCCTGTGCTCCTCTGGGTGTCCATTACGGCTATTGGGGCTGCCGATTAATGCAGTGCATAGTATGCCATGGCCCCGTAGCAAGGCAAGTGCTTCGGCCGAATGGTTTGTATTTTTTGGTCTCACTGTGTATAATCGCCGCCACTCTCTTGTTTTAAACGAGGAATTTCAATTATGTACATCAAAAAATGGGTGGCCCTGCCGTTGATGGGTGTCACGGCTCTGCTGCTTTCAGGTTTCAATTGGAATTTTGGCGCGGGTGGATGCACCGAGGCGCTTGAGCTGGCCAAGCAGTTGCCGGGCCTGCAGGATGAGACAACGCGCAGCATGCAGGAGGCAAGGATTGTTGAGCTCTGTCCCGACGGCGCCGCAGCCCAGTTTGTGGCGGGCAGGCAGGCCGAGCGGTCCGGTGCCGTTGATGCGGCAGTCAGCGCCTACCGGCGCGCCTTGCAGGACGAGCCTTCCTTTGCGGTGGCCAGCGGTAGCCTCGGAGTCTTGTATCTCCAGCGGGGGATGCTGGATGAGGCGGCTGTCGAACTGACCAAGGGGGTGGCGGGAGCGCCGTCGCCGGCCTTCCACAAGGCGCTGGGCAAGGTGATGCTGGAAAAACGGATCTACCCGCTGGCGCTCTATCATTTGGGCGAGGCTGAGCGGCAGTCTCCGGGTGATGCCGATGTCATGATTGGCCTGGCCGATGTGTATCAGGCACAGGGAGAGCTGAGTCGTGCCGAAGACGAATACCGTCGTGCACTGGTGGCCCAACCCTCTTCTGAAAATGCCAGTCTGGGGTTGGCGCAACTTTATCTGCAAAAAAATGAACAGGACAAAGCCCTGGAACTGCTGCAGAAGACGGCGGTCTCAAATCCCCGTAGCAGCCGAGTACACCTGCTGCTGGCAGATATTTATGAAAAAAAGGGTGACACCAGACAGGCCGAGTATGAGCGCCTGTTGGGCGGCAGAAAAGATGCGACGGTCGTCAGCAGTTTGACTGCGCCGCAGCCAGAGGGTATTGTGCTGGGCGATCAGTTGGCCTCCAGGGGTGAGGTGGATCGGGCTGCGGAGGCCTATCGTTCGGTACTGAAGACGTTGCCCGGTGCGGTGCCACCCTATGAGCGGCTTGGTGCTCTTTATTACAAGGCTGGCCGCGAAGGGGAGGCGATTACCGCCTATCGTGAGGCCAGCTATCGCCAGAGCGACAACCCTGAGGTGTATTACAATCTGGGACTGTTGTATGAAAAACGTGGTCAGCTGGATGAGGCGGTGGTGTCGTACAAGCGGGCCATTGAGAAACGCGCTGATTTTGCGGAGGCACGCCTCAGGCTGGCCGAGATCCGGCTGGCGCGCGGCAACACCTCGGAGGCCGTGGAGCAGTATCGAGAGTTTTTGAAGCTGAAACCGGAAAGTGCCGACATCCATCTCAAGCTTGCCAGGATCCTGGTGCAGGGTAAGGAACTGCCGCATGCGGTGGAGTCGTACCAGGCGGTTTTGCAGCTGGCTCCGGATAACCCGGATGCCCACCGTGAACTGGCAGCGGTCTACCGTAATCAGGATCAGGGCGACAAGGCGATTCAACATTACAAGCGCGCTCTGGAGCTGGCCAAGGCTGATGTTGAAAGCCGTAACGCCCTGGTAACGATCTATGTGAAAAACAAGCAGTATGATGACCTGGTCCTGCTGTTGCAGGAAACGGCCGAGCTGGGGCCGGATGACCCCAATAATCACTATCGTCTGGGGTTGGTGTACGATTTCCGTAAAGAGTATGACAGCGCCATTGCCAGCTACAAGCAGGCCGTTGCCCTGAAGGGCGATCATGCCCGTGCCTTGCACGCCTTGGGGCGGGTGTACATGAAGACCGGCCGTCTGGCCGAAGCCCGCGAGGCGCTGGAAGCAGCCAAGCAGGCTGATCCGAACCTGGTGGAAACCTCGATCCTGCTGAACAACATCCGTGACGATTTTAACCCGACCCCGCGTAAGGCAATCAAGTCAAAGAAGAGTAAGTCGAAGAAGAAGGTAGCCACCAAAAAACGTGTGACAAAGAAAACTACCAAGAAAAAGACCGCAGCCAAGAAAAAATAACCGTTACACTTCCCGTGGGGGCTGGTCTGCAGCCCCCATGCCAGGCCTAAAGGACCTACTACAACCTATGGCCAGTCTTTTGCTACCCTACTTCCCTCTGCCGATCCATCTCTCGGGCGCTGCCCGGGTAGCCCTGCAGCTCGACCAGGCATTGGCTCCGCTCCTGGCGCGCCGCTATCCACCCATCGTTGCCTGTCGGCGGCTGGCCAACTGCCTGCAGCTGTCAGGACAAGAGCCGGCGTCAGCGGTTACTGCCGCACAATTGCACCTGTACGGGACCTTGCTGGATGTGTATCGCTATCTGATTGCAGCGTGTGCCGAGCTTGGCGACGTGGGGCGGCTGGCGACGGCCCTCCAGCGTGGCGGGGCCGAGTTGGGCCAACCAATGGTAACTGCTGCCCTGGAAGGGTTTGAATCTGGTTTTCCGCCGCATGCAGCAGTGAGTGGCTATCCGCAGGCACTGCAGGTTGAGCTGGCGCTGCGCGAGATGCTACTGGTGCGCCTGGCAACCGAAAACCGTGCCCTTGATCCGTTCCGTCAGCTGTTCGATGATCACCAGCTGGCGCAGTCTGTCCCTGCCTATCCCCAGGTTGCGGGCGCTCTAGCAGGTGCGTTAACCGTAGGGCCGCCAGTACCGGGGCTTGATGTGCCACTGATGGAGGCCTTGCGCGCGCCACTTAAGGCCGCACCGGATTCGCTGGCCGGCCAGCTGG
>DFYU01000023.1 GCA_002383415.1 Geobacter sp. UBA4074
CCCATCAACACGCCGATCCGTTTCGTCTTCATGGTTCTTCCCCCACGATCCTGACCTCTTCCTCCAACACCACGCCGCTCTGCTCAAGCACTGCTGCCTTGACCCGCTCCGACAGCCTCAGAAAATCAGCTGCGGTGGCATTGCCGCTGTTGACCAGAAAGTTGCTGTGTACCGGCGACACCAGTGCGCCACCTTCTGAGGCGCCGCGTAGTCCGGCAGCGTCGATCAGCCGCCAGGCGGCCTGACCGGACGGATTCTTGAAGAACGAACCGGCGCTGGGATGACCGACGTTGTGCTTGCTGCGCCGTAGTTCATGATCCTTGCGCACCTCGTCTTCAGTCTCAGCCGGGTCGCGGGGCACCAGCTGCAGGGTGGCAGCCAGCACCAGATCGCCTGGTTGCAGGTCCAGCCGACGGTAGCCGTAGTCCAGTTCGTCAATGCAGAACTCGCAAACCGCACCGTCACGCAGCAACGTAATACAGGCGGTACGCTGCAAGAGTCCCTCGCCATAGGCGCCAGCGTTCATCCGTATGGCGCCGCCGATGGTGCCGGGGATGCCGGAGATGAACCCGATGCCCCCCAGACCCAGCTGCTGGCCAAAGCGGACCACTGCCAGGTTTTCGGCACCGGCCTCGGCCCGTATCCGTCCATCGCCTACTGCCTCAATCCGGCTGAACCGCTCCAGCGAGATCACCGCACCACGGATGCCGCCGTCCCGCACCAGCAGGTTGTAGCCCCTGCCGATGACCAGCCACGGTATCTGCTGCTCGGCAAGCTGCCGCACCAAGGCCTGCAGATCGTCAACGTCTTCGGGCACGGCGTACAGGTCAGCCGGACCGCCCACCTTGAGTGATGTATGGCGCTGCATCGGCTCGTCGTAGTGCAACTCCCCGCGAAAACCTTCGCCTATGTGCTGTGCCTGTTCTGCCATAGTGTTTCCTAATCAGGTAAACGAGCAATTTTTCGTTCTGGGTTTGGCAGCCAAAGAATGGCGCGGAGGCGTACACAAGCCGTACGCCGCACAAGACATTCCGCAGGCTGACGAAGCCAGGGCGGAAAAGGGCCGTTTACGAGAGCAGCTTGACCAGCGCCTCACCCTGCTGCCAGATATTCCCGGCTCCCAGGGTAATCACGATATCGCCCTCTTTGACGATGCCGGCCAGGTGCTGGGGGATCAGCTCCCGGTCACCAATCCAGGTCACGTCCTTCTGGCCGTGACGACTCACCTCATCGGCCAGCCGCTCGGCCGTGGCCCCTTCTATCGACTGCTCGCCGGCGGCGTAGACATCGGTCAGCACCAGCACGTCGGCATCGTAAAAGGCGGTCACGAACTCGTCGAACAGTTCATGGGTACGGCTGTAGCGGTGGGGCTGGAAGGCCGCCACAATACGCCGCTCCGGCCAGCCCTGCCGGGCCGCCGCCAGCGTGGCCTTGATCTCGGCCGGGTGATGACCGTAGTCGTCCACCACCATGATCCCCCGAGGTTGTCCCTTAACGGTGAAGCGTCGGCCCACGCCGCCGAATTTGGCAAAGCCTTCCTGAATGGCTGCAAAGGGCACATCCAACTCCATGGCCACCGCGATGCAGGCCATGGCGTTGAGCACATTGTGGGGGCCGGGCATCGGAAAGGTCACTTCGCCCAACCGATAGCCCTTGTAGTGGGCCACAAAGGAGGTATTGAAACCGTCATGCCTGACATGGGTGGCGCGGATGTCGGCCTGGGCTGAAAGACCATAGGTCATATAGCGCTTCTTGACCCGTGGCAGGATCTCGCGGATGTTCTGGTCATCCAGACAAAGCACCGCCAGCCCGTAGAACGGCACCTTATTGATAAACTCCACAAAGGTGTCCTTGATCTCTTCAATGCCGGAGTAGTGATCCAGATGGTCAGCGTCGATGTTGGTGACCACCGCGATGGTCGGCGACAGCACCAGGAACGAGCCGTCCGACTCATCGGCCTCGGCCACCAGGAACTTGCCCTGGCCCAGTTGTGCGTTGCTGCCGATGGCGTTCAGCTTGCCGCCGATCACGATGGTGGGATCGATGCCGGCATGGCCAAGAATCGAGGCCGCCATGGAGGTGGTGGTGGTCTTGCCGTGGGTACCGGCGATGGCGATACCGAACTTCATCCGCATCAGTTCGGCCAGCATCTCGGCCCGCGGGATNNCCACCTCCGGGTTGTCGTCATGCACCGCCGATGAGATCACCACCACATCGACGTTTTGCAGGTTCTCGGCCTGGTGACCGATGCCGATCTCGGCCCCGAAGCCAGCCAGCCGTTCGGTTATATCGGAACTCCGCAGGTCAGAGCCGGACACCTTGTAACCCAGGTTCAACAACACCTCGGCGATGCCGCTCATGCCGATACCGCCAATACCGACGAAGTGAATCTTTTCGATCTTTCCGTACATGGGGCTACCTCGCTCCTAGCGCATTCAACATCTCGTCAACGATCACCCTGGCAGCATCCTTACGGGCCAGACCAGCGGCGTTGTCGCCGAGCCGCTGCAACTCTTTCGGATTGTCCATCAGACGCGTGATGGCCGTTGCCAGACCATTGCCGCCCATCTCCTGTTCCAGCAGCAGCTCGCAGGCCCCCTTTTTCAGCAACGCCTCGGCGTTCTTGCGCTGGTGATCGTCGGTGGCATAGGGAAACGGTATGAACAGACAGGCCTTGCCCAGGGCGGTTACCTCGGCGATGGTGGTGGCCCCGGCCCGGCAGACGATCAGATCGGCCAAACGGTACTGGCTGGCCATGTCATCGATAAACGGCCGCACATCGGCGGCTATGCCCGCGGCACGATAGGCGGCACAGACCTGTTCATAGTCCTTTTCACCGGTCTGATGGGTCACCCTCAGACCACTTTTGTAGGCAGCATCCAGTGTGGCCAGCGCTTGGGGCAGTGCCACATTCAGGGCATGGGCCCCCTGGCTGCCGCCAAAGACGAACAAGTGAAAGGATTGGCCTTGACCGTCCGTTGGCTCTGTGCGGCCCACCTGGTTCCCCGCCAGCTGTTCCAGTATCTGCCGCCGCAGCGGATTGCCGGTCAGCACCGTCTTGTCGGCCGGAAAGTACTTGGCTGCCTCGTCCAGCGAGATGAAGACGCGGTCGGCCACCTTGGCCAGCAGCTTATTGGACATGCCGGGCAGGGCGTTCTGCTCATGCACGAAGCGCGGCACCTGCAGACCACGGGCCGCCAGCACCATCGGCAGCGAGGCATAGCCGCCAACCCCCATCACCAGATCAGGCCGGTAATCGCGCAGAATTCTACGTGACTGAGCATAGCCGTAGAGCAGCATGGCGGCCCCTTTCAGCTTGGCCAGGCTGCCCTTGCCCTTGATGCCGGCCGCCGAGATCAATTCCAGTTGATAGCCAAGACGTGGGATGGTACGGGCCTCGATCCCCTGGCTGCTGCCGACAAACAGCACCTGGTTGGCCGGATCACGGCTGAGGAACTCTTCGGCCACGGCGATGCCGGGAAAGAGATGGCCGCCGGTACCGCCACCGGCAATGATCAGCCTCATGATGCAGCTCCTTCCGTCAACGGCGTTAACTTCAGGCCGGACGAGATGTTCAACAGAATGCCCACCGCCAGCAGGCTGATCAGCAGCGAACTGCCACCGTAACTGAGAAACGGCAGCGCCAGCCCCTTGGTGGGCAACAGACCGGTGACCACCCCCATGTTGACACTGGCCTCGATGGCAAACAGGACCGCGATCCCCAAGGCCAGAAAACGCCCGAAGGGGTCGCGGGCCGCCATGGCGATCCGCATGGCCCGCTGCACCAGGATAAAGAACATGCCGATAATCACCACCACACCAAGAAAGCCCAACTCTTCCCCCACCACCGACAAGATGAAGTCAGTGTGAGCCTCGGGCAGATAGAACAACTTCTGCTTGCCTTCCCCCAACCCCTGACCGAACAGGCCACCGGCGCCAAAGGCGTACTTGGACTGGATGATCTGCCAGCCGATACCGGTCGGGTCCTGTTCCGGGTTCATAAAGGCCTTGATCCGGCGCAGGCGGTAGGCCGAATGAAAGACCAGAAAGGCCACAATCGGCGCCGCCATCAGCATCGTCCCCAGAATGAACACCAGCCGTGTGCCAGCGGCGAACAGCATCAGGATGGCGACGCCCGCCAGGGTCAGGGCCGCCCCCAGGTCGGGCTGTTTCAGGATCAACAGCAACATGGCCGCCAGCACCACCATGTAGGGCAGAAAGCCATAGGAGAGCGACCTGATCTTGTCCGACTTCTTTTCCAGCGAATAGGCCATGTACATGATCAGCGCAATCTTGGCGAACTCCGACGGCTGCAGGTTGAAACCGGGTAACCGGATCCAGCGTGTGGCCCCCTTTACCTTACCGCCGATGCCCGGAATCAACACCAGCACCAGCAGCGCCAGACTGACCAGCAAGATCGGCACCGCCAGCTTGCGCCAGTGGTGATAATCAATCCGCATGGCCACCGCCGCCACGCCAAACCCCACCAGGGCGAACAGCCCTTGGCGTTTCAGAAAATAGGCGCCGTCGTGGAAGTTCTTGGCAGCCATCACCGACGAGGCGGAATAGACCATCACAATCCCGAAGGAGGTCAGCGCCACCACCATCAGCAGCAACACCAGGTCATAATCCGCCAGCCTGAACTGGCCTTTGTCGGCTGCCATCAGAGCTCCTTGACCGCTGCAATGAAACGCTGCGCCCGCTCCTCGTAATCCCTGAACATATCGAAGCTGGAACAGGCCGGTGACAGCAGCACCACACCGCCCGGCGGGGTCAGCTGTGCAGCCAGACGCACCGCCTCTTCCAGGGTGGCTGCCCGCCGGGTGTCGGTCAGGCTGCCCAGTTCCCGCTCCATCCGCTCGGCAGCCTCGCCGATCAGCAGCAGATGCCGCACCCGCTCTTTGACCAGCGGGGCCAGTGGCCCGTAGGAACCGCCTTTGTCCTTGCCGCCGGCGATCAGGGTGATGATGTCGAAACTCTCCAGGGCCGGCGCCACGCTGCCCACGTTGGTGGCCTTGCTGTCCTCGTAGTAGCGCACCCCAGCCACCTCACGCACAAACTCCATCCGATGGTGCAGCGACTCAAACCGTTCCAGCAGCGCCTGACTTTTTGCCTGATCGCAGCCCAGCAGCAGGCCGCAGGCCAGGGCCGCCATAATATTCTCCAGGTTATGGACCCCCTGCAGCTTGAAGCTGGCAATCGGGAAGCGCAGTTCCTGCCCCTGCTGACGATAGACGATCTCGCTGCCCAGACAGCTGATACCCTCATCCAGCATCTGCTTGCGACTAAAGGGAAACAGTCGCGCGGTCAGTCCCTGCGCAGCCTGCCAGACCCGCTCATCATCACGGTTGACCACGGCATAGTCTTCAGGCCCCTGGTTCTCAAACATGCGCAACTTGGCGTTGATATAGTCCTGATAGCTGGCGTAACGGTCCAGATGGTCCTCGCTCAGGTTCAGCAGGGCCGCCACCGTGGGCCGAAACTGTTTGATCCATTCCAGTTGGAAGGAGCTGATCTCGGCCACCACCACATCCACCTGCTCACCGCTGGCCGGCAGATCAATCAACGGGTCACCGATGTTGCCGCCTACGTAGGTGGCAAAACCGCTGGCCCTGAACAGTTCGCCAACCAGGGTGGTGGTGGTGGTCTTGCCGTTGGTGCCGGTGATCGCCACCAGGGGCGCCGTGATGCAGCGGGCCGCCAGTTCCACCTCGCTGATGATCGCTACCCCTTTGGCCCTGGCAGCTGCCAACAGCGGATGTTCCTGGGGCACACCGGGAGAGACCACCACCAGGTCGGCTTCGGCAAAATCAGCCTCCTCATGACGTCCCAGCACAAAACGGATCCCGAGCCCAGCCAACTCCCGCAGCACACCAGACAGGGCCTGCTCGTCCCGCAGGTCGGTGGCGGTCACCCGCGCGCTGCGACTGGCCAGAAAACGGGCACAGGCCACGCCGGTCTTGGCGAGGCCCATGACAGTAATATGTTTATTGTTCAGTTCCATCTCAGCGCATCTTCAGGGTTGATATGGCCACCAGGGCCAGGATGATAGTGATGATCCAGAAGCGGACGATGATCTTCGGTTCCGCCACTCCCTTCAACTCAAAGTGGTGGTGGATCGGCGCCATGCGGAAGATCCGTTTGCCGCGGTATTTGTAGGAGCCCACCTGAAAGATCACCGAAAGCGCCTCGATCACGAAGATGCCGCCCACGATCACCAGCAGTATTTCCTGCTTGGTCAGCACGGCGATGGTGCCCAAGGTGCCACCCAGGGAGAGTGAACCCACATCCCCCATAAAGACCTCGGCAGGATAGGAGTTGTACCAGAGAAAGCCCAGACCAGCCCCCACCATGGCGCCGCAGATCACGGCCAGTTCTCCGGCCCCGACTACCCGCGGGATCTGCAGGTAGGCCGACAGGGTGGCATGGCCCGCCACGTAGGCAAATAACAGGTAGGTGGCGGCATTGATCGCCACCGGGCCGATGGCCAGTCCGTCCAGGCCGTCGGTCAGGTTGACGGCGTTGCTGGCCCCCACAATCACGACCACGACAAACGGGATAAACAGCAGCCCCAGGTCGGGGTGGAAGTTCTTGAAGAACGGCACATACAGCATCTCGTTAAAGGCCGGGTTCAGATAGAGGAAGACTGCTACGCAACCGGCCAGCAGCACCTGCCAGAACATCTTCTGGCGAGCCGAGAGTCCCTTGGGGTTCTTCTCCACCACCTTCTTGTAGTCATCCACAAAACCGATCAGGCCATAGCCGACAATAATGAACAGCGTGGTCCAGACGTACAGGTTTGACAGGTCGGCCCACAACAGCGTTGGCAGGATGATGGCCGCCAGGATCATCACCCCGCCCATGGTGGGAGTGCCCTGTTTCTGCAGGTGGGATTCCGGGCCGTCGGTGCGGATCACCTGCCGCGCCTGCAACCCCTCCAGCTTGCGAATGATCCAGGGCCCCAGCACAAAGCAGACCACCAGCGCCGTGATCATGGCGTAGATACTCCGGAAGGTCAGATACTTGAAGATGTTAAGGATCTTCAGATTGCTGGCCAATGGATAAAACAGGTGATAAAGCATCCTCGTTCTCCTAGGCGTAGTGCTGCCGGATCAGTTCTGCGATCTTTTCCATGCGCATGCCGCGTGAACCTTTTACCAGTATCAGGTCGCCGGGATGGGCCCGTTCGATAATGTCATTGGCCACGGCTGCATGATCGCAGCCGCTACAGACCGAATCGGCAGCCATGCCTGCCTCCCGCGCACCTTCGGCGGTGTGGGCCGTAAGCGTACCGATCAGATACAGCTGGTCTGCCACCTGTGCGGCCTGCAGCCCTACCAGCCGGTGCAGTTCAGCCTCGTCACCACCCAACTCCAACATATCGCCCAGGGCCACAAAGGCCCGGCCAGTGCCCTTGATCTCAGCCAGGGTGGCCAAGGCTGCGCCGGTGGAGGCCGGATTGGCGTTGTAGCTGTCATCAATCAGGGTCAAGGGACCGGCCTGTTCGATCCGAAAGCGGCCCTTATAGGGGGTGAAACGGGCCAACCCCTCAACAATGGTTGCCAGCGGCAATTCGTCCAGCAACGCTGCCGCTGCTGCCAGAGCGTTGTAGACATTGTGACTGCCGCAGGCCTGCAGTCTGACCTCTGTCGTGCCCTTCGGACTCACCAGGGTGAAGCTCTGCCCCTCGGCGCCATGGGCGCGGATATTTTCGGCCCGCACCTCACCACGCCGGATACCGAAGCTGATCCGACGGGCAGACGGGTTCTGGGGTAGCGAGACAACACGGGGGTCATCGCCGTTGACCACGGCCAGTCCATTATCAGTGACCCGGAACAGGAGTTCGCCCTTGGCCTGGGCCACCGCATCAACACTGCCCATACTCTGCAGGTGGGCCGGAAAGGCGTTCAATACGATCCCCACCTTAGGCTGGGCAATCTCCGCCAGCCGGTCGATCTCGCCCGGCTCACTCATCCCCATCTCCAGCACGGCCCAGCGATGCTCAGCCTGCAGCCGAAAGACCATCCGCGGCAAGCCGATCAGATTGTTCAGGTTGCCTTCGGTGGCCAATCCAGGACCAGTCAGCCTGAGGATACTGGCCAGCATCTCCTTGGTGGTGGTCTTGCCGTTACTGCCGGTGACACCGATCACCAGCGGTTCAAAGCGCTGACGGTACGCTGCGGCCAGGTCTCCCAGGGCCCGCAGACTGTCCTTGACCGCTACGCAGGTAAGGGTGGCCGGCAGCTCGTGCTGTTTCAACCAACGCTCTTCAGCCAGACAGACACTGACTCCGGCCGCAGCCACCTGCGCCAGATAGTCATGGCCGTCAAAATGCTCGCCCCGCAGCGGCACAAACAGCTCGCCGGTCACGACGCTGCGAGAATCGGTGCTGATGCCGCTGACCGCGAGACTGCCGTCACCGACTATGCGACCGTAGGTTGCAGCTGCCAGTTCGGCAACGCTGAACATACTAGGCCCTCTCTCCCAGTGCAGCAGCCGCTTCTTCTCGGTCGTCGAAGTGGTACTTGATGGTGCCCAAGATCTGATAGTCCTCATGCCCCTTGCCGGCCAACAGCAGGATATCCCCCGGCTTGGCCAACCGTGCGGCCAGCCGTATCGCCTCGCGACGGTTCTCAAGCACGGTAAAACCCTTGCCCGTAACGCCGTGTTCCAGCTCGCTCAGGTTATATTCACGCACTGCCAGCGGCATGATACCTTCCCGTATCTGACCCAGGATCGTGTACGGATCCTCGGTGCGCGGGTTGTCTGAGGTCACCACAGCAAAATCCGAGAGCCGGACGGCTATCTCACCCATCACCGGACGCTTGCCTGGGTCGCGGTCGCCGCCGCAACCAAAGACGGTAATGATCCGGCCGGTGGCCAGCTCCTGCAGGGTGGTGAGCACATTCTCCAGGGCATCACCGGTGTGGGCATAATCCACCAGACAGGTGACACCACGCTGGTTAGGCACCCGCTCCAGCCGCCCCGGCACCTTGGCCTGCTGGCTGATGCCCTGGCTGATGCTCGCGAGTGGCAGTTCCAGCGCGATGCCGACAGCAACGGCAGCCAGGATATTGGACAGGTTGTAACGTCCCACCAGCCCGGAGCTAAACTCGATCTCACCGGCCGGGGTTACCAAGATACCCTGGATACCGTCAACCGACGAACGCAGCTCCCGTACGGTCACATCGGCATCGGAGGCCAGGCCGTAGCTGATGACCGGGCAGACGGCTGACCGCACGAAATCAGCACCGACAGGGTCATCCAGGTTGATCACCGCCCGACGTCGCGGCTTGACGGCGTCCGGTCGCAGCAGTTCGCTGAACAGGCGCTGTTTAGCTGCCTGATAGGCCTGCATGGTCTTGTGGTAATCCAGGTGGTCGCGGGTTAGGTTGGTGAAGACCCCCACGTCAAAGTGGCAGCCGTCGACCCGCTTCTGTTCCAGGGCATGGGAGGAGACCTCCATCACAAAACCCTGGGCACCGGCAGCGGCCAGTTGACGAAAGGAGGCCTGCAGTTCGGTGGATTCCGGCGTGGTATGGCTGGCGTCGATCACCGTGGCGCCGAAACGGTAGCTGATGGTGCCCAGCACAGCGACCGGCTTCCCGGCAGCGGCCAGGATCGCCTCGATCAGGTAGGTGGTGGTGGTCTTACCGTTGGTGCCGGTGATCCCCACCAAGGGTCGTTCCGCTGTCGGATCACCATGGAAACGGGCAGCCATACACGCCATAGCCCGCCGGCCATCCGCCACCTGCACCCACGGTACGGTTGACGGCGCTTGGGTCGCATCTTCCAGCACCACGGCGCTGGCCCCGGCCTCCACGGCACGTTGAATAAACTGATGGCCATCCACCGTGGCGCCCGGCAGGGCAAAGAACAGCGTTCCTGGCTGCACGTGACGCGAGTCGCAGGTCAACTGGCCGATCTCAACCTGGGCATCACCGCTCATCGAGAGTGGCGTTATGGTCTCCAGCAGTTGTTGTAGGCGCATGGTCATTCCTTTTTATGCCGCCGGCACCAGGCGGACCCAGATCTCATCGGCACCCCTGATAACCTGCCCTGGTTGCGGGTACTGCTCGATCACGCGACCACTGCCGCGCAGCTGGATATTGATCTGCCGTTTTTCCATCACCTGCAGCACCCGCCGCATGCTCATACCCCGAAAATCCGGCATTACCGTGCCGGCGCCGGCCACGTCGATCCTTCCGCCTTCACCGACTTCTGGCGCCGGCTCAAGCTCGCGCAGTGCTGCCGCCTGCGGCACTGCCGGCTGCGCCGGAGCCGCCTTCACCTGCATGGTTGGTGTGGTTGCGCCACCATTGGTCCCCTTCAGGTAGCACAACGTGTTGAAGGCGATCTCGCGGAAGGCCGGTGCCGCCACCACGCCGCCATAGGGGCTGGTACTCGGTTCGTCGATCACCACCAGAATGGTCAGCTGCGGCTTTTCGGCCGGTACAAAGCCGATGAACGAGGCGGTGCGCTTGGTGGCTGAATAGCCCCTGCTGACCGGGTCCACCTTCTGGGCCGTGCCGGTCTTGCCGGCCACCCGAAACCCTTCAATAGCGGCCTTGGTACCGGTGCCTCCAGTGGCCACCACGGTCTCCATCATGCGGGTCACCGTGGCTGCCGTATCGGCCGAGATCACCCGGCGTACCGGCTGGGGTTGTAAATGCTTCAGTTCACGGCCGGCATCATCAATCACCCGCTCCACGAGATAGGGCTTCATCAGCATACCGCCGTTGGCCACAGCAGAAACCGCGCTCACCAGCTGAATCGCCGACGCAGAAACCCCCTGCCCGAAGGCGATGGTGGCCAGATCGCTACCGTACCAACGCGAAACCGGCCGCAGACCGCCGCCGGTTTCCCCTGGCAGATCAATGCCGGTCTTTTCGCCAAACCCGAAGGCCTTCAGGTAGCGATGCAGACGGTCATCGCCCAGCCTGAATCCGATCTTGGCCGAGCCGATGTTACTGGAGTAACGCAACACGTCGCTGACCGAAATCCTGCCCTGGGGGTGGTCGTCACGAATGGTCCTGCCGCCGAACACGTAGCTGCCGTTCTCGCAATTAACCTGATCATGAGGCCGCACCAGCTTTTCCTCAATGGCTGCCGCCATCAGAAAAATCTTGAAGGTTGAACCGGGTTCAAAACTGTCGACCACGCTGCGGTTACGCAACTGAAACGGGGTGTAGCGTGAAAACGAGTTGGGATTAAAGGTCGGATAGTTGGCCAGGGCCAGCACCTTGCCGGTGGCCGGCTCCGCCACCACCGCCATGCCGGCCTTGGCGCCACTGGATTGCACCGCCTTGGCCAGTTCCTTTTCAGCCAGATACTGGATGTTCTTATCCAGCGTCAGCACCAGACTCCTGCCGGGAGAGGCGTCCTTGACCACCGTCTCGTGCGGGGCCACGTCACGGCCCAAGGCATCGCGCTCGGTCACCAGATATCCGGTATTGCCCAGAATGGTGGCATCGTAGCGTAGCTCCAGCCCCTCCAGCCCCTCCGGATCAATGCCGGTGAAACCCAGCACATGGGAGGCCACCTCAAAGTTGGGGTAAAAGCGCTTGCTCTCTTTAACAAAGCCGATCCCGGCCAGTTTCAGCTGCTTGATCCGGCGCACCGTATCCGGCGCCATGCGCCGCTCCAGCCAAACAAAGCCTCTCTCGAGGGTTAGCTTCTTGAACACCGCCTGCTGTGATTCGCCCAAGAGCGGTGCCAGCACCGTGGCCGTGCCGTGAGGGTCCTTGACCTGCCGTGGTTCGGCATACAGGGAGTCCATCTCCAACGAGACCGCCAAAGGCGCCCCGGTGCGGTCGTAAATGCCGCCCCTGGCAGGCACCAGTGGCACGGTGCGGTTATACTGACGCTCCGCCAGCTTGACCAGTTGATCGTGCTTTAGCACCTGCAGACAGAAGCTCCGGCCACCAACAACGAGAAAACAGCAGGCAAACAGACCGGCGAGTATGATAATCCGGACTCTGGTCCATTTTTCCCGCTGATCTTTCATGGCCGTCCCCAGGCTTCTTCGCTGTCGCTACTCATTTCACCACTACCACCTGCTGCTCCAGCGGCACCGTCATCCCCAGGTCCCGCTTGGCGATCGCCTCGATCCGGGCCGGTGTGCTCAACGACTCGGCCTCCAGCTTGAGACGTTTCTGTTCCTGCTCCAGATCTTTCATCTGTCGCGAGGCCTCGTTGATCTGCAGATTCAACTCCACCAACCGGAAGCGTGACCAGACATGGAAGATCGAGACAATCGTCAACAGCACCATGCAGACCATCAGGAACCTGACAATATCAAGTCGGTGAGCCGAGACATCCAACCCGATCTGGGCCGGGATCGCCACCTTGTCATAACCAAATTTAGCCGTACTCATCGGCCACCTCCTTCCATCAACCAGCCAACCGTTCCGCTGCCCGCAACTTGGCGCTGCGCGAACGGGGGTTTTCTGCCAGCTCCGCGTCACCAGCCATCACCGGCCGACTGGTCAACACCCGCAGCAACGGCTTCTGTCCGCAGACACACTGCGGCAGCTGCCGGGGACACCGGCAGCCACTGGCAGCATCTCGCAGACGCTGCTTCACGATACGATCCTCAAGGGAGTGGAACGAGATCACCACCAGCCTCCCCCCCGGCCTGACCAGGTCAATACCGGCCTGCAGGCCCTGTTCTACCTGCTCCAGCTCGCTGTTCACCAGAATCCGCAGCCCCTGAAAGGTACGGGTTGCCGGATGGATCCGGTCTTCCTGAAACCTGCGCGGAATGGTGCGCTCCACCAGCTCGGCCAGCTGCAGTGTGGTCTCAAACGGCCGTTCCTGGCGGGCTGCTACGATCCGCTGGGCGATCTTGCGGGCCCAACGTTCCTCGCCATACTCCTTGATGGCCCGCTCCAGCTCCCGCTCCGACAGGCTGTTCACCAGATCAGCCGCCGTATCGCCTTGGCTTGGATCCATCCGCATATCCAGCGGTCCATCGGCCCTGAAGCTGAAACCACGCTCGGCACGGTCCAGCTGGGGCGATGAAACCCCCAGGTCCAGCAGCAACCCATCGATTGCCCCAACGCCCTGGCTTGCCAGCAGTTCGGCCAGATCACCAAAGCTGCCCCGCAGCGGTCGAAAACGGTTGCCAAAGCGCTCCAGGCGCTGGCTTGCCGCCGCCAAGGCCGACGGATCACGATCGATGCCGTACACCAGACCATCCGGACCGCTGGCCTCAAGGATCAACTCGCTATGACCACCAGCCCCCAGGGTTCCATCCAGATAAACGCCGCCAGGCCTGGGGGCCAGATACTGCAACACCTCGGCTGCCATGACCGAGTAATGGGAGAACGATTCCACCTAAATACCGAGCTCTGCCAACGCTGCCGAATCCTGGGGGAAGTTGCGCTCATCCTGGGCGTTGACACGACTGTAGGTCTCCTTGCCCCAGACATCGAACCGCTTGCCCATGCCGACAAAATACAGGTCGCGCTCAAGCGCCGCATGCAGCCGCAGGGCCGGCGGGATCAGCACCCGGCCCAGCTTGTCAACCGAGCACTCCTGGGCAGGCCCCAGCACCAGACGCTTCAGGCTGTTCAACTGCGCCAGCGCCAACCCGCCTTCATTGGCCTGAATCTTCTTCTCCAGCTCCTGCCATTCTGAAAGTGGATAGACCGAGAGCCCACGACCGTAGCTGCCGTCGCCAAAATCAACCGGGGAGGCCTTGGTGATCACAAAACGCTCGTCACCAAAACCTTGGGACAGCACCTCACGAAACCGCACCGGGATACTGGTCCGCCCCTTGGTATCTATGGTTGTCAGGCATTCACCGCCAAACATGGCCACCCTTCCCCTCGTTTCCACCTATTACCACTTTTTTCCACTTTGCGGCAAACTATACCAGTCGTCAAGAGACTGTCAAGAACAAAGCATTACTTTTGAACTGAGGGGCTGTGACCTGAACCATAAAATGGCCAAATGGCCATTTTATGGTTCAATAGGCCGTGGACAGCTTATGGTTCAATGGCGGCCCAAAAGTTCAACAAACGCCCTCCTTGACCAAATACACCCCGTGACGTAATCTTTCGTGCACCCAACTGACCAGGAAGCACATCAAAGCCTATGGCAATTGTGATTTCCGACATACACGGCGATATCAAAAAGGCCAGGATCTTCCTGGAATACAGGCCCGACATCGAGCATGTCATTCTCGGTGACCTTGTTGACTCCTTCAATTTTGGCTCGACGCTCCAGAAAGAGCTCGAGTGCCTGGATCTGATTCTCAGATCAAACTCCACCCTGCTCTGGGGCAATCACGACCTCGCCTATACCGACAAACCCTGCTGGCCACCATACTCGCGACTCCCGGATTCCTTGAAACCCATATCCAACATGATGATCCCGCACGTGGGGCGATTCAGGGTGGCACACGCTGTAGACGGATGGCTTTGCACCCACGCCGGCGTCTCAACGATGCTTGCCAAAAATTTGCCGGATCTTCCGATGAGCAGTTGCGATGTCAATCGGCATTGAAAATTGA
>DFYU01000142.1 GCA_002383415.1 Geobacter sp. UBA4074
TGGTGGCCCTAAGCGCCATCAGGGCCCCTTCCGCCAGGGCGGTGGCGCCGTCGTACAGCGAGGCGTTGCTGACCTCCAGGCCGGTCAGGCGGCAGATGGCGGTCTGATACTCGAACAGGGCCTGCAGGGTGCCTTGCGAGCACTCCGGCTGGTAAGGGGTGTAGGCGGTGTAGAACTCGGCCCGGCCGGCCAGGTGGTCCACCGCAGCCGGGATCAGGTGATCGTAGCAGCCGCCGCCGATGAACAGGGACAGCTGGCTGCAGTTGTCGGCCGCCAGTTCCTGCATCCGGGCCAAGGTCTCGAACTCGGACCTGCCGGCCGGCAGATTGAAGGTCTTGGCCCGCAGTTCAGCCGGGATCGGGGCGAACAGCTCTTCGATGCTGGCCACGCCGATGGCGTCCAGCATCTCCCGGATCTCCTGCGGGGTATGGGGACAGTAGTGGCTGGTCATGGAACGCTCCTACAGGGTCTTCAGATAGGCGTCGTACTGTTCCTTGTTCATCAGGCCGCCCACCTCGGCCGGATCGCTCAGTTCGAGCTCCAGCATCCAGGCGGACTGTTCCGGGCTTTCGTTGACCTGCTCAGGGGCCCCGTCCAGTACGTTGTTAACCTTGACGACCTTCCCGGACAGCGGGGCGTAGATATCGCTGGCCGCCTTGACCGATTCGATGGCCGCCAGCACCTCGCCCTGTTTGACCTGCTTGCCGATGGCAGGCAGCTCCACAAAGGTCACGTCCCCCAGTTCATGGGCGGCATGCTCGCTGATCCCAACCTGCGCCAGGTTGCCGTTGACCCTGGCCCACTCATGCTCTTTGGTAAAATAGATACTCATCGCTGCGTGTCTCCTTTAGATGGGATGCTGTTGTGCGATTATCGTTTCGGGCAGTCGCCCAGCCGTTTGGCGTTCATCTTCATGCTGATGTTCTGGCCCTGGGACTTCATCTTCATGGTGGAGACATAGCTGTTGGGGCTGAAGACCGTTTCGCCGCTGAAGGTGCCGGCGCTCTGGCCGGTGCAGACCATGGACCAGGTCACCTTGTTGCCGGAAACCTTGTAGCTGGTCATCTTGCAATCCTTGTTGCCGCCGGCCACCACCTTGGCCTGATCCTTGACATCCTCCTTGCTGTAGCAGTGCTTGATCACGCTGGGCGGCAGCTGCATCGGCATGCCGGGCATCACGGTGGTGGTGGAAACCTCCCACCAACCCTCGCGGATAGGGTCTGCGGCAAAGACGGGAACAACTGACAGCAGTAGGGCAACGACGAGCAGACAGATGATGTTTTTCATTGAATGGCTCCTTTCATACTCCAGTCAGAATTCAGCTCCGTAATGAACCGCCGCTATAGAACGGCAGGCTGCAGACCGTGGCCTCCAGGGTGACGCGATCCTGACAAACGGTCAACGCCGTGCCCAGCGCGGCATGGTCGGCCTGCACATAGCCCATGCCGATGCCGCAGCCCAGCATGGGTGAAAAGACGCCGCTGGTCACCTCGCCGATGGTGCGCCCGTCGGCCTGGATCTGGTAGCCGTGGCGCGGCGCCCGGCGGGAGCTGACCGTAAAGGCGATCTTGCGCCGTGCCACGCCTGCCGCCTGCTGCTGCAGCAAGGCCGCCTTGCCCACAAAATCCTTGTCAAAATTCACAAACCCTTCCAGACCGGCCTCCAGTGGCGTGGTCTGATCGTCAAGATCACTGCCGTACAGCGAGTAGCCCACCTCCAGCCGCAGCAGGTCGCGGGCCCCCAGCCCGGCCGGTTTCACCCGCGGGTCGGCCAGCAGCAACTGCCACAGCTCGGCCACCTTGGCGGCCGGCAGGAAGATCTCGTAGCCCAGCTCGCCGGTGTAGCCGGTGCGGCTGACCACGGCCGGAACCCCCAGCAGGTCGAGGGAGATGAACCTGAAATAAGGCAGCTGGGCCAGCTGCTCGCCGCAGATGGCGCTCAGCACCCCACGGGATTGGGGGCCCTGCAGGTCCAGTTTGGCGGTGGCAGCGGAGATGTTGACCAGATTGCCGCCGGTCAGACGGCTGCGGATCACCTGAAAATCGTGAGGGGCGGTGGCGGCGTTGACCACGATCATCGCCTCCTGCTCGGCAAAACGGAACACAATCAGGTCGTCGATGATCCCGCCCTGCTCGTTCAGCAGAAAGCCGTACTTGGAACGCCCCACCGGGATGGCGGCCACCGAGAAGGTGAACAGCTCCTCCAGCCCGCTGGCCCGGATATCCCCCTTGAACAGAAACTCACCCATGTGGCAGATATCGAACAGGGCCGCCTGCTCCCGGCACCAGCGGTGTTCGGCGATGATCCCCTCGTACTGGATCGGCATCTCCCAACCGCCAAAAGGGGCCATCAGGGCACCCAAGGCCCGGTGTTGGCTATTGAGAGGCGTAACCGACAACGAATCGTCCAGGTCTGACATGCACAGCTCCTTGGTATGCAGCAGGGTAGGTTAGTTGCGCTTGTTCTTGGTCTGGCCGGACAGGGCCCTGATCTCGCTCAGGCGCGGTTTCCAGCGGTTTTCTTCGTGATCGAGGGTAAACTCCCGGCTTTGGCTGCCATCGCTACTGCCATAGTTGCCCTCCATGCCGACCCGGGCAAAGACCTTGGCAGTGGTCTTGCGCTCCTCAATCAGCCGGAAATCGCGCAGCTTGGTAAAGCAGCAGGCTGGACGCCGGGCGGCGTCGCGCATGGTCTGGGCAAAACGCTCTCTGGTCATGCCACTGCGATGGGAAAGGGAATCGTAGAGTTGTTCAAAGCGCCCTTCACGCCACAGATCGAGGGCATCGGCAAGGGCCTGTTCGCGGGGGTCGCTACGCTGGTCGGCCCAAGCGGGCACAGCGCACAACAACAGGCAACAAAAGATAAGGGCACGGCAACGGATGGGGAGCATGGCCTACTCCTCGCAAGGGAATGGTGCCCCATCCTAGTGCATCGCACACGGTGCTGCAATCGGAAAGTGGGACCGCGATAGTCGGTTGCAGAACAACGGGGTTGGGGTACACTAGCACTGTTCTGGAGGGCAGGAGACGACCATGAAAAGTTACAACGCAACTCTGCAGCAGCTGCTCAAATTCGGCCTGGATATCTCGCAGATCAAGGATATCGATCTGCTGCTGGAAAAGATCCTCTCCGAGGCCCGCAGCTTCACCGGCTGCGATGCCGGCACGATCTACGTCAAAGAGGGCAGCTGGCTCTACGCCCGCTACTCACAGAACGACACGGTCCACAGCCAACTGGCGTCGCATCGTAAATCAGTTTACACCAACATCACTATTCCGGTGGATAACAGCTCCATTGCCGGCTACGTGGCTGCCACCGGCAGCATGCTCAACATCCCCGATGTCTACCAGCTGGACGACAGCGCCCCCTACTCCTTCAACCGCTCCTTCGACGCCCTGACCAATTACCGCACCATCTCGCAGCTGGTCTTTCCCCTCACCAGTATGCGGGGCGATACGGTGGGGGTGCTGCAGCTGATCAACGCCAAACTGCCGGACAGCAGCGTGGTGCCGTTTCAGGACGATGACGAAAGCGGCATCCACTACTTTGCCGTCACCGCCGCCAACGCCATTGAACGGGCCAAGATGACCCGCGAGATCATCCTGCGCATGAACCGGATGGCCGAGCTGCGGGACCCCAAGGAGACCGGCCCCCACGTCAACCGGGTGGCAGCCTATGCGGTGGCGCTGTACGAGGGCTGGGCAGCCCGCAAAGGCCTGGACAGCAACGAGGTGGACCGCAGTCGCGATATCCTGCGGATGGCCGCCATGCTGCACGATGTGGGCAAGGTGGCCATCTCCGACACGATCCTCAAGAAGCCGGGACGCTTCACCCCGGACGAATACGACCTGATGAAGCTGCATACCGTCCATGGCGCCCGCCTGTTCCCCGACCTCTTCTCTGAACTGGACGAGGCCGCCGCGGTCGTGGCCCTGAACCACCACGAACACTGGAACGGCAACGGCTATCCCGGCCATATCGACCTGGCCACCCTCACACCGCTGCCAGGCTTTGAGCAGCCTGACGGCACGGCCCGCGGCAAAAGGGGGGAAGAGATCCCCCTCTTCGGCCGCATCGTGGCCATCGCCGATGTGTATGACGCCCTGTCCAACCGCCGCTGCTACAAGGCGGCCTGGGATGAGGATCAGGTGTTGGAGGAGCTGAAGAAAGACAGCGGCACCGTCTTCGACCCTGAGCTGATCGAGGTCTTTTTGGAGAGCATCGACACCATGCGCCAGATCGCCGCCCAGTTCCCCGACGCACCGGACGCCCATGGTTAAGGCCCCGCAGTAGTATTTACAGGGTGCGCTCGGCCGCCTCGGCAAACAGCCGCAACCGCGCCATCATCGCCTCGAACTTCTTCGGTTTCAGGGATTGGGGACCATCGCTGGAGGCCCGCTCCGGATCGGGATGCACCTCCACGATCAGGCCGTCGGCCCCGGCCGCCACGGCGGCGTAGCACATCGGCGCCACGTAGTGGTAGTTGCCGGTGCCGTGGGAGGGATCGATCACCACCGGCAGGTGGGTCTTGCCCTTCAGCACCGGGATGGCCGACAGGTCCAGCGTGTTGCGGGTGGCGGTCTCAAAGGTACGGATACCCCGCTCGCAGAGGATCACCCCCTGGTTGCCCTCGCTCATGATGTACTCGGCGCTCATCAAAAATTCCTGGATGGTCATGGCCATACCCCGCTTGAGCAACACCGGCTTGCCGCACTGGCCCACCTTCTTCAGCAGGGCGAAGTTCTGGGCGTTGCGGGCACCGATCTGCAGGATATCGGCATAGGAGGCCACCAGCTCCACCGTTTCCGGGTTGATCACCTCGGTCACCACCGGCAGACCGGTCTCGGCACGGGCCTGGGCCAGCAGTTTCAGCCCCTCCTCCTCCATCCCCTGGAACGAATAGGGCGAGGTGCGCGGCTTGAAGGCGCCGCCCCGCAACACGTGGGCACCACTCGCCTTGACCAGACGGGCCGTCTCCATGATCTGCTGCTCATTCTCCACCGAGCAAGGGCCGGCCATCATCACGACCTGCTTACCGCCGATCACCAGCTGGTCGCTGATCCGCACCTGGCTGGTCTCCTTTTTGACCTCACTGGAGGCCAATTTGTAGGGCTGCAGGATCGGCACCACGCTCTCCACCCCATGCATACTTTCCAGGGACTGCAGCACCAGCTTGCCCCGTTCGTCGCCGATGGCGCCGATCACGTCCCGGGTGGTGCCGTGAATCACGTGGGGCTTGTAGCCCAGCTCCTTGATCCGCTTCAGCACCTCGTCCCGCTCCTTCTTACCTGCCCCTGCCTTCATGACCACGATCATTTCGTCTCCCCTTTGCGCCAAAAACACAAGGCCGGAGGAACCCCCCCGGCCTTGGTTCGTTTTACGCGCTGAACAAAACGGAAAAAGCCGGGGCGACTCTCATTCCGTCTGCCCCGGCTTTCAGCTGTGTAGTTTGGTGGTTACGCTGCGTACACGCTTGCCCGGGCAGACGGCCCAAAATAAAAGCCATACCAAAAAAACCCGAAAAAGGAGCGGTAGCAGAGTGCGTTCAACATGGGTACATTTTTAAGCATGGCCGACATTGCCTTGTCAAGAGATTAAATGCTGGCTGTTTGCGCGATCAGTTCAGCAGCGTGCTGCCGGGCAGCTTCCGAGATGGTCTCACCGGCCAGCATCCGGGCCAGCTCATCAATCACACCGGCCTTGTCCAGTTCGGTGACCTTGGTGACGGTACGCCCGTCCTGCACCTGCTTCTCCACCTTGAGATGCCGTGTGGCCCAGGCCGCCACCTGGGGCAGGTGGGTGATGCAGAACACCTGCTGGCCGGCGGCCACGTTTTTCAGCTTGCGGCCGATCATGCCGGCCACCGCCCCACCCACACCGGTATCCACCTCGTCGAACACCAGGCTGGGGGCCTCCCCCTCCGGCAGGATCTGCTTAAAGGCCAGCATCAGGCGCGACAGCTCGCCGCCGGAGGCCACCCGAGCCAACGGCCGCGGGGTCTCACCCGGGTTGGGCGAGAACAGGAACTCCACCCGTTCAAAGCCGCTGCTGCGGGGTTCCGGCAACGGCTCAAAGGCCACCTGCACCACGGCGTGGGGCATGGCCAGCTGGTGCACCTCGACGGACAGGGCCTTGGCCAACTTGTCAGCCGCTGTGCGACGGGCCGCTGTCAGGTCGCGGCCGCGTGCCTCCATCGCCTCTCGGGCTGCGGCCAGTGCCTGCTCCAGCTCCTCACGGGAGCGGCAGCGTCCCTCCAGCTCCGCCAGCTCATCGTTCAGGCGCTCCTGCAGGCTGATCAACTCTTCCACGCTGGGGGCGTACTTCTTCTTCAGTCGCCCGATCAGATCCAGACGGTCGTCAGCCTGCTGTAGCGCCAGCGGATCGGCCTCGATCCGGGCGGCATAATCACGCAGCTGCAAGGCCGCATCCTCCAACTGCAGATAGGCGCCATCCAGGGTCTCTGCCACTGCGGTCAGCTTCGGATCAATGACGGCGGCCTCGCGGATCACACTCACCATGCGGCGCAGTTCACCCAGCAGGGCTTCGTCGCTGTCATAGAGACCCTCGAACACGCCGCCGCTGGCGCTGGCCAGACGCTCGGCATGGACCAGCAGCTGCCGCTGTTCCAGCAGTTCTTCTTCCTCACCGGGCCGCAGATTGGCGGCGGTCAGCTCATCCAGCTGGTAGCGCAGCAGATCAAGGCGGTGGGCGGCATCCCGCTGCTGCTCGTCAAAGTGGACCAGTTGATCGGACAGCTTATGCCAGGCACCGTAGGCGGCTGAGAATTCCTGACGTATCTTGTCACACGCGGCATAGCTGTCCAGCAGCTGCAGGTGTTGTTCGGGCCGCAGCAGGGCCTGGGATTCGTGTTGACCGTGGATCGTCACCAACCGTCGCCCCAGCTCGCTTAGCTGGGCCAGGGTGGCCAGCGAGCCGTTGACAAAGACCCGGTTGCGACCGCTGCGGGTCAGGCAGCGCTTGACGATCAGCTCATCGTTGTCATCAAACCCCGCCTCTGCCAGATGTGCCCGCACGCCGGAAAGGCAGGCGATATCAAAGACCGCCTCCACCACCGCCTCCTCCTCGCCGGTTCGGATCAGGTCGGCCGAGGCCCGGCCGCCGGAGGCCAGGGTCAGGGCGTCGATGATGATCGACTTGCCGGCCCCGGTCTCGCCGGTCAGCAGGTTCAGCCCCGGCCCGAAGGAGAGGTGCAGCTGTTCGATGATGGCGACATTGCGGATCGAGAGAAAGGTCAGCATGGGGTTCTAGCGTTCCCCCCACTTGAGCTTGGTGCGCAGGATCGAGAAGTAGTCCTTGTCACGGGAGGTCACCAGGGCAGTGGTCTTTACGGCGCGGCGCACCTCCACCGTGTCCCCCTCCTGCAGCTCGACCCCCACCTGACCATCCAGGGTCAGGTAGACCATCTCGTCAAAGGATGACTTGACCACGATCCTGACCACGGCCTGGTCAGGGATCACGATCGGCCGGTTGGTGAGGGTATGGGGACAGATCGGGGTGATCACGATGCAGCACATCACCGGGTGCACGATCGGCCCGCCGGCCGACATGGAATAGCCGGTGGAGCCGGTGGGAGTTGAGATGATCAGGCCGTCGGCCTTGAAGGTGGTCAGGTTGTAGCGGTCAACGGTGGTCTCAAGTTCGATGATCCGGGCCAGGGCCCCCTTGTTGATCACCACATCGTTCAGCACATGGCAGTGGGTCAGCTCGGTGTCGCCGCGGGTCACCACCACCTCCAGCATCATCCGCTCCGAGAGGCGCAGGTTGCCCTCCAGGCAGCGCTCCAGCACCGGGTACAGTTCTTCCACCGTGATCTCGGTCAGGAAACCCAGGCTGCCCAGGTTGACCCCCAGGATCGGCACCTGGCGACCGCTGAACAGGCGGGCTACCGAGATCAGGGTGCCATCGCCCCCCAGCACCACCACCAATTGGGCCGTATCGCGCATCTCCTCTTCGGAGACACCATTGGCGCAGCCCATGTGGCGAGCCAGGTGAGCCTCCACCAGCGGCACGCAGTTGCGCTCTTCAAGCCAGGCGATCAGCTCACTGGCCACCCCCTGACAGCGGGGATCATGCACCTTGGCAAAAATGGCTACCTGTTTCATGGCTTCCTGTCCCGGTCACAAGTAAAATGTGCTTCTTCTTACCATAGCTGCCTGAGCTTGTCCAACCGCAGAACGTGCAGGCAGGTGGCTGACTTTACATACGCCTGTTTTTGTGTATTGTTGAAACGTCAATGATCTGCACGCACAATGCACAAACCGCCGGACAGGGCTGAGACACGCTATGGCAGAATGCTCACATCATCTTCCCTATGGAGAACTGGTTTCAGCCTGCAACCTGCTCTTCGGCAAAGGGCAGGTCACCAGCATCCCGCTGCTGCAGGTCAATGAGATCAAGCGGGCCTACCGCCGGGCCGTGAAGCAGGTTCATCCCGACGTTACTCCGGATCGTTCGGCGGCCAGCTTCCGGCGGGTGACCGAGGCCTACGAACTGCTGCTGAAACACGCTGAGGCACGGCGGATAGCCCAGCAAAAACCGAAAGAAGCGCAACCCCGCACCCGCCCTCCAAAAGAGGCACCGCCCCAGCCGTCAACGGCCCGCCCACGGCCCAGAAAAGCGGCGCAAGTCCTGAAATGTCCCAAACGAACCATGTATTCCGGCCCGATGCCCACCATTCCGCTGCGGATCGGGCTCTACCTCTACTACACCGGCAAGATTCCCTACGAAGCGCTGGTGCAGGCCCTGGTCTGGCAGCAGGCGATGCGCCCGCCGCTCGGCGCGCTTGCCTTGAAGGCCAAGCTGCTCAGCGCCACCGAGGTGCAGCGGATACTGGAATCAAAAACCGTTAGCGGTCAGTTCGGCGAACGGGCCATCAAGCTGGGGTTTCTGGCCGAATTCCAGGTGGTGCAGCTGCTCCGCCTGCAGCGCAGCCTGCAAAAACCGCTCGGCAGTTACTTTATCACAAACAAACTACTGACCACTTATCAGCTTTCTGCGGCAGCCCGTGACATGGAGCAGCACAACCAGCAGATCCTGCGCGAACGTCATGACCGGCAGCTGATGATCGAACGGGTAAGCAGACCGGATACGCCCTGCCCTTGATGGCACACAGATGAAAAAGGCAACCTCCCGGCCTGCGGGAGGTTGCCTTGCTACTGAGCAACCTACAAATAGAGTAGAATCAGCTCCCCTGCCCAAACACGCTGGTCATCAAATAGGCCGTATACCCCAGATAACAGGCCAACAGCAGCGCCCCCTCGATCCGGTTGATCCTGCCCGGACCGCGGAAACCGTAGCCGAACAGGAACAGTGAGACCGTCAGTACCGTCATCGTCAGCATATCCCGTGAAACCACACTCGGATCAAATCCAAGCGGCCGAATCGTACCGGCAATCCCGACCACCGCCAGGGTATTGAACAGGTTGGAGCCGAGCACATTGCCGAGGGCGATGTCGTGCTCGTTGCGTCTGACCGCGATAATCGAGGAGGCCAGTTCCGGCAGCGAGGTGCCCACCGCCACAACGGTCAGGCCGATGATCAGGTCGCTGATCCCCAGTTGGTGGGCAATGGCCACCGCCCCCCAGACCAGGATGCGGGAGCTTGCGATCAGCAGTATCAAACCTACTATCAGCCAGAACAGGGCCCGCTTGATCGGCATGGCCTGTTCCTGCAGCTCGTCTTCCATCTCCTCGCCAAAGGCGTCGTCCTTCTGTCGCATGCCCTCCCAGATGGTCCAGCCCATCAGGCCGGCAAACACAGCCAGGTGAAGCCATCCATCAAGCCTGCTCAAGGTACGGTCATACATCAGCAACAGCACGAAAATGGTTACCAGCGACAGGATCGGCAACTCCTTGCGCAGCACCCGCGAATGCACGGCAATCGGGCTGATCAGTGCGGTCAGCCCCAGGATCAGGGCGATGTTGGTGATATTCGAGCCGTAGGCGTTACCCAGGGCAATACCGGGATTTCCCTGCCATGAGGCCAGGGCCGACACCACCATCTCGGGGGCCGAGGTGCCAAAACCGACCACCACCATGCCGATCAGCAGCGACGACATGCCAACATGTCGGGCTGTCGAGGCTGCACCTTCCACAAAACGATCAGCGCTCCAGACCAAGAGCGCCAAACCAAGCAGTACCGCCAATAAAGGCATCAACATGTTTTCAGGTTCCGTTTCTTTCCGAAAATTCAGGCAGTGGCCCGAGCGGGCTACTTTTGCACGTCCAGCAATTCAACGTCAAACAGCAAGGTGGCATGGGGCGGGATCACGCCGCCGGCCCCGCGGGCGCCATAGCCCAGATTGGCAGGGATCACCAGCTTGCGCTTGCCCCCCACCTTCATACCCATCACACCCTCATCCCAGCCTTTGATCACCTGGCCCACGCCGATCACAAAGCTGAACGGCTGCCGCCGATCCACGGAACTGTCGAACTTAGTGCCGTTCTCCAGCGTGCCGGTATAATGCACCTTGACCTGCTTGCCCCGCACCGGTGATGCGCCTGTGCCCACCACCAGATCAACGTACTTGAGCCCCGAAGCCGTTGTCGTCATCGCCTGTGTCATCGTAGGTTTCCTCGTCTCTGCCGCCTGTACCGGCAGTGCCATCAGTGCTGCCACCATGCAACCCGCTACCAGTTTCATCATACCCTGCATCTCAAACCACCTTTCAATCTGTGCCAGAAGTTACTTGCCGTATTTTTTCTGCACCTCGGGAATCAGCTGCTTGATCTTGTTGATCCGGGTGGCATCCGATGGGTGGGTGCTCAACCATTCCGGCTGAGCCTGTCCGCTCTTCTTGGCAGCCATCCGCTCCCAGAACGACACCGCCGCCTGCGGATTGTAGCCGGCCATGGTCATAAAGACCAGACCCAGGTGATCGGCCTCGCTTTCGTGCAGCCGGCCATAGGGCATCAGCGCGCCGTACTCAGCCCCCACCCCGTACACCGCCATCCACAGCTGCTGGGTCTCTGCCGGTCGGGTGGCCAGTGCCGTCGAGAGCGCCACCCCGCCGGCCTGGGCCAGCAACTGCTGGCTCATCCGCTCATTGCCATGCTCGGCAACCGCGTGGGCGATCTCATGACCCATCACCACCGCCAGCCCGGTCTCGTCCATGGCCACCGGCAGCAGGCCGGTATAGACCACCACCTTGCCGCCCGGCATGCACCAGGCATTCACCTGGGGATCTTCCACCAGATTAAACTCCCACTGGTAGTTCTTGACCTGGTCCTGCATACCGTTGGCGATCAGGTAGCGCTCCACCGCCTGGCTGATCCGGAGGCCGACCCGCCGCACCAGCTCGGTCTGCTGCTTGTTACTGCTCAGCTTGTTCTCTTTTAAAAACTGGTCATACTGCTGCAGGCTCATCGACATCATCGATGAACCGGGGATCATGTTCAGCTGGGCCCGGCCGGTCACCGGCACCGTACTGCAGGCGGTCACCAGACTTGCCAGCACCACTGCCACCATCAGCACTCGCATCGACATACACGCCTCCGTTTTAGATCTGCGGCTTGCAGCCGCATCAGATCGGAATGATGTTCCAGGTCTCGCTGGTCAGGTCAAAGACCACCTTGGCCTGCCTGTGGCGTAGCTGTTGCAGTACCTGCTCGACCTTGTCATCCAGGCTGTGACCGCCATCGGCCAGCTCCGACCACTCCCGCGACACAAACGCCGCGACCATACGACGCAACGTCTGCGGATCGATCCGCTCCAGCGGCACCTCCACCCCCTCTTCTGAGGGCTGGTCCTGCTGATCATACTCCAGGGTTACGTCATGGTCACCATGCCTGCCCACGGCTATGCCTGCCCTGTCTTGACCAGCAGCAGGTCGTGATCAGCCGCAAAGCGGCACAGATCAGGCGTAAAGGCCAAAAAATCAGACTGCAAGGCCTGGTGATGACGGCTGAGTTCCGTCTCGCAGCCCTGCAGGGGGTTCGGCCGGGAAATCCGGCGTGACATCCGGCTGAGGGCCTGACCGATCCCCTCAATGGTTGCATAGGACGGCAGCAGTTCTTCAAAGATCACCGGCACCAGCGGCTGCATCGCCGTCGGCAACATGGCACGATTATCCTCCACCACGCCCCGCGTCCTGGCAAGAAAACGGTCAAACGGTTCAGCCGACCAGTGCTGCCAGCTGTTGACCAGAAAATAGTCGTAAAAGAGATCCACCATCACCCCGCGATACAGCCCGTACTCCGGCGCCAGACGGTGGCGACTCTGCCGGAAGAGCGGGTGCTGCTCGGCATAGGAATCAATCCGGCGGTGCAACCGCACGCCGTCACGCACCCGTGGCGCAAAACGGTCCTGCAGGCTACCCTTGACAAAATCACCCATGAAGTTGCCCAGCAACAGTTGATCGTCGGTACCGGAAAGTAGCATGTGGAACAGAAAATTCATAGGGTGCCTGACGTGATTGCTGCATGCCCGCCCGTGCTAGCGGAGGTAGTGACAGGTATAGCCGCCGGGGTTCTTCTGCAGGTAATCCTGATGATAGTCTTCCGCCCGATAAAAGGTGTCGGCCTTGGTAATTTCGGTGACCAGCGGCGCCTTCCAGCGGCCGGAGGCATCCACGGTCCTCTTTACCCGTTCCGCAACCTGCTTTTGCACGCTGTTTGTATAGAAGATGGCTGAACGATACTGGCTGCCGCGATCATTGCCCTGACGGTCCTTGGTGGTGGGATCGTGCATCCTGAAGAACCAGCTCTGCAGCAGCTCTTCATAGCTCAGTTTCCGTGGATCGAACACCACCTCGACGCTCTCGGCGTGGCCGCTTTTTGAATCATGGGTATCCTCATAGCGCGGGTTTTTCAGATGGCCGCCGGTATAGCCGACCTGGGTTGCGATCACCCCTGGAATTGTACGCAAAATCTCCTGCATCCCCCAGAAGCAGCCCCCTGCCAGCAGCGCCGTCTCCTGTGCAGGGGCATCGGTGGTAACACCGGCCGCCTCAAAGTCGGGCACATACCGGCCATAGCCCTCGCTCCACAGCTGGCCGGCAGGGATAAAGCGCAGGGCTGCCGAATTGATGCAGTAGCGCTGCCCGGTCTCCCCCGGACCGTCATCAAACAGGTGGCCCAGATGGGAATCGGCATGCCTGGAACGGACCTCAGTGCGTTGCATGCCATGGCTGGTATCAGTTTTTTTAACCAGGTGGTCCGCCTCCAACGGCCGGCTGAAGCTGGGCCAGCCGGTGCCGGAATCAAACTTGTGCTGGGAGCTGAACAGCGCCTCACCGGAAACCACGTCCACATAGATACCAGGGGCATGATTGTTCCAGTAGGCATTGTTGAAGGGCGGCTCGGTGCCGCACTGCTGGGTGACCCTGAACTGTTCCGGGGTCAGCTTCTTTTTCAGCTGATCAGCCGATGCCGTGGGATATACCGTTGCTTGTTCGTTCATCTGGTTCACCGTTTTCGGGTTATTGTCGCAGGACGCCAGACAGGCGTAACCAACCGATACTACCAGCAGCAGGATGAGCAGATGCCATGGTCGTCGCATACCGACCCTCCTTTTAGTCAGGTTACCGCGCAGCTCCCAAAGTCGCCACCAAAAAAATCAAACAGACCTGAAGCCGGTGATCTGCTTGCATGAATATCCCTTTCCGGCAGTCACGACACCTGCCTGGGGCCGTACACCACAGACAATAGGGAGCTGATAAAAAATGGTTGCTATCCGCAAGATGCTTTTGCTATGGTGCGCCGCAGCAAGACGAATCGCCATAGCAGGTACACGATAATACTAAACCATCCGCGAGGATGGGGCGGAAAGCCTACAGGGTCTCACCGAGACAGCCGGGTTGCCGAAATATCTTTCACGAGATTCGGCAACCCGGCTTTTTTTTATGCCTGCAGCACCGAGGAACCGTCAGCCGCCCGACACCAGATGCCTTGAAAGGACCCTTTGCACGCCATGTTCAGGATTATCAGACTGCCCTCCCTTCCCGCGACACTGCGTCGCATGGCGTTCCTGGCCATGCTTGCCGCGCTGCAGGGCTGTGCGACCATGACGGCGGTCTATGAAGATTTTCCTTCAGCTACCGGCGAACAGGAACAGGCCTTTGAGCAGAACGAGTTTTCGGTTGCCAGGGGGGAAGACATCATCGGCCGGTTGCGCTACGTCCGTCTTGAACAAGGGGATACGCTACCGGACATTGCCAGGCACTACGGCCTGGGTCTGAATAGCCTGACTGCAGCCAATCCCGGAGTGGATATCTGGCTGCCCGAGGATGGCAAGCGGCTGATTCTGCCTCATTTCTTCATTCTGCCGGATACGACCAGGAAGGGGATTGTGATTAATCTGGCCACCATGCGTCTGTTTGCCTTCAAGGGCACGGGTGATTCGCTGACCGTGGCCACCTACCCGGTTGGTGTGGGCACCGAGGATCGTCCCTCCCCCACGGGGCAGATGCGGGTCGAGCGCAAGGCATACCGCCCCAGCTGGTATGTGCCGGCCTCAATCGCCAAGGCCCATCTTAAAAAAGGGGATGTGCTGCCTGCGGTGGTGCCTCCTGGGCCGGACAACCCCCTGGGGGAATATGCGCTCTACCTGAGCGCCCCGAGCTACCTGATCCACGGCACCAACAAACCGGCCAGCATCGGACTGCGGGCCAGCAACGGCTGTTTCCGGCTGTATCCGGAGGATGTCAAACGGCTCTATGGGATCACCCCGGCCAAAACGCCGGTCAATATCATTAACCAACCCTATCTCGTCGGTTTGCGCGACGGGGTGGTCTACCTGGAGGTGCACGGACCGGCGGAGGAATTGGACCAGGACGAACTTGACAAGGTCTACCGCAAGCTTAAGGCGGTTGAAACCGCGTCAGGACGGCCGCTGGACTGGAACAAGGTCAAGCAGGTGCTGGCCGAGGCGCGCGGGATACCTGTCCCTATCTTTGAGATCCGGCCGGGAAGCGCCAGCAAGATTATGGAGCCGACCGAGGTACGGCATCCTACAGAACTGAGATACAAGCCAAAACTGGCCGAACTTACAGCGGATGCTTGGTCAGTGCTGGTGGCTGAGTTGCAGGACGAGACCGATGCGGCACAGCTGGCCGCGATCATCAACCATCAGGGGCCTCACATCCCCGCACGGATGGTCTCAAAGGGGTTTGGTTATCAGGTTATAGCCGGGCCGTTTAGCGATCAGAAAGAGGCCCGCGAGATTATCAGACGACTGAAGATGGATCTGGAGCTGGATGCCAGGCTGGTTGAACCAGCACGGCGTTAATATCAAAGAAAAGGAGTAAACAATGATGAAAAAGGTTCTCGCAGTTTCGATGATGGGTCTGCTTGCCGTTGGTCTGGGTGGCTGTGCAACAACAAGTGACCTGGAGAAGGTGCAATCCCAGCAGATGCTGACCGGCGCAAAGGCTGATCAGGCAGCCCAGGATGCACAGGCAGCCAAGGCTGCTGCCGATGCAGCCACCCTCAAGGCTGAAGCTGCCGCTGCCCGCGCAGAAAATGCCCTGAAGATGGCAGAAGAGCGGGCGAAACTGGCTGAGGAAAAAGAACGGCTGGCCGAAGAGAAAGCCAGAATCGCCGATGAAAAGGCACAAAGCGCTGATCAAAAGGCAAAACAGGCTGAAGCTGTCTTCCACCGCTCAATGCAGAAGTAAGCTGTCGTGCAACTGAAGCTGCTGATGGTATAACAACCGATACAGAGGTGGCAGGGTAGCGATACCCTGCCACTTGCTGTATGTTTCAAGCATGTATCTATCTGTACGTCCTCCGGCACTCAAGGATGAGGCAATGCGTGTACTGAAATGGTTCCAGAAAACTACAAGCAGCAAACAGTGCTGGTTCGCTGGTCTTGCGCCCCTTGCCCGTGTCTGCAGCATCGTGGTGCCACTCCTGCTCTGCAGCTGCGGCGGCCTCAACAACGGCTTTCAGGCCAGGGATGCCTTCAGGGAGGCCAACAACCGCTTCAACCGCGGTGAGTACAGCGCGTCGCTGGGCAGCTATCAGCAGATTATCGAACAGGAACCAGAGGCCGGAGACCGGGCGCTTTTCGAGATGGGGATCATCCATGCCCACCCCGGCAACGGACAGAAGGATTATCAAAAAGCCCAGGACTGCTTTCAGCAGCTGATCAGGGACTACCCGGAGAGCGCCTACCGGAAAGACAGCCAGTTGATGCTCTTCAACATCAGCACGGTGATGGCCAAGGACAGCACCATCGCCACCCAGCAGGCCCAGATCGAGGCACTGCGGCAGGAGCTGCACGACAGAAGCAACGAACGTGCGGCCCTGCAGAAGACCATCACGGCGCTAGAACAGGAACTCAAAGGCAAACAGGATACAATCAACGCCCTGCAGGCGGAACGTATCGCCAACCCCACCGGGCCGGCGGACAGGATTCTGATCGAGAAAAAGGCGCGCCGGCTGACATTATTCGCAAGGGGAAAAGAGCTGAAAAGCTACCCGATCGCCCTGGGTGGCAACCCGAACGGCCCCAAGGAACGGCAGGGAGACAACAAGACCCCGGAGGGGATCTACCGTATCGAATCGCGCAACAGAAACAGTAGCTTTCACCTCGCGCTGCGCATCTCCTACCCCAACGAACGAGACAAGAAACGGGCCAAGGAGCGTGGTGTCTCTCCCGGAGGCGACATCATGATCCATGGCATCAAGAACGGCTTCTCGTGGGTCGGTGGCCTGCACACCGAGGCTGACTGGACACAGGGCTGTATTGCCGTTACCAACCAAGAGATCGAGGAGATTGAAAAACTGGTACCAAACGGCACAACCGTCGAGATCCGCCCCTAACCTGACCGGCACTGCGACTGTGTACCTGCATCATCCGCCGCACCTGGCATGAAATTTTGTGTGAGGCCACTTTTATGGTAGGCTAATTACGCCACACATACCATGCAAGGAGAACGGAGCATGCCGATAATTGACTGGGACGACAAATTTCTGCTTGGGATTCCACAACTTGACGAACACCACCGGCAGCTGGTGAAGCTCCTCAACCAGGCCTTTGATGACTTTACCGCCAAGGCCCCTCTCGAAGAAGTCGGCAAGCTTTTGGAAGCGCTGGCCGACTACGCAACCTATCATTTCGCAGCAGAAGAGAACTGGATGAAGGCCAACGGCTATCCCAGGCTGGCAGAACACGTGGCGGAACATGACAAATTCTCAGCCCGCGTGACTGAAATGCTGCGCGATGTCAGCGCCGAAAACCCCACCCTGCCCCTGGAACTGCTCACCTTCCTGAAAAACTGGCTTGTGGAGCACATATTGACCACCGATGCCGACTATGGCAGATTTTTCAGGACGCACACGGCCTAAGCCCGTACCGCGCAGCACCCGCGCGTAGCTATCACACCACCGCGCAACCGGCAGCAGGCAAACAAAAAGGCAACCTCCGCGACATGCAGGGGTTGCCTTTTAAAGTCACACCTCAAGTCAGCGCCCAAGCGGGCCGTCTTATTCTTTCTCCTTTTTTTTAGCTCCGACCGATTCAATCTGCTTCACTATCCGGTCGAAGTCACTCTCAAACAGCTGGTCCTGGACAATGCGATATTTCTCGAACTCGCTTTCGGCATGGGCCCTGGCGATCTCCGCCGTGACCTTGCCTGCATCCTGAAGGATTTCACGGTCGGTGGCTTCGATAAATTTATTCAGGCGCGTTTCCCAGTCCTGCATGGTCATGGGGATTTTGCGCAGGGCCATATCCTCGGCCACATCCAGATAGGCGTTGACCAGCCGCGTCAGTTGCACCATTTCGACTTCGGTCAGGTAGTTCTTCGCCACGCTGACATCGAATTTCTGGATTTTTCCGCGCGGCGCATCCTTCCAGGAGGTCAGGCCCATGTGCTGCTTCTCGGCATCAGCACGGCTGACGATAACCTCCGCCGCTGTCTGTCCGTGGATGGCCCAGTGAAGCTTGTTCTGCACGGTGGAGAAGAAACGCTTGGTGGCCTGGGCAGTGATGTCGTAGTCGATAGCAGTGGCGTAGATGTCAGTGATCTTCTGGTAGAACTTGCGTTCGGAAAGACGAATCTCCCGGACGCGCTGCAACTGCTCTTCAAAGTACTGCTCGGTCAGGATGGAACCGCCTGCCTTGATGCGCTCGTCATCCATAACGTAGGCCTTAATGGTGTACTCATGGATGATGGTGGTGGCCCACTTGCGGAACTGCACAGCCCGCTCGGAGTTAACCTTGTAACCTACGGCGATGATGGCAGGCAGCTTGTAGTGTAGGGTGTTATAGTTTTTTCCGTCAGCGGCAGTTATCCGAAAATTTCGGATAACTGAATCTTCCTGTAACTCGCTGTCACTGAATATCTTTTTCAGGTGATAGTTAATAGTGCGTACATCCACGTCATAGAGCGTGGCCATCATCTTCTGGGTTAGCCAGATACTTTCATCGGCATACACGGCTTCTACGCCGCCGCTACCGCTGGCCGCAACAAAGGTCAGATATTCGGCGGCAGAGGAGCGGACGAGGGAAAGTTCCTTTTTCTCAAGACTCCACTGTTTTTTGCTCTTACTCATACCTGGGCACCTCTTCTTTGCACATGAAGGCACAAGGACACGATGTTGAAAAGCGGTGTTACCGACCGCGCCCGTTCGATGCGGGTGATCGGGGTGGTCTGTTGATTGGTGGTGGTGAACTGAGGCTGGAAACTCATCTCTACCGCTTCACTCTGCAGCCAACAGCTTTGCCAGCCTAGTCAGCGCCTCGGAGACAAGCCGGCCCTGCTGCTCGATGCTGCCGATGATCTGCTGCGGGGTACGCTCGTCAACCTTGGTGACGGCATTGGGGTTGACCGCTTTCAGGTCGAACACGGCGGCGTCGATGTCGGCGGCCTTGATCTCCAGATCCTTGGCGGCCTTTTCCTTTTCGCGGATCTGCCCGTCCACCGCGTTCAGCGCTTCTTTGTCGGCCTTCTCTTTCTTCAGCCGTTTGAGCTGTTCCTTCAGGTCAACCACCTTCGCCTTGACGGCGGCCGCCTCAGCCAGCAGCGGCTGCATCTCTTCCCGCGCCTTGGCGCGGCGGGCGGCAAAATCGACGGTCCAGGAGTAGCGGCTTTCGCCTTGCGGCGTACCGCACCTGGGCAACAGGCTGGCATAACTCGGGAAGGGCTTGCCTGCGTTTGCTTCGTCCTCTTTCCAGTCGGCAACCAGATTGGCCGGAAGCTGAGCCTCGGCCAACACGGAACCATCCTTGTCGAAGCCGAAATGGGCCAGGGTCAGCGGCGTCTTCTTGCCGACCTTGACGCTAGAGAGGTCGTAGTACCAGATTTTTTCGGTCTTGCGCCCCTTGGTGAAGAACAGCAGGTTGGTTTTCACCCCGGCCCCGGCGGTGGAAAAGACCCCGCCGGGTAGGCTGACGATGGCCCACAGGTCGCATTCGTCCACCAGCTTGCGCTTGGTTTCGACAAAGGCGCTCTCGTTGGTGCGGAACAGCAGCCCCTCGTCGAGGACGATGGCGCAGGTGCCTCCTAAGGCCAATTCGCTCAGAATATCCTGCACGAACAGCACCTGGGTGGAGCTAGTCTCGAAGGCGAAATGCTTCTGGGCGTCCTTGCCCTCCTTGCCGCCGAAGGGCGGGTTGGTGAGGATGTAGTCGAAGAATTTGGGGGCCTGCTCAAACAGCGCCGCATAGGTGGCGCGGCCGGTCAGGGTATTGCCGTGCCAGAGGTTGGGCTGGTCGATGCCGTGCAGCACCAGATTGGCCAGGGCGATGGGGAAAACCAGGTTCTCCTTTTCCCGGCCGAAGAAGGTGTCGTGTTTGAGGATGTCGATATCGGTACTGGTGGCGCTCTGACCCAGCTTGCGGGCGATGTGCTCATAGGCGATGGCCAGAAAGCCGCCGGTGCCGCAGCCGGGGTCGTAGATGGTCTTGCCCTGTTTGGGGTCCACCGTGTGCACCATGGCGCGGATCACCTCGCGCGGGGTAAAGAACTGACCGCCGTCGGAGTTCTTCTCGCCCATCTTGAGCAGCAGGTCTTCATAGACTTGTGACAGGGTGAAAAAATGGGTGTCGTCCACGTGGTCGATGTGGATCTCATGCACCTTGTCGAGGATGTCGCGCAGGTTGGTTTCGCTATCCACCCGCACCCGCTCCACCGCCGTCATGATGCGGCCGATGATACGTTGTTTGCGTGAGGCCCCCGGGTTGGGCAGGCCGGTGCGAGCGTCGATGTCCAGCCCGTGCAGATGGGGCAACAACTCCTTGTTGATGAAGTCGAACAGCCTGCCGTCACCTGCCGCGAACAGCTCTTGTCGCTTCCAGCCATAGGGCTTGCCGTCGCCTGTCTTGGGATGATCCTCTTTTTCGGAGAAAGGCGCGGCCCAGTCCTGCCAGCGATACGGGCTGGTCAGGGCCGGGGTGAAGGTTGCCCCGACCGCCTCCGCCTCGCCCTTGGCCTTCTCCTCCTGGGCATCGAGGATGCGCAGGAACAGAATCCAGGTCAGCTCAGGCACATATTGCAGGGCGCTGGCGCAGTTGGAGCGGCGCATGATGTCGCAGATCGCTTTGACAAAACTTGAGAGCGACTGGGTGGAGGCGATGGCCTTGGGCTGTTTTTGACTCTTACGACCCTTTTTCACTTCTTTTTCTCCAATTTCTTTTTCGCGCTTTCAATCTGCTTGATGCTCTGTTCCGGAGTCGGCAACGCCTCGGGCATGGTTCCTCCCAGCTCTTCGATAGTTTGCCGAACCTTTCGCCCCACTTCAAAATGAGTTTGGTTGGCCCGTTGTTTTCCTCGAATTTCATCACGTCTCAACTTTTCCTCGGTCTGCGTGGCGCGGAACAGGTTGGCCGCAAGTTCGGTGCTGCCCATGTGATCGAGAATTTTCTGACTCTTTTTCAGCCCTTTTCTGGCGTGGATATCCCTGGCCGTCATGCCTCCGTACAGGCCCCGGTAACCGTGATCCTGAAAAATAGCATAGTCGAGACCGCTCTCCACTCCGGCATCCTTGGCTGCCGCCGCCAGATATTTGTTGTGCTGGGCCAGCTCATTGCGAATAGCCAGACGCTTTTCATCCTCGCTCAACCGGGCGAATTTTTCATCATCGGCCAGCTCTTGCCGTCTGGTCTGGATGGCAAAATAGGTCTGCCCATTGGCGATGACCGACTTGGAGGGATCACCATTCTGAACAATGAGATAGCAGGCGTAACGGGAAAGCCGGACGTCGGGGAGTTCCCGCCTGGCCCCGGAACCGATTTCGACCATTTCGAGGATGTCCTCGAAATGGTCCTTGGGTGTGCGGCCGCTGTTGAGGCAAGCCTGGCGCGCCCGTTCGACCACCGGCAAAAAGTGCCGGTATTCTGAATATTCAAGGATTCTGGCCAACTGCCGGGCCAGCCAGAACTCGTTGCCGTCCTCGTCGAAGTGGCGCATTCCGTCAAAGGTGGCGTGGTGTTTCTCGGTGATGAGCTTTTCCGTCATAAGCCGCACTCCGGAATTGATTGAAATGCCTGCGCCAGAATCTTCTGGGGCAGGAGATTGATGTCGTTGATTTTGCTTGATACGGCTTCACGCAAAACAGCCAATTGGTCCAGTTGGCCCTGGAGTTTGCTAACAGCCTCTATTTGTTCATCAACTGAGAAAACTGGAATCTCAAGTCGATCCAGCAACTGCTGATTAATCGTTAATTGTCCTGCAGAAGTTGAAGCAACCTCCTCTATGAGTTGTCTCGCCCTTGGAAGGGAAACGCACAAGCGAGCAAAATCAGGATTGAGTTCATCCGTTATCTGGACGCGGATCAAATGATCATTGAAGATCGTACCTTCGGGAACCGTTTCATCAACAACACAGCATTTACCAACAATTTCCTTCGCACCATTTACTCGTATAAAGAGCAAGTCACCTTTGTTCAACTTGTATGTTTCTGCTTCTTTTTCTGTAACCTCTCCGTGTCTTGGATTGGCTACGGAAATAAGCCCGCTTGAGACGTCTGCAATTCGCAGAACAATAGGCCCGCATTCACCCTCTTTGGGGCGCTTGCCAAACCCATTTCTGTATGCTTTCACAAAGCTGCCAAATAGCCGAATTTCGGATTCTGAGAATAATTTCTTCTCAATTTCCCTATGAATAGCTACTGATAAAGCTTCGGCATCCCGCAACTGCGCCTCCGCCGCCTGGCGGGCCTTGTCCACCTCGGCCAGTTGGGCCTTCAGGTCGGCGGCGATTTGGCGTTGTTTTTCGATGGGAATCCAAGGAATTTCAAAATCCTCGATCATCTGTTTCGTCAAGGCTTGCCTTGTCCCCCCAGCTTGACTTTCCCAAATAAGATCCTGAAATCTTGGACTGGCTAGCAAGGAGGCCACGTATTCTGGGTGCAGGGAATCAACACATCGGATGATGCAAACATGCTGATTGACGTTTGCGGGACAGATTGCATCCGGCACGACACAGACACGCCCGATAGATGCACCGGTGATGTTAAGCAGTACATCTCCACCCAGTACACGTGAGCCTGACATTGAATCGTCAATTGCCTGTGAAATATATACAAGGCCTTCATCATTGAAGGCTCCCATCAACACGTTCTGGCTTCGAATCAAAGGGATGCCCGTCTGGGAGTAACTACGATAGCCTCCCGATGGTGTTTGGCCACTTCCAACTTTCGTGGTGTGATCACCGAGCCGTATCAAACTTCTCATACCCCAAACAACCTCCCCTTGGCCTCGTGCATCACCGCCACCGGCTGGCCAATCTTCTTCAACGCCACCAGTCCACCCGCCAGCTTGATCTCCGGCACCTCCCACAGGGCCGGCGTCTCCAGGGCCTCAGTGCCGCCCTGGCTGAACTGGTGGCCCAGCCCCTTAAGCACGGTGGCGGCCTTGGCGTCCATGCCGCCGAACCAGCCCGCATTGCCGGAGATATAGAGATTGCCGCGCTCGGTGCGTTTGAGAGCGCGGGCGTGGTAGCCGTGGTGGCCGAAGAAGTCGTAGAGGTCGAAGTCGCTCATCTGGTCGATTTCGCGGATCACCTCGGGGCTGAAGTTATCGCCCAACAGGTGATTGATCAGGCTGCGGCGCTTCTGGGTCTCGATCCAGAGCTGTCTGAATTCGTCCAGATTGTGGGCCTCGGAGACCACCCGCTGGATCACCTCGCGGCGGTACTCGTCCACCGGAATCGGTGTGTCGCGGCCGTCGCGGCTGGTGAGGATGAAGCGGCCCTGGGGGGTGACGGTCACATAGTGGCCGCCCATTTCGGCCACGCTGGGCGGTTCGGGCGGCGGCCATGGCGGGTCGACAATAATCCCGCCATCATCCCCTCCATCACCACCGCCACGAGGGCGCGGCGGCTTGGTAATGAAATCGGTGCCGAAGAGGTTGGTGACGTCGGTGTAGTCGTAGAGCCAGAACTTGTATTTCTGGGTCTCTTCGTGGATGCGGGTGCCGCGCCCCACCATCTGGTAGAACTTGATGGGCGATTGCAGGTAGCGGAAGAACACCACGGCGTTCAGGCGCTCGATATCCACGCCCGCCTCCAGCAGGTCCACGGTGCAGGCGATAAAGGCGCGCTGGCCGGAGCCGCGCATCGGCTCGATCATGTCCGCGCCGTTGTTCGGCCCTCCCATGCACTTGAAGGCGTAGTGATCCTTGGGCGTCTGCTTGTGCTCCTTGCACCAGCGGGCATAGAGGTTGTTCATCTGCATGGCCACCCGATCGGCGTGGATCTCGCGATTACAGAAGATGATCACCTTCTGTTCCGGGCCGCCGTTAGCGCAGAGCAAACGAAACAGATCCTCGCACATGGCGGGGGTGCGCAGCTCAATGAACAGCTCGTCGTCGAAATCCTTGCCGGTGTACTGGGCCTTGGTCAGGTCGGCCTCGGTGAGCAGCTTGCCGGTGCGGATATCCTTCACGCCCGCCTTGAGGATCTCCTCTTTGGTGAAGACACGCTTATCGATGTCGGCCTTGCGCTTGACGATCTCGCAGGCAGCCAGATAGCCATCCTCCTGGGCCTGAATGAGGGTGTACTCGTAGACCGGTTCGCCGAAATACGTGTGATTGTTCGCGGTGATCTCCTGATCCTCGGCGGTGGCGTGCTTTGATTCCTGCAGCTTGCGCGGCGTGGCGGTGAGACCGATGTGGATCGCATTGGGGTTGCGCTTGAGCACTTCGGACCACTTGCCCCAGGCGGAGCGGTGGCATTCGTCGATGATGATGACGCTAAAGGCATCCTCGCCGTAGTGCTCGGACAGAAAGCTGGCAAAACCGTCGTCCTCGTCGTCCAGCCCGAGGGTTTGGTAGGTGGCGATATGAATACGGGCGTTGGCGGCAGCATTAGCGCCTTTTTCGGTCTTGACGATGCGGACGTTGTCGCCGAAGGCGGCCTTGAGCTTGGTATAGGCCTGTTCGCGCAGCTCATCGCGGTCGCAGAGGAAGAGCGCCGGCTTAGGCAGTTGCCCGGCCTGCCCCAGCCGCCAGAGCAGGTTGGTGGCGATGATGGTCTTCCCCGAACCGGTGGCCAGCGTCAGCAGCACCCGAGCCGGTTCGCTCTCCTGGCGGCAGCGGATGATCTTCTCAAAGGCGGCGCGAATGGCGGCGTCCTGATAGTAGCGGGTCAGCGACCAGGCCGGGCTGTCGGCCTGAAAGAGCATGGCCGCCTCGGGACTGGTGATGTCAATGCCGGTGTCTTTGGCGTAACGGGCAGAGAGATCAGGATGCGGTGGAAAATCAACAAAAGGAAACGGACCGCCCTGCAGGTTGGTGAAGAAATCGAACTCGCCATAGAGATGGCCATTGGTGGCAAAGACATATTTCACTTCGAAGCGCTGGCAATCGGCATAGCCTTTGGCCTGCTGCATGCCCTTGAGGGGATCTTCCGTCTCTTTCTTGGCTTCAAGCACCCCCACGGGCAAGGCTTTCGGCATATCGCCCACCTGCACGCAGAGCAGATAATCGGTGCGGCCTGCGCCTTTGCGACGGCGGCCTTTCGGGCCGGTCGGCTCCACCGGGGCGGGGGTTTCCATCTTGATCCACTGGTGATCATTGTAGCCCTTGTCCCGCAAGACCGGATCGATCAGAAAAAATCGGGTTTCCTGTTCGTTGTAACTCATGGTTTTGCCCCCGCCTCTGGCAAGCCCGGATCAATCTCTTTTGTTTCACAAAAAGCTATAAACTGCCGCTGCGCCAGCTTCGACGGTACCGTCTTACCGTTCTCCCAGCGGTTTACCGTGGCAAAGCTCACCCCGAGGGCGTGGGCCAGCTCTTCCTGGGAGAGTGCCAGCTGCCGTCGCACCTCCTTGATTATTTCCGGGAAGTTTTCGGGTTGGCGGATCATGGCCATGGTTTGAACCCCTTTTGTAGGCGAAGCAGCGAGGCACGAAGGTCACTGAAAACTGCCCGAGAATATAACATCTGCTATGTGGCGTGCAACTCAAAATCCGATGGAAGGGAGTGGTCGAGCCGTCACACCCCCACGCGACCGACAGCAGGCAAACAAAAAGGCAACCTCAATGATATTGTGAGGTTGCCTTTTAAATTGGGCGGTGGGAGTCGAACCAATTCTATAACCATACGGTTATAAATGGTTTTATTAGTTAACCATATTGCACTTACCCGTATATCTACCCATATTTTTTCTTGCTTAACTGTTTTCCGTGATCACATCATCCCCCCTTCCGTAAAGCTGAAATACGTTCCATCCCCGACAATCACATGGTCCAGCACCCTGATCCCCATGATCTCGCCAGCCTCTTTCAGCCTTCTGGTAATAGATACATCCTCACTTGATGGTGCAGGATCACCGGACGGGTGCTGGTGAATCAGGATCAGGGCTGCTGCGTTCGACAAACAGGCTGTTTTGAAGACTTCTCTTGGGTGTACAATGCTCTGATTCAAACTGCCGATGCTCACAACATCCATTGCCATGATCCGGTTCTTACCATCCAGATGCAGGGTAAGAAACATCTCCTTGGTTTCACGCATCAGGAATGAAAAGGTTTCATATACCTGTTGAGGTGCGCTAAAGCGAGTTCCTGGCTTCAGGTACGAGGTGACTTCTTCTCGCACGGTCATGGTCTCATAGACCGCTTTGATCTGTCTAAACCTGATGGACCTTGGCTTGCTAGGTTGCACTTCCTGGCCGAATAGCGTCTGTATAGTCATGTCGTATCTCCTTTGGTAAAAGATGGATGCATGGCACCATGGTTGTGTGCCCTGTTGTGTGTTACGGTCTTTCTAGCTGGTACGGGGGTGAGTTATGCGACTACTGAAATCAAAGGTCTGGAACTGGTGGGATATCGGGATACTGAAGTGGTGCTGCCTGCTGTACGGTATTGCCTTTGGTGTCTACTTTCATCAGGCACTGCAGTCGTATCTGGTGCTGATTTTGGTGCTGGCGGTACTGCTGACCATCAGACCAGCCATAGCCTACTGGAAGGATTAAGCTGGTTCCTCCTCCTGCTCGGCTTGTTGATTCAGGACAAACTCTGCTGACTTCTGTGCCTGTGCTGCGGCATAGACCATCAGGGTCCTATCGTTCTTCAAGGCTTTTAACCATCCTTGGATATAGGCAACACTGTTCTCAATCGTCTGGTGGGCTATACCGGCATGGGCTGACAGGAACGCTGCCCCCAGCTCTGCAACAAGCTCTTCCTTGCTGTAGTCATGACTTCCAAAGTAGGACGGTTCCAGAATGGATTTTCTGGCTAACCGGTTGGCATGCCCTGTGGCATGGATACATTCATGGAATAAGGTGTTGTGGTACTCCTCTGCTGAACAGAAGCTCTGCTCCTCTGGCAACTGGATATAATCAAGGGAGGGGCTGTAATAAGCACGACTGCCACCATGCCTGATCTCAGGCTTCATCGGCATATACTTCAGAACAAGATCAGCCTTCTCAATCGGCGAAAACAGGTTGCAGGCCTGAATTACCGCTGGTGCTTTTATCCCCTCGCACTGCTCCACATTGAATACGGTGAAATAACGTAGTAGAGGAATCTTACCGTTCACACTGGGTACGCTGTCATCTTCAGTGGTCTTGTCAAGCCACTTCCAGAAGATTACCGGGGTTCCTTTCTCGCCACGCTGTGAATCGGCGTGCAATATTGAC
>DFYU01000056.1 GCA_002383415.1 Geobacter sp. UBA4074
GCCACCTCATCGGTGATCAGCAGCACGTCGTAGCGGTCGCAGAGCTCACGCACGCCTTTCAGGTAGCCTGCAGGATGCACGATCATGCCGCCGGCTCCCTGCAACAGCGGCTCCAGCACCACGCCGGCCAGTTCGTCGGCATGCTCGCTGATCAGGCGTTCCAGCTCAGCCAGGCAGGCCAGCCCGCAGCTGTCAGCATCCGGCCTGCCCAGCGGACAGCGGTAACAGTAGGGAGCCGGCGCCTCGATGGTCTCAAACAACAGGGGGCTGAAGGTGGCGTGGTAGATCGGAATACCGCCCACACTCATCGAGCCGATGGTATCACCGTGGTAGGCGTGCTGCAGGCGGATGAAACGGCTGCGCTGGGGTTGTCCCAGGTGGCACTGATACTGATAGGCCATCTTCAGGCCCACCTCGACGGCGGTGGAACCGTTGTCGGAGTAAAAGACGCGGGTCAGGCCGGTCGGCGCGATCTCCACCAGACGCCTTGCCAGCAGGATCGATTGCTCTCCTGACAGACCCAGCAGGGTGGCGTGTTCAATTTTAGCGGCCTGATCAGCCAGCGCCTGGTTTAACTCGGGGTGGCAATGGCCATGCACGTTGGTCCACATGGAGGCGACACCGTCCAGGTAACGCCTGCCGTCGGAGTCGATCAGCCAGCTGCCTTCCCCGGCCACAATCACCGGTGTATCTTCGGCCTGCCAATCGCGCATCTGGGTAAAGGGATGCCAGACGTAGCGTTTGTCCCAGTCTTTGAGTTGCTCGGTGGTCGGTTTGGGGGGCACCGTTCTATGCTCCGCAGCCACTGCAGCTGCCTGAGCAGCTACTCGCCGATGAACCAGTGCTGCACGGGCTGTCCTCGGCGCCACCCAGCACCCGCAGGATGATGTCCGACTTGGGATCGTTGTTGAACTGTTCAGCCAACGTTTCTACGACCTGCTCTGGTGTGCCCGGCAGATCGTTCCAGATCCCCAGTATCGGCGCACCACACAGTGATCCGATCTGATGGGGGGCGCCTTTTTCAGCCAGTCCCGGAACAGCTGGGAAGCGGTTGACAAACACCCCTTTCACCTCAATGCCCATCTGTCCGGCAGCATAACAGGTCAGCACGCTGTGGTTTATGGTTCCCAAATCCGGACGTGCCACCACTGCCAGTGGTAGTTTGAGGTGGTTAACCAGGTCTGCTATCAGCAAGCCGCCATTAAGCGGCACCATCAAGCCTCCTGCCCCTTCCACCAGCACAAAATCGTGCCGTGCTGACAGCCGTTGGTAACACTCAGCAATGCGGCTGAAATCGATCTTTACCCCATCCAGCTTGGCGGACTCCACCGGCGCCAGCGGTTCACGCAGGCGATAGGGAGCAACGTCGTCGTCACACTCAATGCCGGCTGCCCAGGCCAACAGCTCGGCATCTTCGGAGACACACTCCCCGTTACGCTCGGGACAACCGGAGGTGACCGGTTTCATGACGCCTACGTTCACGCCACGCAGCCGCAAGATTCTGGCCAGGGTGGCGGTGACTATCGTTTTGCCAACGCCAGTGTCGGTCCCGGTTACAAACAGCCCTCTACTCATCGCACAAGCCCCTCTGTTAGCTGCAATCCCAGGTCGGCTATCATTTGCCGATCATCACGGGGTTGACGCCCTTCTTTAGTAAGATAGTTGCCGGTCATGATCCCGCTGGCTCCAGCCATAAATACCCATGACTGCAGATCGCGCAGATTCTTTTCGCGCCCGCCGCAAATAGTTATGTGCGCCTGCGGCAGTATCAGGCGGAACAGGGCGATACTGTGCAGACATTCGAGCGGAGAAAGGTTGTTGCTGCCGGACAGGGGGGTTCCCTCAACCGGGTCCAAAAAATTGATCGGCACCGAATCAACATCGAGCTCGCGCAGGGTCAGCGCCAGCTCGATCCGCTGGGCCATAGTTTCACCCAAACCGAACAGGCCGCCCGAACAGACACGCAGCCCTGCCTGCTTGGCCATGCGGACCGTGGCGACATCATCCTCATAGTCGTGCGTACTGCAGATATGCGGAAAGAAACTGCGACTGGTCTCAAGGTTGTGGTGATAGGTGACCAGTCCCGCCTCTTTGAGGGACTGAACCGAGAACTGGTCCAGCGTGCCCAGCGACGCACCGGGAGCTATCAAACCTTCAGCCCGGATCTGTCGAATCACGCGGCAGATGCGATCCAGCTCCTCGCCGCTGCGTATGCCGCTGCCGCTGGTTACGATACCGTAGCAACCGGAACCATTGGCTGCTGCTGCACGGGCGCCGTCCAGTAGCGTCTGCTCATCCAACAGTGGATACTGTGCAACAGACGTCGCATGATGTGCCGATTGGGCGCAAAAGGAACAATTTTCGGGGCAGAGTCCTGACTTGGCATTGACAATGGAGCAGAGCGAGACGTTGCGTTTAAAGGCTCGTTCTCTGACCTGTGTAGCAGCAGCAAACAGTGACGGCAGCTGATCAGGCTGCAGTGAGGAACAGATTAGCGCCTGTTCTTCGGTTAGCTGATTGCCGTCAACGCATGAATCGAGTAACGACTGAAGGGTTGTGTTCATGGCCATTAGCTAGCATACCCCGTTCCGGGTTGTCAACCGAGCAGTCAGCAATGGTTGACAACTAGTCACACAAAAAGGGCCTCCTCTGGTAACAGAAGAGACCCTTTGGGAGAATATTCAACACCTGAGATCAGATTACATTCAGAATACGAGGTGTAATGAAGATCAGCAGCTCACTTTTCGACTTTTCAGTATTGGTTGACTTGAACAGATGCCCGATGAACGGAATGTCCATCAACCAAGGCACACCATCAGCCCCTTCGGTGTCACGGTCGACATAAATGCCACCAATAACCGTTGTTTCGCCATCACGCAGCAACATCTCAGTCGTGGCCTGCTTCTTGTTGATCGGCGGCGTACCAGTAGCAGTCTGACGGTCAGGGGCATCGTTTTTGGCATCAATCTTCAACACAATGGTACCGTTGGCATTGATGTGCGGTGTAACCTCCAGCGACAGCGCTGCCTCAACAAACTTGGTTTCAATCTTATCAGTAGTTGCCGAAGTATAAGGAATTTGCTGGCCCTGGGTAATCTTGGCGGTCTTGTGGTTCAGTGTTGCCACCTTCGGTGTCGAGATTATCTTAACCAGACCGGCGGTTGCGGCGGCATTCAGGCGCATTGCAAGCTGGACGTTAGAACCGATGGTGCCGAAGGTTATGTCGGAAAAGGCACCAGGCACGACTGTAAACAGACCACCATTTGAGGGCGCTGTATTGGTGAGACCACCAAAGGATGAGTCTATGCCGTTGATAAAACCACCACCTGTACCAATAGGATCAGTTGCAAGGCCCCAGTGTACACCCAAGGATTTGGTGAAGCTGGTGGATGCCTCAATGATCCGCGCCTCAATCATCACCTGCTTTTCAGGCAAGTCAAGATTTTTCAAAAGCATCGCCATATCGTCAAGGGCAGTCTTAACATCCTTGACGATCACCTTATTGGTGCGTGCATCCGAGGTAATTATCCCTCGATCAGTCTTGAGAGCGTTAAACTGAGTCACAATGCCTGCCAGATCGGCATAGTTGACATCGAACATCTTGGTCTCAAGCGGCTCACTCTTCAGGGCTGCCTTGCGAATCTCCTGTTCTTCATCGAGCAGGGATTTGAACTTGCCCTTGCCGCGAATCAGGATGATGTTGCCTTCTTCACGCTTATCAAGGCCTTTGGTATCCAGGATAATATCCAGCGCCTGGTCCCAGGGCACGTTAACAAGCTTCAGGCTGATGGCGCCGGTTACCTCGTCGCCCAGCACAAAGTTTTTGTTACTAACCTCGGAAAGCAGCTGGAAGATCTTGCGTACTTCAGCGTCAGCAAACTCAAGGGTTACCTTGCGGCCAACATAGGTGCGTTTGCCATTCGCAGATTGTGTTTGCTCTAGCTGCTGCTCAACCGCAGCGTCAGCAGAAACAGGTTGTGCAGCAGTGGCGGCCTTTGATGCACTAGCTGCTGATTGTGCTGCAAAGTCGGCTGGATGAGTAAACTCGAGGTAGAGCATATCAGCCTCTTTACGCAGGCTGTAGCTGGCTTCAGAACGCATGGCAACGCGTATAATGGTATCTTCGCCCTTCTGGGTACGGACCTGGATCGGCGTAACACGCAGTACGGGAGACGTAAATTCACGGGCTTCGTATGAACGCTGCAGGTGCTTGGGCAGCAGGGCATTGTTAATCCTGAACGACACAAAACCATCTGTCTTTGCGGGCTGTGTGACCGTGAAACCACCTTTCACCTTCACAGACACCCGTGACATTTTTTCAAACGCTTGGAAATCAATGGCTTCAATCTCACTTGCCAAAGAAGCAGCCGCTTTTGCTCCAGCAGGATCTTGAGCACTGACTACAGGAGCCTGTGCGGATGTTGCAGATGCTGACACCTGTGCAGCAGCGAAACTGACCGAAACACCGGCGCTGTTTTTGACAACCTCTGCATCAGGCAGACCACCAGTGATTGCATCCAGTACGATACGCGTCTTGTCGCTATAGGTACCGACTCGGGCAGTTGAAATACCGGCAGCATTTACGGCAACGATCTTAAGCGTAGGATCAGCCTTGGCACCAAGCAGATCTACTACAACACGCTCTGGCTTGCTGAGTCGGAAGGTTTTAAAATCAGCAACCGCTCCCTTAACATTGATCTGGATCGTATCACCAGCAGCGGTAATACCGGACACTAGCGACTCGCTATCCATTGCTGGTGCTGCAGGCGCAACGGGCTCTGCAGGTGCAACCACCGGCACAACAGCGGCTGCAGCGGTTGCAACCACCGGCTTGTAGCCGGGGAAGGTCACCTGCAACACATTCTGCTTGCCAGCCAACGGGCTTACAACCGGATCTATATCCTGAGACAGGTGTATCTCCATCCTGGTCAGGACACCCGCATCGGTGTCAAATCGCTTGATTACAACCGCCTTGATGGCCGCCTTGCCGGCTACTTCCGCAGGTAAACCATCAGCTGGCATAACCTGTGCAAAATCGACAACCAGCCGGGCTGGTGCGATTGTTTTGTAGCTGGTGTAGGTTACAGGCGCTGACGTGGTGATCAGCAGTTCTGCTGCTGACTCATCACCCACCACCTGTACTGCCTGGATAGAAGCCTGAGCCTTGGCTGCGACCTTATCCTGCTGCACTGCCGCTTCAGCGGTACCAACAGCCGGCACAGCGACAAGCATGGCAAACATCAGCACTGCCAGTAGCGATTGTAGTCTCTTGATCAATTTCATCGGGGACGCTCCTTACGGTTTCCTCAGCAAGGGAATTCGTATCGTCTCTTTACGCACTTTATTGTTATCATCACGAAACTGCTCAACCACATCAACACCAGAGGTTGTTATCTGGCTGATCTTGCCTTCGTTTTTACCGATGGTCATCCCCAGGCGCAGCACATAAGCCTTGCCTTGCGGATCAACCACCATCGCCTTATTGCCCCTGGGGTCAGCAACAACGCCAACCAGACGGAATTGCGACACATCAAAACTATGGATCGGCAAAGCATCTTTTCCAGCCTGCTTTTTGCCGGATGCAGCCTTATCGAGCACGATATACGGCTTAAACGGGTCTTTTTTGGCGCTAAAGTCGAACTGGTTCGTCTGAGCCGGAGGCAGTTTCACCGAGCTCAGCGGCTGCTGCACCAGTGTCGCAGGTTTCTGCAGCGCATTTTTTGCCGCTTGTTTAGCTGGTGGCGGTGGTGCAGGCGTGTTTTTCAGCTTGTCACAGCCTACAATGCTCAGCACCAACGCCATACACAGGACAACCTGTGCGCTATTATTTCTTTTTAGGAGTTTTCTTATCATCCTGGATCTCTTTCTTGTCGAGGAACCGGAAGGTTGTGGCCAGGCAGTTTACCTTGGTCATCATCCGGTTATTGGCATTCTTCACCTCGGCAAAATCGACATTGGTGATGTTGACAATACGGGGCAGGTTGGCCACAGCAGCATAGAAGTTGGCCACACTGAAATAGGAACCGTACACCACGATATCAACCGGCACCTCGGCGTAAAAATCCTTGGGAGCCTCTGGCTTGGGCTTGAAGGTCAAAAAATCAAGACCGGCATTCTTGCCCAACGAGGTAATACTGGTGAGCAGCGACGGTATCTCCTTGGAGTTGGGCAGTTCAGTCAGCGCTCGTTCCAGCTCAACTGTGAGGTCGTCGTATTCTTTCTTCAGCTTGGGCAGATTATTGGCGATCCGCGTCTTCTCATCCACCTCAGATTGCAGCTTGGTTAGCTGAGTCCGCAGCGTGTTAAGCTCTTTGTGGCGAGGCAGATACAAAAAATAGACCAGCGCCGCCGCTTCAAGACAGAGGATAAGCACGAGGATGCCGATCTTCTGCTTGTTCGGTAGTTTCAGTATTTTTTCGATGTTTGGATCCATAGGTGAACCCTTTTCTGTGGTTAACTATTTTTTTCCCGCAGGTTTCGTTTCTTCTGCAGCTTCAACTGGCTTGGCACGCTCCAATTGAGAGATCAACTCGAAACGCTTCAGCTTGGTTCCGCCAAGATCCTTCTGCTCCGAGACCACCAGATCAACCCGCTCGTAATCAGACGATGCCTCAAGGGCCCTAATGAACTGAGCAATCAACTCTTCGTTCATGGCCAGGCCGGATATTTTTACATTGTCTCCGGTCTCCTTGTAGGATTCGAGCCAAAGCTGGTCGGGGGTGGCATCGCTCAGCGTAGCCAGCCGCTGGGCAGGACCAGATTTTTTCTTGCGAAGATCAGCCAGCACATCCAACTTTTTCTTGACCTCGTCTTTAAGCTTCTTGAGTTCGTCGAGCTTGCCTATTTTAGACTTCAGCTCAGCGATCTTGGCATTGGCTGCAGTTATGTCATCCTTTGTGCCGGAAATCTGCCCCAGCTTCACAAAAAACATAACCAGCACTATCGCCAAGACCAGCGCGAAACTGGCGCCTGCCAAAACCAGCTGCTGCATGGCTGTTTCTTTTTTCTTGGCAGCGCGAACCGGGAGTAAGTTTATCCTGATCATTTATCCCCGACCCTCCGTATGGCCAGCCCCACACACACCGCCATCAGTGGGGCAATCTCCTGTAGGTACTCCGGATCGATATCCTTCTCGTTATATTTTATTGCAGAGAACGGATTGAGCAATTCAACCTCCATCCCAAGACGTTCCTGCACTGTTTCACGCAGACCATTAATTTTTGAACCGCCGCCCGACAGACAGGCAGCAACGATACGATCTTCATTTGCAGCAGTAGAATTGTAAAAATCTATGGAGCGGCGGATCTCCTGCGCTACGGTATCATTCACCCGCGACATGACATCTCGTAGCGGTTGCTTCATAAGCTCAGCCGACAGCATCTTCATCGACTCGGCCTCTTCGGCACTGACACCCAATTGTTTTTGAATCTCCTCGGTATACAGGTTGCCACCCGTTTGAACATCCCGGGTAAACAGCGAGGTATCATCTTTTACGATATTGATGTTGATCACACTGGCGCCCACATTGACCAGTGCCAGAACCCGACCCGAAAAATCAGTATTGTTGATCTCCCAGGCGTTCTGCAGGGCAAAACCATCAACATCCATCACCGCAAGATTAAGCCCAGCATCGGCAAACACCGCCGAATAGTCCTGAATGATATCCTTCTTGCTTGCCACCAGCAGCACCTGCATCTTGCCGGGGTCGATGGCATCGGGGCCCTGCACCTGAAAATCAAGATGCACATCCTTGATATCGAACGGGATGTACTGCTCCGCCTCCCAGGCGATCTGGTCTTCCAGCTCTTCGCTGGTCATGGTCGGCACCAGAATCTTGCGGATGATCACCGCATTGCCCGATATGGAGCAGACCGCATCCTTGGTCTTGATCCCCATGCTGGCCACAAGATTCTTGACCGCATCCACCACCGCGCCGGAATCCATCAGACTGTTGTCAACTATGGCTTCAGGAGGCAGCGGCGCAATACCTACATTCAGCAGATGATAGCCGTCCTTGTTCTGCCAGAGCTGCACCAGCTTCACCGAACTGGAGCCGATGTCAATCCCCACGAGGTCCTTATTTTTCTTAAACAATCCAAACATGGCTCGTACCTGTCACCCCTGTTCTTGAAAGACCTTGTGCCGGTCTTCCAGCGTGTAGCCGAGAGCCAGAATGATCTTGCGCATCGTCTCCAGACGGCACACCTCACCCCGCTCGACCCTGTCAATGGTAACGACCGACACCCCTGCCTTGCGGGCAAGCTCGGNNACCCCTGCCTTGCGGGCAAGCTCGGACTTGCTCATCAATTTTTTTTCGCGCAGCACCTTTACTTTGTTTTGCATTTTCATGGGCTCTTCCTGAAACTTTCGCAAGTGATGCTCTATTTATCTCAATTAAGTACATTGTCAAGAAATTTTATGTAATTATATGTAATTTAAAAAAGCTGATACCAAATTATGTGGTATCAGCTTTTTTTTATACAATATCTTGTGCCTGCTACATCGCCCGCAAAACAGCATCACTTCCAGTGCGCTACCCCTGATTTACTGGTTGGCCAGCAGGTTTTTAGGACGGGCCACGATGCGATAAATTTTCCAACGGTAATTGCGCTGGGCGACAGTCAGGTTAACTGTTTCTCCAATGGTACTGGTGACCGGACCACTTGGGGTATCCCAGAGACTTAATGAAGCCGGGCTCTGATAATTCGGATCTCTCCTGCCATCCTGGGCCAGGATGTACACCTTCACAATCTTGAGATGTTCCCGCAACAGTCCTGCATCAGTTATTGCATCACCTGCGTCGACAGTATTACCACTCCCGAATGTAACACTCGGATTCGTCCAAGTTTCCACTGTTTGCCCCGAAAAATCCCAGCCGTAGGCCACATGCATAGCAGCGACACAGTCAAGTAGTGGCACTTCCTTAACTTTGCCATCGGACTGTTGCACCACTGATTTGTAGAGAACACCAGTACCGGGCGCACAGGTGGCCGGCATGGTAGCAGCGGGCTTGACATAAAAATTAACCCGGTTAAACGGCATCCGGCCAGTATCGGGATCTATGGCATAAATCTGATGTTTTTGTTGAGGGTTCTGGGGGCGGACTTCCTCAGGCAAACTTGCTGGGTCAAAGGTTTGCACAAGGAGATTACTGGCACCATAGAGCAGTTTAGGCGCATATACTTCCCGGTCGTTGATGGTAACCAACTCCCTCCGTGTGACTATGACCTTTTCATCGCTCACGATGTTGTAATCGTCGCCCCCACTCCATACATGTGGTGCTTTCGGCTGCGACACGCCGACGCTACCGGAATAGGTAGCATAGGTCCACAGTTTTGAGCGATTGTTCGTCCCAAGAGAAGTGGCCTTGATTGCCAGATAATCCCCTAGAAAAACACCGCCAACATTGTTTCCTCCAACTATCGCACGGGGGATGCGTGATGCGCCGGAAACACCATCATTGTAGTCATCATGGTCCGTTTCTGAGGCCTCAGCGTAGTCTGGAAGAGCAAGGTCATCATCCATTGAGACCCAAGGCAATCCATATCCGGCCTGTTCGATGTCATGACGCATGATCTCGAGCCCGATTACCCCCTCAATGTTACTCTCCTCGCTCTGGATAAGCTTACGGGCCGAGAACAGAATCCTGTTGAAGGCATCGCTGGCAATCATGATCACCATGATAAAGACCGCCATGACCACGATTAGCTCAACCAAGGTGAAACCACGTTGTGTGTTATGCAGACGTTGTTGCATATCAGTTCTCGCTCGGTGAAATCATGCCAAATACGTTGTGGGTATAACGTACGCCTTTATGGCGCCAGGAAACCGTTACATTAATCTCCTTCAGGTCGCCAACGCTGGTGCCCTGCCGGGAGACCGAATAATTTTTGAAGGCGTTGCGAAACTCCCGCCTGACCAGCTTCTCATGGGGCGCCGTATTCGTGGAGATCAAATCAAACACCTTGCTCTTTTCAAGAACGATCTCCTGATCACCCACCAAAATCGCCTCGTTACGAAACTGGTTGTTCAGGTTGTGTACATGGGTGGCATCAACTGCCATCAACAAACCCAGCATCCCCACCATTAGGATAACGATCGCCACCAGAAACTCGATCAGTGAAAAACCTTGCTGATTATCTCGGTTCACACGTAGCTCCATTCATCTTTCCCAGGCTTGTTTTAGCCTCTGTGATCATAATACAGTTAAAAGCAGGCTTTACGTCTGCAGGTCCGATCACCAGTGTGGCAACATTACTCTCGTCAACCCACCCCTGCTCATTGATGCTTACCGTAAGATTCGAGGCGTTGGTTCCGAATGCAGCGTCTTGAATCGTATAAGAGACTGTTCTATTAAAAATTTCATTACCAGTCGCATCCGCAGGTGATGAATAGCGCTTAAACACTACCTTTGTCGGATCAAAAACAGCTTCATAACGCATCTTCGTTCCAATAGCCCGCAGCCTCAACCCAGAGAGTTCAGCGTTGAGCTCCTGGGTCTGCTTTTCAATCTGATACTTCTTTTGCCACTGACTGAAGCCGAGCAACGCCACCGACAACAGGATACCAATGATGCCGATCACCACAACCAGCTCAACCAGCGAGAACCCTTGAGCGCTACGTTTTGCCGGTGTGGGTAACGTGGAAGCCTGCAGCGCACCACTGCACGCATCTCTTTTTACGCGGTTACTCGACAGCTGCCCCATAGTCCCTCCATCAATAGGCATACAACACCGATAATTGTGAACGCTCCTGGGGGTTGTTGGCCCGTTCTCCCTGGATTTCGAGTCGATAGGTATAGGGTATCGTCACCCCGCCACCACCTTCGCTCGTATCAGTCGGATTTTTGGGTTGTCTCAAATTTGAAAGTTCTGCTTGCTCGGTGTTGCCAATGTGGGTATCAACCACCTTGGCGTAAATTTTAAACGGTTGCGATGTTGCCGATTGAAGCAAGAATGTCAGGTCAGGATTCTGATTCGGCGCTATCACACTGTCACACCCGGAAGGCCAGGCACCGGAAGACCGATTTACTTTGGGACCAAAGCAGTCACTTACTTCAAGACTAGGCATACTGGCGGCATAAAACCCTTTTAGTGCACTAGATGTAGAATACCCCTCAAAAACCCGCTTGATCATCTCTTTGGTAATGGTCTCGGTGCCGCCATCGGTAGCCTGCACCACAGAACGATACCGTTTGTTAAAGCCTGAAAACTCGGTACCCTTGGTTATCACGTACATCAACGCCATCACAATCACCAGTGAAATCATGGTGAGCATAAGAGACGTTATCAGTGCAAAACCACGCTGATCACTCAATACACCCACCTGACCAACCGTTGTCGGTGATGGTGCTGGGCTCTGTGTTGCCGTTTTTTTCATTACCGACTCCATAAATTGCCGCCTACTTTTCCAGAATATGCAAAATCTTCTTAACCGGCTTGTGTGGTTTTTCATCCTGCGGCCTTGGAGCAGGCGGCTTTCCAAACCCAAGATCGTAACTCGGCATGGGTGATCCTGGAGACGGGATTGTGGTTATGCTGGCCAGGTCTTTGCTGACTATGGCGCCAGTTGACAGCTGTATAGTAACCTTGCCACGCAGTGCGTTACCAGCCGGGAAACCACCCGTTCTGTAGTTTACCAGACGTAATGAGGTTTTACCACCAAAGCCACAGAGATCTGTTGACGGGCTATAGGTTGTGTAAATGACCAGACCGCTGGTTCTGGCGGCCGGCGTGGTGATCACACGCTCTGCCTTGTAATCAGTGGTTGAGTTATTAAGGTTGATATACCAGCCACTCTTGTCGGTAGCATAAGTATCCAAGATTAAGGAGGTATCCTCAAGGTCACTCAGGGACAAGGATGTCGTGCAGTTGATATCAAAATCAGCCTTTGTGCTGTTGCTCGGCCTGTAATAACAGGGGTCCTTGATACCGACCAACTTCTGCTGTTCGTCAGCAGAGTCAATATCATTATCGCGGTAGAAATAACGACCTGTACCAAAATAGAGCCACAGCACCGCTGTGTAGCTGTTCGGGTCGTAATCATCATACAGTTTGTCTATGGTTGAATTGACCGGCCCAACACCGTCTATCACCTGACTCAGCTTCCAGTTGGCAGGATCAGGATCGTCGTTGGTTACCAGACGCAACAGTCCGCCATCGGAACCATTGGCCCAGGACGTTGTTCCGCTGACTGTCTTGGGGCGCGTGTAGCCGACATAAACAACATCGGTGCTGTACCAGCCTGGGTCGGTTCTTCTGTTCTCGTCGCTATCGATGGCATTAGTGGACAACGATGAGCCAAAGGCATTGGCAGTGCGAAGCACGCTGCCGGCCGGCACCAGATTCTGTGTATCAGTGCTGTCATGCAAGTCGAAGGTCTTCACCAGCTTGCCAGTGGCTACATCGACCACAAAAATCCGCAGCGGCCGGTCTGACTTGCCGTAGAACTGGTGCGTTGCTGTATTGACCGGCCCCGTAGGACCTGATGAAAACACTGCAAACCAGCGACCGTTCTTGCTTGGGTTGAGCATGCCATCCACTCGAGCGCTAGTACGTACGATCACCGGTTCATTCAACGCATACCCCATGGTTTGCAGCGGCGTAAATTCCCACAGCAACGTGGGAGATGTCGGGTTGGTAACATCCATTGCAAAGTAGGAAGAGCGGCCTACGTGTTCAGAGTTGGTGAATGTTCCGGCTGCTATTGGCGACTGGGTGCAATCAGGGTAGGTAACCCCGCCAACAACAGTTGATGACTGGCAGCCATAAGACTTGCTGTGGCTCGCCCCACCAAGCCCCATGCCACCAATCACAATGGTACGCCAACTGGAGTTGGCTGCATCATAGTTATCGGTCACAGTATCGGTAACACTACTTAGCAACTTGGTTTGCCGGGTACACTCCCAGTAGTTGGTTGCAGTACACTCTGCATGCTTGTGAATACTTGCGTCAACCAACAGGGGGGTGTTATCGACATAGTAAAGATGTTCATAGTTCGGGTCGGCCAGATATTTCAGGTATGGCAGTGCATTTCGAGGCACAAAGGCCCATTGCTCATCGCCCAACGACAAATCGCCAACATTCTCGATGTACGCTTTTTCATATTCCTTGCTAAACGTCGTTATCTTGCCGAGCTTAAAGGCATGGAACATACCGTCATTAGCGCCGACATAGACGGTTCCGCGTTTTTTGTAGTTATTGGTATTCAGGAAGGTCGAGTAACTGCCATCGCCATACAGCAGGTTATATGAGTTGATTGGAATTGCAGACTGCACCTTGGGGGTGGAGGATATGATATCCCCAAGCTTCCAGACGCCGGAAGTACCGCCAACCGTTACCGTGCGGGAACGATTGGTGGCCAGCGTACCCCCATCAACGTCAGCGTACCCCAAGGTGTATTTGATGATAGTTTCAGATTCGGTATCGGTTGTGGCGCGCAAAAACGGCTTAAAATTAACCTTTGCAGTCGGCACAAAACTCGTGAAGCTGGCGGTATAGGTATTGGTAGCGAAGTTGGGCGATGTCAGGTTTGAGTACACCGTACGGTCGGCCGCACTGCGCAGATGCAGGCGGTTTCCGGCTTTCCACAGCGCCTTGAGATTATCAGAGTCAATCGTATCAATATAGGTCAACGTACCAGAGCTTGGATTATAAGCGTACCGCGAGGCAACCGTCTTGTTAAGGCTCGTATCGAACCCCAGGTTACAATAATAGTCCTGATCCAGCCTGAGGTAGTTATCGGTTACCGTATCCTCCCGCAAGCCGCTGAAGGCAAAATAGGAGTCATAATAATACCAGTAATTTTGGAGATCTCCGGCCCATCTGACGCGATTGTTCGTGCCACCTAAATCCCGTAGCGGATAAAAAATAGCTGTCAGCAGATTGGCTCCGCTTTCATTTCGTTTGTTCACAATCGAAGCAGCCGTACCGGACGAAGCCGATGCTGCGATCTTGGTAAACGCCTCACGTATCTGGGTAAACAGCGCATCATAGCTGCTGGCGATATAGGCGCTGGTGGTACCGCCATTCTGGGCCGTCTCGTTCATCAGGTTGGCCGGTAGACATTCGTCAGTGGTATTGGCGGCTGCCTGACCGTTATAGACCACATAGGTGGTAATCATCTGGTTATTTTCGGTGGGAGTCTTGGTAAAATCCTTGATATTGCGGTTGTAGGCAAGCCAGGCCAGATCATCAAGGTTTTTACTGCCCGCATAACCGGAGCAGGCAGTTGCTAAGGTGTCTATGTTGGTGTCACCATCATTATAGGTGGCAGCAAGGCTCGAAACCGTGCTGTTTTGATCGGCGGTGGAACCACCGTCACTGATAATCAGGATATTGTTCAGACGGCACCGGTCCACCGACGGATTTTTGGCTACATCGAAATCCTGTGTCTGCAGCCGAATGTCAGTCCGGTTTGCAAAATAGCCGATGCCATTATAGTAAGCCTCAGCAAAGGGGGTCCAGGCGGTTGCCTGAATATCGTCGATGGCCTTGATCACCCCTCCGGCATGGTCACCAACCGGGTCATAGGCGATGTACGATGCCACCTTACCGCCGTCGAGCTTGGTGTTTAACACACAACTTTCCCCGGTGGGGCAATCGGCGTTGACAAAACATGCCGTAGTGGTGGTGGTTGAGCAGTGCTTGGCGCAGGCGATATTGGTGCCGTCAACATCACACTCTGAGGCGGTGCCGTCCTGGTTGAAGACCATGGCACCAAAGCGGATGTAATCCTTGAATTCCTGAATTAAACCGCTGGGGGCGGTGGTTTTTTTAACATTGGCAAAAAAACTGCCCGACATGGTTCCCAGTGCGTTTACCCCGGCATCCATAATGAACGATGGCACGCTGGTACTGGTGCCGGTGGTTACCGTGCCAGTGCCGCTGGGGTCGGTCACATCACTGCTGCGCATACCTTCGCAGAAATCTGCCATCTCAATATCGAGACAGGTGGCGTTCCAGATATACTTGAAGTTACCGGGCGTCACCTCTTCCAATGTAACGCAGCGGCCAAGAAAACCGACATCATTGGCCACATAACCGGTAACATTCAAATCGGTATAGTAGGGGTGAGCAATCACGCTTGAGCAGACCGACTCCCCACCCAACTCATTGGTTATCTTGCTCGGTGCAGCAATGTCGCCCGGATACAGACTGTCATAGATATTCTCACAGTCTTTGATCATGGTGGTGGTATTGGCAAATTTATGGTTGTTAAAGTACCAGTAACACTGGTGCACCATATGAATATAGGTCTCAGACTTGAGGATCGCCGAGGCGCTGCAGGATGAGCCCGAGCAGGCCAGACAATCGGTGGAACTGCCCTGCACCTGTCCCAACTGCTCTTCAGTTACATTGGTCCAGTCAGTTACCGCCGCAGTACATGATGTCAGGTTATAGGCAGCATCATAAATCTCTATCCGGGTTGAACCGCCCTGGGTGGCCGGGTTGGTGTAATCGGGCTCCAGCGAGGTCGGACCACGGACAGCAAAGGTCATACCGGTCAAATCTTCAGCCGATCCAGTTACCTTGAGCGCATTAGGCACCAAGCGGATAAAACGACGGCCCATACAGCCACGCGATTCAGGCAGCAGGGTACCGGACCCGGTATTATACTTGCCTCCGGTCAGAATCTTCTTCTGCAGGTCAAGCTTGGAGGTAGCCAGCCAGTTCAGGAACTTGCCCTTGGCAACAAATACGGAAACCGTTCGATTAGGTTTGACACCTGCCATGGTTACGCAAAAATCAGCCGACTTAAAGGTACAGCTGCCCGGCATGGTGGCGCCAGCCTCAAAGCGTTGGGCAGTACTATTGTAGCTGTAAACCGCTGCCTCATCAAAATATCCAGGATAACTGGCCACGGTGCTGTAGGCATTGTCATAGCAGTTACCGGTAGAATCGTAGGCCATATCATACATACTGGCCGAGTTATCAATCATCAACAGCAGGTTGGGGTTGATGTTAGCCGTTACAAAGGGCGGCGTGATGGCGTACTTGTTCATATCACTGCTGGGCAGCGAACAGGTGGCGGTAAGTGTGTGATCAGCGTAAAGCGCTGCTGTGGTATAGCTGCTAACGGAGCCCACTGAAGCGCCGTCGTAGGTAACCTGATCAATGGCAGCTCCGGTGATCGGGCTGATCGTGAAGGTGGCGGTTTCACCCTGCAGCACCTTCACCACCCCCCCCAACGGTTGGACACCATTATACAGAATACTACAATTGGTAGGCTGCGTAACCGTCACCAAGTGATAGGGCACGAAGCTGGCCGTTACTGTGGTATTGCTGGTCACCGGACCCACGGATTGAACGACTGAGCTGAAGGAAGGCTGGGAGAGTTTATTGGCGCCGCCATTGATGGTAATGCTCTGAATGGCGTACCCGGCATCAGGGCTCACATTCACCAGTACCGATCCCCCTTCACCAACGGTCTGGGAGGCTGGAGACACCGTGCCGCCGCTGCCGGAAACTGCTGCGGTAACGGTATATTGTGTGGGGATCAGCTGGAACTCAACAGCAAACGTACTGGTTGCACTATCAGTGATATAATATGTGCAGGAACTGGCTGTTTGCGTCTGAAAATTAGTACCGCCACAAGCAAGAGAACCGGGCTTTATCTGGTAGCCGCTGTTGGGCACCGCCGTCAAAGTAGCCCCGGCATTTTTAGGAAAGGCATAGGTTGAGGTGCTGCCGGAAATAGTCACCAGCGTACCGGTGGGCAAACGGCTCACACTGCCGAAACTGGGGGTAGGGTTGGTTATTGCAACATACCCAACTGTTCCGGCGTAGCTTGCTGTGGCAGTCATCAACAGACATGCAACCAGACTGGTCAGCACGGCGTTCAGAAATCCCAGTAGTTTTCTCGTATTCATTGTACGCCTCTCTATGCAGGCGGCCACTCATGTACCGCCTTTTTCACTGGTAAAAACTAGTTCTGCTAATTCAGTGCCTTTTGCATGCTTTCAGCATCCCGCTGTCCCTTATACACCTTGCCATCCTGCAATAAAATAGTAGGAGTCGAATTGATCCCCTGATCCTGGGCGAATGTAATGATGGCATCCACAGCTACCGTGCCTGCATCACCTTTCAGCTTGGGAAGTTCCTTGCCGTCAAAGGCCAAATCCAGATTCTTGCGGTTCTTGGTGGCAAGCACCACCCGTGCCTTGTCGTAGGCCTGGGGGTGCAGCTGCCGCAACGGATAGAGCATGATCTGGATGGCCAGGTCGGGCATCAGTTTTTCGAGTTTGATCAGCTCTACATGCAATTTACGGCAGTAGGGGCAGTCAGGATCGGTAAAGACGTACAGTTTTTTGCTGCCCTTGGGGTTGCCGATGGTGAAGGCATGCTGGACTGGAATCTGCGCCGGATCGACACCGGTGAACTGTTTTGGCTTGGGCAGCTCTTTATCGTGGGCCGCCACCGGTTCCCTGGTCTGCAGATCGATGACCATCCCCTGCACCAAATGTTTTTTGGCAAAGTCGACAAAGACCAGCCCGATACCGCCAGCCTTTTCGAACAGCACCTCAAACAGGCCACGGGCCGGAGCCGGTTTGACCGACTTGACCGTGACACCGGCAAAGGAAAGCAGCTTGTTGGCTTCTTCCACACTTAAGGTATGGCAGGCGCTGCACTCCTGGGTGCCGCAGCCCTCTTTTTCGGCCGGCATCTTGGCAAGGACCGGGGTGGCGAACAGCAGTAGCGCAAGTGCAGCCAGCAGTATTCGAGGCATGGGAGCTATCCTTTTCATCTGGTGATGGTTGAACCTACGCACAGTAAGCAAAAAAAGTGCCGCAACCATTCGCCACCACAACCAGCTGTTTTCACTGAATGTCCATCGAACAAACCAACCAGGCGCGCAATTTTTTCATAGCCCGTCATATCAAAACAGCCCTGGCATGCATTTTTTTCACAGTAGCTTAGCTACTGAGGGAAGGGTAACCGACACCTAAAACTGAACCCAACTGCCGTTGCTGCAACGGCGTAGTCGGTAGCCATTTGCCGAGGAATTGGCGGTAAGCGCCATGGCGGTATCGTTGCCGGCAACCAGGTAGACCGTGCCGGCGTTGTTGGAGAGGTCTTGATTACAGACCATGGAGTTGTTGACCTGGAAAGTGATGCCATCGTCGGAAGGGGCAAGACCGGGTATCGGCCCGCAACTGCCGTACCCAAACCGCAGACCGCCACCCCGGCCTACGATCTTTACCGAACTGAGCACCTGATCGTCGGCAGTGTTCCATTGATTGTCGGGACCGCGGGAGAGCGCAAGCGAGGCCCGGCCGGTTATCGGGTTGAAGGTTACGGCGTGGGGTCCATCGGAGGAAAGGGCCAGTCCCCTGGCCTCCCTGACCAGCAGACAGATGTCGCCCATGGCGGTTTTGAGCGCGCATCCGCTGTAGAAATTAGCCGCAAGCGGCGTGGCAATGGCGCCCAGACAGACCACGATGGCAACCACCACCATGACTTCAAGCAGCGTGAAACCGCCAGCCACAGCAGATTTAGAAGTCCCTGTAAACACGATGACCTCCGGCTATTCATCGATTATTTACCGGTGAACACAGAGCGGAGGTATACCACGTGTCAGCAGTTATTCAAGTCCATACTCCTTCATTTTGTACAGCAGCGCCCGGTGACTGATCTCAAGCAGTCTGGCTGCATGGGTGCGGTTGCCCCCCGTCCGCTCCAGGGCCCTGCGGATCAGGTCCATCTCCATCATCCGTTCGGCCTGCTTGATGGAAAGGTTGTCACCACCATCCTGACCCATGGCCGCAGCATCGACAGCAACCAGGCAACACTCCTTGAGCTGGTCGCCATCGCACAACACCAGACTGCGTTCGATAACGTTCTCGAGCTCGCGCACGTTGCCAGGCCAGCTGTAGGAGATCAGATGGCGCAACGCATCGGAGGTAAGCCGGGGAGCCGGTTCACGGCCCATACGGGCACTGCAGCTGCGTACAAACTGATCCGCCAGCAGCGGCAGATCGTCCAGCCGTTCTCGCAATGGCGGCAACTGCACGGTAAAGACATTCAGGCGGAAGAAGAGATCCTCACGAAAACGACTTGAGGCCACCTCAGCCTGCAGATCGCGGGCTGTGGCAGAGACCACCCGCACATCCACCCGCTGTGAGACCGCTGCGCCTACCCGCCTGATCTCTCCCTCCTGCAGCACCCGCAGCAGCTTGACCTGCAGCGGTGGCGGCATCTCGCCCACTTCGTCCAGCAGCAGAGTCCCGCCGTTGGCCTGTTCGAACAGGCCGGCCTTGTCATTGATAGCGCCGGTGAAGGCCCCCTTGACATGGCCGAACAACTCACTTTCCAGCAGATGCTCAGAAATGGCGCCGCAATTGACCGCCACAAACGGTTGCTGGGCGCGTGCGCCGCTCGTGTGGATGGCCCGTGCCACCAGTTCCTTACCGGTGCCTGACTCGCCCTGAATCAGCACGGTGGTCTTCAGGTCGGCCACCCGGCTGATCTGATCATAGAGCGCCAGCATGGCCGGGTTACGACCGATCAGGCCGTGGAACGAACTGCCGCTGACCGCCTGGGCCCGCAACTGACGGTTTTCCTCCTTCAGACGCTCGCGTTCCTCTGCCTTTTTAAGCACGATGATGATCTCATCCTGCTTGAACGGCTTGGAGATGAAGTCGTAGGCCCCCTCCTGCATGCAGGCCACCGCTGTATCGACACTGCCGTAGGCGGTCATCATGATGATCGGCGCTGTCACACCACGTTCAAGGGCCTGTTGCAGAAAGGCGTGGCCATCCATTTCCGGCATCCGGATATCACACAGGATAAAGTCGTACACCTGGGCTGCCAGTCGCTGCAGCGCTTCCCTGCCGCTGGCGGCAACATCAACGTTAACCCCCTGCTTGCGCAGCATGGCCGTCAGCATGTGGCGCAGGTTTTCCTCGTCATCGATAATCAGGATATGCCGTTGACTCATCAGCTGAGACCTGCCTTATCTGTAGCGGGCAGATGCACCGTAAAGCAGCTGCCTTTGCCAAGGCTGCTTTCCACCGTGATCCTGCCGCCGAAGCCTTCTATGATCCGGGTTGAGATGGCCAGCCCCAGACCGGTCCCCCGTCCGGGGTCCTTGGTGGTAAAAAAGGGATCGAAGATCCTGCCCAGATCCTTTTCGGCAATACCGCTGCCGGTGTCTTGCACGCGAATCCGGACCGGCAGGTGCATCTTTTGTGGATCATCAGCGCAGACCTCCACCAGCAACTGGCCTTTATCCGGCATGGCATCATGGCTGTTGATCAGCAGATTGATCAGCACCTGCTGCAGCTGGTGCGGATCAAGATTAACCAGCGGCACCTGACCGGGACAACGAACCTCGACCCGGCACTGCTTAAACAGTCCTTGATGCTGCAGCAGTTCCACCGTGGCAATCACCAGCGGCCCCAGCGCCACCAATTCAAAGGCCGGGCTCTTCGGCCGGGCATAGTCCAGCAACCCGCGCACGATCCTGTCAATCCGGGAACAGCCCTGTTGAATACGCTGCAGGTATTCTGTCTGGACCTGATTATCAGCCACTTCGGCAGACAGCAACTCGGCATAGCCCATCACCGATGCCAGGGGGGTGCCGATCTCGTGGGCCGTGCCGGCGGCCAACAGCCCCACCGAGGCCATCTTTTCGGAGCGGACCGCCTCTTCCCGCGCCTGCTCGAGGTTGCGGTTGACCTGCTCCAGGGTCTTGACGTAGGAACCGACTTCATCCTGCTTTTGCAGCAGGACCGAGGACATGCCGTTGAACGATTCAGCCAGTCGGGCCAGTTCAAGGGGGCCCGCCACTGCAACCTGGTGACCATAGACACCGCCGGTGATCCGCTCGGTGGCAGTCAGCAGACGATTGACCGGCCGTACCACAATACGCGAAAGGATGGCGGAACCGAACCCCAGCAGCAGGATAAAATCAAGGGCGAAGTAGGCCATGAACAGCTGACGCGAACGCTGCAGCCGCAGCTGTTCTCCGGCCAGGGAGAGTACCAGGCCGGCTCGGCCCACACTTTGTCCATCGCGCAGCACCGGCGCGGTGCGGGCCAGGGAAACGGCGCCAGCCAGTATGACGCCGGCATCCGAACGTTCTGCGGCAGCCATGAACGGTTGAAACTGGTCGCTGCCGTCCCTGCCGACGGTGTAAATCACCTTGCCCTTACCGTCCAGCAGGGTCAGCCGCTCGAAGGATTGTTCCTCGGCAAGCTTGCCGGCGTAGATGGCAGCCGATGCGTCCAGCGGCAGCATCCCTTCGGGGAAGCTCGGCAATTGCTCCGGCAACTGATTGACAAAGGTGGCCAGCAGCATGCGGGCATGGTCGGCTTTTTGTGCAAACAGGTCACGTTCGGCAGTGGTCAGGGCAAACAGGCTGAACAACACCCAGGTGAGCACCAGCAGACAGGCCAAGGAGGCCAGGATGGAGAAGGTAAGGCTGGGTCGATAGCCGCGCACGGCGCTAGGTACCCAGCTGCAGGTACCACTGGATCAGCTGTGGGCCGAAGAAGATATAGAGCACAGCCCCCAGGGCCAGGTAGGGCCCAAACGGGATGGCCAGATGGCGGTCCTTGCGCTGCACTGCCATGATCGACAGTCCGGCCACCGTTCCCACCAGCGATGAGGCAAAGATGATGAACGGTACGGCCTGAAGCCCCAGAAAGGCCCCCATCATGGCCAGCAGTTTGGCATCGCCGCCTCCCATCCCTTCCCTGCCGGTCAACCAGAGGTAGCCGTAAAAGATCAGGGCCAGACTCCCCCAGCCAACCACAATACCAAGCAACGATGACAGCCAACTGTGGTCAGGCAGAAAGAAAGAGCTCAGGAATCCCAACATGATGCCGGGCAGCGAGATCTCATCGGGAATAATCTGGTGGTCGAAGTCGATGAAGGTGATCACCACCAGGGCAGCGCAGAACAGAAACATGATCAGCAGCGGCAGCGAGGGACCGTACTTGAAGAACAACAGTATCGCCAGTAAACCGGTTAACAGCTCAACCAGCGGGTAACGGATGGAAAACGGGGTCTTGCAGGACCGGCAACGTCCACGCAACGCAACCCAGCTCAGGATCGGAATATTGTCGTACCAGCGGATCGCGGCACCGCAGCCCATACAACGCGAACCAGGCGAAACGACCGATTGCTCGAGCGGCAGGCGGTAGATGCAGACATTCAGAAACGAGCCCACCACGGCGCCGAACAGGAAGGCAAACAGGGCCAGCATGGCGGTGGGCGGCATGGTCATTCCTCGCCGAACCCGTCACGGATCAGGTCACTGATCACCTGCAGGGCCTCAACCTCATCGGGCCCGGACACCGTCAGCCGGACAATAGTCCCTTTGGCGGCGGCCAGCATCATGATCCCCATGATACTTTTACCGTTGACCTCTACCCCTTCACGAGCCAACTTCACCTCTGACTGAAACCGGCTGGCGGTCTTAACAAACAGGGCCGACGCCCGGGCATGGAGTCCCAACTTGTTTATGATCTCACATTCCTGTTGCAGCATGATCCCTCGTCACTTATTTCAGAAATTCACCGGCCACGATGATACTTTCGTGGCCGCAACGCTGCAGCGTGGCAGCCAGTTCTTCCAGGGGCAACCGCTCCCGGCGCGAAACAAACTCGACCATCATCGGCAGGTTGACACCGGTCACCACCTCGACCTGCCCCTCTTTCAAAAAAGACATACCGGTGTTGGAGGGGGTTCCGCCGAACATATCGGTCATGATCACCGCCCCGTCGGCCCCTACCCGCTCCAGGCTCTCCGCAATCCGGCCGGTCAACTGATCCGGCGCATCTTCGGGGTGCAGCTCAACCGCCTCACAACGTTCAAGTTCGCCGGTTATCATGGCTGTTGCTCTCAGCAGCTCTCCGGCCAGGCCGGCATGGGTTACCACCACAAGTCCAATCATTACCTGTTATCCCTTCTCATGATCACGGTGGCTACAGCGCACCTGCAAACCGTTGTCCCGCAGCTGACGTGCGGTTTCTTCAACAATGGCCACCGAGCGGTGACGCCCGCCGGTGCAGCCGATGGCTATGGTCAGATAGCTCTTGCCTTCCCGGCGATAGGCCGGTATCAGAAAATCCAGCAGCTTGATAAAGATCTTCAAAAACTCGCCGGTTTCCGGTTTTTCAAGCACATACTGCCGTACCCTGTCATCCAGCCCGGTTTGCGGCCGCAATTCGGGGACAAAGTGAGGGTTGGGCAGGAAGCGCACATCCATCACCATGTTTGCATCCAACGGCACTCCATAGCGAAAACCGAACGAGATCAGCTCGACATTGAAATGACCACTGCCTTCCTCGCCCCGGATGATGGTGATGACCTGATCTTTTAACTGGTGGACCGTGAACTCCGAGGTATCGATCAGTCGGGTGGCATTCTGGCGCAACCAGGCCAGCTGCTCCCGCTCGATCCTGATCGCCTCCGGCACGCTGCAGTGTTCTTCTGCCGGATGACGCCGCCTGGTTTCGGAGAAACGGCGGATCAGCACCTCATCGGAGGCATCAAAGAACAGCACCTCCATCTGATGCCCAGCTTCACGCAACTCGCCAAACGAAGCCTCGATACTGCCGGTCAGATCACGGGCACGGATATCGGTCACCAGCACCACACCCTCAAACTGCTCGCCCGATTTTTCAATCAGCTCGACAAACTGACGGAACAGGCGCACCGGCAGGTTGTCGATACAGTAGAACCCCTCATCCTCAAGGGCCTTAACCGCTGTCGACTTGCCCGAGCCGGACATGCCGGTGATCACCACGATCCGCATCGTCTACTCCACCTCATCGCCCAGCTGCCGGACCTCCATCCGGTTCAGCAGCCGTTCCTGAAAATCACGGGCCGAGTGATAACCCATTCCTTTCAGCAGAAAATTACGGGCCGCCACCTCGATGATAGCTGCCAGGTTCCGCCCCGGCCGCACCGGAATCACCAGATGGGGCAGATCAACCCCCAGGATGGTGGTTTTACGATCGTCGATACCCAGCCGATCGTATTCCTGCTCCGGATCCCACTCCTCAAGTTCCAGCAGCAGATCGATAATCTTCTTGTCGCGGATCGAAGAGACCCCGTACAGATCCTTGATGTTGATGATACCAAGGCCGCGAATCTCCATCAGATGCTGGATCTGCTGTTCCGATTGGCCCACCAGGGAGGCAGGCATCTTCTTTTTGATGAACACCATGTCATCGGCCACCAGTCGATGGCCGCGAATAACCAGATCAAGCGCGCATTCGCTCTTGCCGATACCGCTCTTGCCGGTCAACAGTACACCGACACCCAGCACGTCCACCAGCACCCCGTGCAGGTGGGTAACGGGCAGCAAACGCTCTTCAAGAAATTTGGTGATCAGCGAGATGAAGGTTGATGACTGGTGGTGCGTACCCAATACCGGGATAGCGGCCGACTCTGCCACTTCAAGGAAGACAGGCGGCGGAACCAGCCCCTTGGTGACAATGAAACAGGAGATCGGAAAGGCGCACAATGCCTGGGCGTGAGCTTGGGCAACCTGCGGCTCCAGCTGACTCAGATAGGATATTTCGGTATTACCCAGCACCTGAATCCGATCTGGATGCAGATGTTCGGTATAACCGGTCAGAGCCAGACCCGGCTTTTGAATACGGGACGACGTGACCTGGTGCCCCAGCCCGCCGGCACCGGCCAGCAGACGGAGCTCAAGGCCATACTCAGTCTCGTTCAGCAGCTCTTGAATGGCAAGCGCGACGCTGTCCATGGGTGGGTAGAGAGTGCCGGGGAACCTGGGTTCCCCGGCGTCTGATATCAGGCCCGCTGGGGAGCGATCAGGCCGAAGTTGCCGTCTTTACGACGGTAAACCACGTTGATTTCACCGGAAACGGCATCGGTAAACACCAGGAAGTCTTTGTGCAGCAGGTCCATTTGCATCACGGCCTCATCCACCGACATCGGCTTGGCGGTCTCGATCTTGGTGGTGATCACCACCGGCTCGCTGCTGGTTTCGATGCTCTCGGCCTGGAAGATCTGCTTGGACATGGCGCGGCCGCTGGCCTCGCTGGCCGGTTTGTGGGCCTTCAGACGCTCCTTGTAACGCTTGAGCTGACGCTCAATCTTGTCGATGACGGCATCCACAGCGGCGTACATGTCGTTGGTGGCCTCGGATGCCTTGGTGTTGACCCCTTTTGCATTAACCACGATCTCAACGATGTGGCGAATCTTCTCCACCGTGAAATAGACCTGGGCATTGATCGGACCATCGATATATTTTTTGACCCGCTCCAGTTTTTCCTCGGCGTAGGCCTTCAGCGCCTCGCTCTGCTCCATATGCCGAAAAGTGGTGGTAACATTCATGTGAACTTCCTCCTCGTGGTGTAGTTCCCCTCCGTGGGGAAAGTATATCAGAAATGTCGCCGGCGTTCCGACGACGATCCGATTTTAAGCATCTCGCGATATTTGGTGACCGTCCGCCGGGCGATATTGACCGTCTCGTCCGAGAGCATCTCGGCGATCTTCTGGTCAGAGAGCGGCTTGCGGGCGTCTTCCTTGTCGATGATATCCTTGATCCGGCTCTTGACGCTTTCCGACGAAACCGAATCACCGTCAGAGGTGGACAGGCTGCTGTTAAAAAAGTATTTCAACTCATACAGCCCCTGCGGAGTCTGCATGTATTTGTTGGTGGTCACCCGGCTGATGGTGGATTCGTGCATGCCGATATCCTCGGCCACATCCCGCAGCACCAACGGCCGCAATCCCTCGACCCCACGCTCCAGAAACTCGCGCTGAAACTTGACGATACTCTTGGCTACCCGGAAGATGGTGCGCTGGCGTTGCTGGATGCTCTTGATCAGCCACTGGGCCGCCCGCATCTTGTCGCTGACATACTCGTCAGCCTTGGCATCCAGACCGCCTCCGGCCTTGGCCTCAAGATAATGAGGCGACAGGCGCAGGCTGGGCAGACCGTCCTCATTCAGCATCACCACGTAGTCATCAGCCACCTTGTGCACAAAGATATCCGGCGAGATGTAGTGGGTGTCTTCACTGGTATAGACCGAACCGGGCCGCGGGTCCAGGCCGGCAATCAGCTTGGCGGCCGTCACCACGTGTTCCACGTCGCAGCGCAAGGCACGCGCTATCAGACGATAGTTACGGGTCTCAAGGTCCTTGAGGTGGTGCTCCAGGATCGCCTCGACCAGGCTGCCGCCCATACCCAGTGCGCGGGCCTGCACCAACAGACACTCCTGCAGGTTGCGGGCGGCTATGCCGGGCGGGTCGAATTCCTGAATCCTGTCAAGGATCGCCTCGGCCGTATCTTCCGGCAGACCGCAGCTTGCTGCCAGTTCCGGCAGTGAGGCCCGAAAGTAGCCATCGTCATCCAGGTTGCCGATGATCTCTTCACCGAAGCGGATCTCTGTGTCGCTGAAGTGCCCCATATGCAGCTGCCAGCGCAGGTGATCACCCAGCGTCCCCTTACGGGTCAATAGCGCTTCAAAGGAAGGCCGATCGTCATCATCGTTGTACTGCTCACCGGCGCTGTAGTTATACCCATCCAGGTAGCTGTCCCAGTCGCGCAGCGTCTCCTCGCCGGCCTCTACCTCGTCGTAGGACTCAGGTTGCGGCTCCTGATCGTCGCGCTGCTCGGCCTCATCGGCCTCCAGCTGCTGATCACCGTCGCGGGCCTCGTCCGGGTCCAGCACCTCTTCCAGCAGCGGGTTCTCCTCCAGCTCCTGGCTCACCACATCCTGCAACTCGATGCGGGTCAGCTGCAGCAGCTTGATGGCCTGTTGCAACTGGGGGGTCATCACCAGTTGCTGGGTCATCTTGAGCTGTTGCCGCATCTCCATTGCCATGAACGCTCTCCCGTGTGCCGCCTGTGGTTACAGGCGGAACGCCTCGCCCAGATAGATCTCCCGGGCCTTGCGACTGTTGGCTATCTCTTCGGGTGTGCCATATTCCAGCACCTGTCCCTCATTGACGATATAGGCTGCGTCGCAGACCCCCAGGGTCTCCCGCACGTTGTGATCCGAGATCAGCACCCCGATGTTGCGTGTCTTCAAGGCCACAATCAGGTTCTGAATGTCGGCCACGGCGATCGGGTCGATACCGGCAAACGGCTCATCCAGCAGCACAAAGGATGGCTTGGTAATCAGGGCCCGGGCGATCTCCACCCGTCGCCGCTCACCGCCGGACAGGGCGTAGCCCATGGTGGCGGCCACATGCCGGATACCAAATTCGTCCAGCAGCTCATCGCGCCGATGCAGCCGCAACTCCGGATCGGGTTCCACCGTCTCCAGAATCGCCATCAGGTTATCGGCCACCGACAGCTTACGGAAGACCGAGGCCTCCTGGGGCAGATAGCTGATACCGCGCCGGGCCCGCAGGTGCATCGGCAGGCCGGACAGATCTTCGTCGTTGATGAACACCCGTCCGCTGTCAGGCAGCGTCAGCCCCACCACCATGTAGAAGGTGGTGGTCTTGCCGGCGCCATTGGGACCCAGCAGGCCGATCACCTGCCCGGACTGCAGCGAGAGGTCGACCCCCTTGACCACCTGCCGCTTGCCGTAGCTCTTGCAGAGCCCTTCGGCACGCAGCATGCCGTGATTATTGCTTGTTGGCGTCATGCTTCTTGTCACTCTTTTTGGGAGTGCTGCCCGACTTGGGATGAATCACCGCCTCGACCCGGGCGTTATCGCCGCTCTGCACTTCGCTGCGTTCTTCATCCAGATAGTAGATGATTACCTTGCCGGTAACCGTGTCGGTATCCTGGCTGACACGGGGGTTTTCGGTCAGTGTGATCTTGCCCAGCTTGCTCTCATAGACGGCATGGCCACCGGTGCCGACCCGGTTGGTCTGCAGGATGCGCACATTGCCGCTGGCTATGATCTTGTCCACCTCGTCGTCGCTCTCGCCGTAGTACACCTCCAGGCGGTCGGAGTAGATGGTCACATCGTCCTGACGGGCCACCACACGGCCGGTAAAGACGGCCTGCTTCGCCTCGTTGTAGGCCTGCAGCTGATCCGACTTGACCGTGATCGGTTGTGCCGAGCGATCCTTGGTGGCCTTTTTTTCAACCGGCTGCGGCGCAGCCCAAGCCAGCGAGAGCATCAGCATCAGCAGGAGCACTGCAGCCACGAGCCGCTTAACGTTTTGCATGGTTCCCCTCGATTACGGCATTCACCTGACTCAAAAAACGAACCTGTTCAGTCTTCAGCGAGGCCTCCATACCACGGGCCTTCAGCCTCAAGCGACCATCCAGCACACTGACCCCGTGATCGGTCCGTAACAGACTGGTGGCCGGCAGGTACAGCAGTTGGTCGGTGTCGAAGATCATCCCCTTGCGGCTAACGGCATGCACCGCACCTTCCATGGTTACCAGTTGCTTCGATTCCTGATACCTGCCGGTCTGGGAGGTGATCACCACCCCGCCGGTCTTGCCCTCAAAGGTTTCCAAGCGAACCTTTTTGAGATGCACCACGCCCGGTTCCTTGTCGTAATCAGCCCGGTCAGCCACCAGTTCCCAGAGCGTGGCATCGTCACGCATCGCTGAAAAACGGACCTGGTTCATGGACATGTCGACGTCGGGCGAGGATGCCTGGGGGACCGTTGCGGGTGAGTTTGCACGTTGCTGCCGGGAGACAATAACCACCACCAGCACCAAGGTCGGCACCAGTATGGCTATGGCCAGGATCTGCTTGATTCGCCTTGGGCTCAGCTTCAGCATGGCGTCACTATACCATCGCCACTATGGGCTGTCCAGCGCATACCTGGTTGCCTGCTGCACAGTTGGCACAAAGCTTGTATAGGCTACAGTTCATAGCGGCTGGCCACCAACTCCTGCCACTGTCCGCGCGCCTTGAGCACCAGATCACACAGTTCGCGCACCGCACCGCAGCCACCCCCGCAACGGGCCACGTAATCAGCTAACGCCGCCACTTCCGGCAGGGCATCGGCCGGGGCAGCCGAGAAGCCGACCCGCCGCATCACCGGCACGTCAATCACATCATCCCCCATGTAGGCGATCTGGTGATCCTCCAGCCCGGTGCGCCGCTTGATATCCAGATAGCTGTCCAGTTTCTTGAGGGCGCCCTGATAGAGGATATCAATCCCCAGTTCGCGGGCACGCAGATCCACCACCGGCGAAGTGCGCCCGGTAATAATGCCCACCTGAACGCCGGCCCGCTGCACCAGCTTGATGCCGTGACCGTCCTTGACGTTGAAGGCCTTGGTCTCCACGCCGTGGGCATCCCAGATGATGCGGCCGTCGGTCATCACCCCGTCCACATCCAACAGCAGCAGTTCGATCTGTTTCAACTTCTCATGCATAAAGGGTTCCTTGGCCTGTGATCAGGCGATGCCGGCCTTGAGCAGATCATGCAGGTGAATCACGCCGCAGGGGGCCTGATCCTGCTCATTCTCAAACACAAACAGCGAGGTGATCGAAAACCGTTCCATAATCTGCAGGGCCGCGGCTGCCAACTCGCGCCGTACAATCCGCTTGGCGCCCCGCTTCATCAACTGACCGGCGGTGGCCTGCAGGATATCCTCACCCCGCTCCAGTGCCCGGCGCAGGTCGCCGTCGGTGATTACCCCCAGCAGCGTGCCCTCGGTATCGGTCACACCGGTGATACCCAGCCCCTTGGCGGTGATCTCAAACAGCGCCTCCTTCATCAGGGTGCCTTCCGTCACCAACGGAATGGCGCTGCCGCTGTGCATCATATCCTCAACCCGCAGCAGCAACTTTTTGCCCAGCGAACCGCCTGGATGGAAGATGGCGAAGTCTTCAGCCTTGAAGCCCCGCTCGACCAGCAGCGCTACCGCCAGGGCATCGCCCATGGCCAGAGTGGCGGTGGTGGAGGCGGTCGGGGCCAGCCCCAAGGGACAGGCCTCTTCCTTCACCGAGACATCCAAAAACAGATCGCCTGCCTTGGCCAGGGTTGAATCAGGATTACCGCTCATGGCAATCAGGTGGGCGCCCAGCCGTTTGATGCTCGGCAGGATCCGCAGCAGCTCGTCGGTCTCACCACTGTTGGAGATGGCGATCACCACATCACCGGTCATGATCATCCCCAGGTCGCCATGGATCCCCTCGGCCGGGTGCAGGAAAAAGGCCGGCGTGCCGGTGGAGGCCATGGTGGAAGCGATCTTCTGGCCGATCAGGCCCGATTTGCCCATGCCGGTCACCACCACCCTGCCCTTGCTGGCCAGGATCAGCTCAACCGACTGCTGAAAGGAGGCGTCCAGCCGCTCCGCCAGGGCAGCCACCGCCTGGGCCTCCACCATAATCACCCGTTTTGCCTCAGCCAGAATAGCCATCAGCGCACCACCGCATCCAGGGCCTGCAGTTTTTTGAGCAGGGCCGGCAGTTCGGCCAGCGGGATCGAATTAGGGCCGTCGCACAGCGCCTTGTCCGGGTCCTCGTGCACCTCCATGAAGATGCCGTCGATACCGGTGGCCACCGCCGCGCGGGACAGAAACTCGACAAACTCGCGCTGACCGCCGGAGGAGGTGCCCTGACCGCCGGGCAGCTGCACACTGTGGGTGGCGTCGAAGACCACCGGATAGCCGGTGGCCCGCATCACCGGGAAGGAGCGCATATCCACCACCAGGTTGTTGTAGCCGAACGAGGCGCCCCGCTCGGTGAGTATGATGTTCTCGTTGCCGGTGGCCGCCAGCTTGCCTGCCACGTTCTTCATATCCCAGGGGGCCAGAAACTGCCCCTTCTTGACGTTGATCACCTTGCCGGTCTCGGCCGCGGCCACCAGCAGATCGGTCTGGCGGCAGAGAAAGGCCGGAATCTGCAACACATCCAGCACCTGAGCCGCCGGCTCCACCTGCTCGATGGAGTGGATATCGGACAGCACCGGCAGGCCCAGCTTTTCCTTGACCGCAGCCAGGATCTGCAAGCCTTCGTCCATGCCGGGGCCGCGGAAGGCATGCACCGAGGTACGGTTGGCCTTGTCGTAGGAGGCCTTGAAGATCAGACCCATGCCTAAGCCGTTGCAGATGGTTAAGAGCCGCTCGGCGTGACGCAGGGTCGCCTCTTTGTCTTCAATCACACAGGGACCGGCAATCAGGGCCAGGGGACGTCCGCCCCCCAGCTTTACGTTGCCGATGGTCAGTTCACGGGTTTTCATAGGGCACCTCGTCAGATCAAAAAGGCCCCGCAATCTGGTGCGAGGCAGACCCTTTCTAGCATGTTGGCGGCTCCTTTGACAAGGCTGGAAAATTCGGTCATAGTCGGCGCCATGGACCGTGCCATCTCTCCCCAAAAAAGCGACGACGATTTTCAGTTTGACGCCACCCTGCGCCCCCGCACCCTGGATGATTACATCGGCCAGGAGAAGATCCGCNNCCCGGCCTGGGCAAGACCACCCTGGCCAACATCGTGGCCAGCGAGATGGGGGTCAACATCAAGTCCACCTCCGGTCCGGTGATCGAGCGCCCTGGCGACCTGGCTGCCATCCTGACCAACCTGGAAGCCCATGACGTGCTGTTCATCGATGAGATCCACCGCCTGTCCCACGTGGTGGAGGAGATCCTCTACCCGGCCATGGAGGACTTTCAGCTGGATATCATCATCGGCCAGGGTCCCAGCGCCCGCTCCATCAAACTGGACCTGCCCCGTTTCACCTTGGTGGGGGCCACCACCCGGGCAGGCCTGCTTTCCTCACCGCTGCGGGACCGTTTTGGGGTCATCTCGCGGCTCGAATTCTACACCCACGAGGAACTGGCGGTGATCGTCACCCGCTCGGCCCGCATCCTGGGCATGGGCATCGACCAGGCAGGGGCCCTGGAACTGGCCCGCCGCAGCCGTGGCACCCCCCGCATCGCCAACCGTCTGCTGCGCCGAGTACGGGACTATGCCCAGGTCAGGGCTGACGGCGCTATCACCCTTAGTGTCGTACAGGAGACCCTGCGTCTGCTGGAGATCGATGAGATGGGGTTTGATCAGATGGACCGCATGATCCTGTTGACCATCATTGACAAATTCGGCGGCGGGCCGGTAGGCCTGGACACCATCGGTGCGGCCATCGGTGAAGAGAGCGACACCATCGAGGATGTCTACGAACCGTTCCTGATCCAGAACGGCTTCCTGAACCGCACACCACGGGGTCGCACCGCCACGCCGGCGGCCTATCGCCACTTCGGCAGGCTTGAGCCGCAGGGGCCCCAGGGGGCATTGTTTTAGATGCAACAGGCCCTCGACCTGCCGGTCACCCCCCGCTACAGCTTTGAAAACTTCGTCTGCTGCGACGGCAACGCCACCGCCCTGGCCTTCGCCCGCCAACTGACTGACCCGAATGGCCACGAGAAGCTGCTCGTTCTGTATGGGCCCACCGGCTGCGGCAAGTCACATCTGCTGCACGCCATCCAGCAGACCATCGGTTGTGGCAGCCGTGTCGTCTCGTGTAAAGAGTTTACAGACGGCAACAGCATCGGCCTGTTTGCAGAGCTGAGCAGCCTGCCGGCCCTGCTGGTGGACGATCTGCAGCTGCTGACCGACACGCCGGTCCTGCGCCAGATGCTCTGGGAGCTGTTCAACCATTTCCACAGCGCCGGTCTACCGGTGGCGCTGGCGGCCAATCGTGCCCCCCGCGAGCTGACCAATCTGGACGATCACCTGATCTCGCGGCTACTGTGGGGGCTGGTGGCCCAACTGGACGTGAGCGACGACAGCTCGCGCCGGATGCTGATCGCCAAACTGGCCGCCGACCGTCAGGTACTGCTGCCGGACGACGTGGCGGCCTGGCTGCTGACGGTGCTGCCACGGGACGTCGGGGCGCTGGTCAGCGCCTGCAACCGCCTGTACCGGGCAGCGTTGGAGCAACAACGCAAGATCAGCCTGCGGCTGGCCCGCGAACTGTTCACCCCGTCCGCCACCGGCGGGTAAAAATCCTTGCACCATTGCAGTCGATTGCCTATCGTAACGGCTACCTTACGGAGTCCGGTCTGTCATGAAATCCCCAGAAGAGATAGAACTCAGCAAAAAGCGCCAGGAACTGGCCGGCCTGTTGGAAGACCAGGCACGCTGCGAGCGTGATCTCTCCGCCATCAAGTCCGAGATTCGTATCTTTGAGCGGGCCTACGAGCAGCTGCTGGGGGCCCGCATCAGCGAGCTGGAACAGCTGGAATGGCAGATCAGCGGACTGCTGGGCAGCGCTGCCGACGAAGAACATCACAAGTACTACCACACCTCCGAACACGAGTCCTTAAACCGCCCCCTGGGCACCACCAGCCTGCTTGATGATGATCCCGACACCACCAGCATCATAGAGGAAAAGAGCCTCAAGGCCCTCTACCGCGAGGTGGCCAAGGCGATCCACCCCGATCTGGGCGTGGACGACCACGAACGGTTTCGACGCCAGGAACTGATGGTCATCGCCAACCAGGCCTACCAGGAAGGCGACCGCAGCGGCCTGCACCGTCTGCTGCGGGAGTGGCAACTGGGGCCGGAGCTGGTCCAGGGGCAGGATATCGGCGCCGAGCTGATCCGCCTGATCCGGCAGCTGGCCCACGTGCGCCAGACCATTCAGGAACTGCGCGATCAGACCGCAGAGCTGATCGGATCCGACATCTACCGCTTCAAGCAGCGGGTTGATGACGCGCTCTCAGACGGGATCGACCTGCTGGCGGAGATGGCCGCCACGGTGGACCTGGACCTGGCCAAGGCCCGCAAGCGGCTGGCGTTGCTGAAGGGCGAACCGGAAGCCGTCGATGAACAGCAGACACCCCAGCTGGAAACCCGGCTGGTACGCTTCCCGTCTGACCAGAGCTACGGCACCCTGTATCTACGGCCGATCAAGTCGGTGGATTATCGTGACTGGCAAAAGCTTGGGGCAGCACGGGGGGCACGGGAGATACCGCTGGAGATGGCGCTACGACTTGATCTGCGGGGTGAAGGTGCAGCCGGTCTGGCCTTCCTTGAGTCGCTGGGCAAAAACGACCTGCAGGCCCTGTTTCTGTATGAAGTCAGTGACGATGCCCTGGAACGGCTCTGCAAGCTCTCCGGCCTGCAGGAACTTTACCTCTCCAACACGGCGGTCAGCGATGCCGGCCTGAAGCACCTGGCCTGTCTGACCGGCCTGCGACGACTCTACCTGTACCACAGCGAGATCACCGATGACGGCCTGGTCAACCTGCTGCCGCTCAAAGGGCTTAAATGGCTGACCTTCAGCGGCACCAAGGTTACCGAGGCTGGCCTGTCCGGCCTGCGCAAGGCGATGCCGGGCTGCAAGGTGGTGACCTTCAAATGGCGCTACGACTAACTCCCGCCGAACAGTTCCTTCCGTTTTTTCGCCAGATACGCCTTGATGTCCGCTCCTGAATCCAGCGACAACACCTTGCGCGACATGGCCTGACACTGGCGCAGCGAGTGGCTGCGCAGGGCCTGCTTGACCACCGGGATACTGGGGGCCGACAGGCTGAATTCACGGATCCCCATCCCCACCAGCAGCAGGGCATTCAGCGGATCAGCCGCCATCTCGCCGCAGATCGAAACCTTGGTGCCCATCTGCTGCCCCACATCGGCCACCCGCTTGATGGCATGCAGCACCGCCGGATGGTACGGTTCGTAATACTTTTTCACCTTGGGGTTGTTGCGGTCGGCCGCCAGCAGGTACTGGATCAGGTCATTGGTACCGATACTCAGGTATTCGACCTCCCTGGCTAACAGGTGGACGATCTGCACCGCAGCCGGCACCTCCACCATGATCCCCAGCGGCAGTTCATCGCAGACCTGACAGCCTTCCGCCCGCAGTTCCTGCACCACCTCGGCCATGATGCGACGGATGGCCCGCACCTCATCCAGACAGGAGATCAGCGGAAACATGATGGTGGGCCGTCCGGCCGGGGCTGCCAGCAGGATACCGGCCAACTGTTCCTTAAAGATGGCCTGTTCCTCCAGGGAGACCCTGATCGATCGCCAGCCCAGAAACGGGTTGTCTTCCTGGGGATAGGTGAAATAGGGCAGGCCCTTGTCGCCGCCGATATCCAGGGTACGGATGTTGACCGGCTGATCCGGAAACCCTTCCAGAATCTTGCGGTAGAGGGCCGCCTGATCATGGCGGTTGGGAAAACTGGTGCGGGTCATGTAGGGAAACTCGGTGCGGTAGAGCCCCACCCCTTCGGCGCCGTTGGCCACTGCCACCTTGATATCGGAAATCAGACCGATGTTGGCCCGCAGGGTGATGCGGGTGCCGTTGGTGGTCACTGCCGGCAGGTCGCGCAACGGCTCCAGTTCTTTCAGCCGGGTGGCGTAATCCTGCTCCAGCCGCTGATACTCTTCGCAGACATGCTTGTCCGGATTGAGGTAGATGTTGCCCGAGGCGCCATCCACAATCATACGGTCCTTGACATCGGCGGCCTGCAACAGACCTGCTACCCCCACCACGGCAGGGATGCCCAGCGACTTGGCCATGATGGCAGCGTGGGAGTAGACGTTGCCCTTTTCGATCACGATTCCCAATACCCGCTCATGATCCAGCATGGCCATGTCGGAAGGGAAGATATCCTCGGCCACAATGATGCGGGCCTCTTTCAGCTTGACCCCGTCATGCTCGGTGCCCTGCAGCACATCGATGATCCGGCGGCCGATGTCTTCCATATCGGCGGAACGTTCACGCAGATAGGGGTCTTCCATGGCGGCGAAGACCTCAATATAGCCCTGCACCACCTCATGCACCGCCCGGGTGGCGCCGCTGCCCTGTTCGATCAGCTCCTGCACCTTGCCGGAGAAGCCGCGATCCTCCAGGATCATCAGATGGGTATGAAAGATGGCGGCATCGCCTTCGGAGAGCAGCTCGCTGACCCGCTTTTCCATGTAGATGGTCTGAATGGTGACCTTTTCCAGGGCCAGCTGGAACTTTTTCAGCTCCTCGGCCTTGCTGCCCACCTTGGCGACATTGATCACCTTGTCGCTGAAGCGATCGAGGATATAGACCTTGCCGCGGCAGACACCGCCCGACACCGCCGTGCCATGCAGGATACGCAACCGCTCGTCATGCCCAGCGCCATGCCGCTCACCGGGACGGCTGGTACGCAGCCGGGCCAGCTCCTGCTCGTAAAAGGCCCGTTCCTGCTCCTTGGTCTGGATCGAATCCAACAGCTTGGCGTTGAGCACGATGCTGCTGATCTGAAAGGTGATCGTACGCAGGGCGCTGATCTCATCCTCGCTGAACAGGCGCGGTTCCTTGTTCTGCACCACGATCACGCCGATCGGCGTTTTGCGCTCGAACAGCGGCAGGCCCAGAAACGAGTTGTAGCGTTCCTCGCGCGAATACTTGAAATACTTGTAGCGAGGATGGGCCGGGGCGTTATCGGTGGTCACCACGCCGCGGGTCTCCACCACCAGACCTGACAGCCCCTCGGAGGTCTTCATGCTGATCTTGTTGACCGCACTTTGAGCCAGACCTTTGGTAGCCTTCAGCACCAGGGTCTCACCATCGTCCTCCAGCAGGTAGATCGAACAGACGTCGCTGTTCATCCGTTTGGCTACGATGGTGACGATATTATCCAGGGTCTCGTGGAGATCGTGGGAATGGAGGATGATACTGCTGATGTCTTCGAGGGTACGCAATCCGAGGGTTTGCTGCGGCTGCTCGCGGTGCATGGAAAACCCCGTTCATGAGAGTGGTGGCCGGCAGTATAAAACAAAGTTTACAGATTGCAAAATTTTTACTATCCACAGCAGCCATTGACTGTGCTAGCCTGCTGACACGTACAACAGCCAGGAGGATACCAGACCATGAGCAGCGACACCCTTGACCCCGTATTGACCACCGCCATCGACCAGCTGGAGGCCGACAATCCTGCCGCTGCCCTGGAGATCCTGACCGGCTACCAGACAGACCATCCTGACGATCCGGCCGGTTATTTCTATCAAGGCGATGCACTGGCTGAACTGGGACGCCTGGACGAGGCCATCGCCGCCTACCGCAAAGGGCTCACCCTGGCGCCGGATGACCCGGATGCCCTGACCACCCTGGGGGATCTGCAGCTGGAGGCAGGGCAGCACCAGGATGCCCTGAAAAGCTACCAACGGGTACTGGAGGTGGATCCGCAGGACAGCGACGCCCTGGTCAGTATCGGTCTGGTGTACCATGCCCAGGACAAGGCCGACGAGGCGATCGCCGCCTTTCAGCAGGCCCTGGAACGGGATCCGGACAACCTGTTCGCCTGGAACGCGCTGGGAGATGCCTGGTACGGCAAGGGCGAACACCAGCAGGCGATCGAGGCCTATCAAAAAGGCATTGAACTCGAGCCGGAGGACCCGGCCGCCTACCACAACCTGGGTGAACTGCTGTATGACCTGGAAGAACTGGACGAGGCTGAAGAACAGTGCCTCACCGCCATCAGGCTGGATCCCGCCTTCAGCATGAGCTACCTGACCCTGGGCAGCATCTGCATGGATCAGGACCGGATGGAGGAGGCGCTCAAGTACTATCAACTCTACCTGAAGTACGAGCGCTCCACGCAGGCCGCCGACATGCTGGCCGAGGTCAGGGCCGTGGTGGAGGGACTGAAAGAAGAACTGGGCAGCTGACCGTCGAAACCGATCACCCGCACAAACAACAACGCCCCGCCAGGATAACCTGACGGGGCGTTGTCATATCCATTTGTCAGCAGGGGTTACTTGCGGACAAAATCCTTTTTGGCAAACGAATACTCAAACTGCATATGATCGGTATAGCTGCCGTCCAGGATCGCCACCACATCCTCGGTAAAGACCAGCTCCTCGTCGGTGGGGATCACAAACACCTTGACCGGCGAATCGTCGGTGGTGATCAGCGACTCCCGCTTGCGGGTCATGGCGCCGGCATTACGCTCTCGGTCCAGAACAATACCGATATGCTCAAGGTTCTCAATGGCCCGCTCACGGATGGCAGCCCCCATCTCTCCCACGCCGGCGGTAAAGACCACGGCATCCAGTCTGCCCACGGCGGCCATAAAGGCGCCGATGTACTTGCGCAAGCGATAGGCCTCGATATCCAGGGCCAGTTCGCAACGGTGGTCACCGGCCTTAGCGTGCTCGATCACGTCACGACGGTCAGTGTAGCGGCCGGTAATCCCCAGGATACCGCTCTTCTTGTTGAGGATGCTGTCGATCTCCTTGGCGGAGAGGTTCTCTTTCTGCATCATAAACGACGGAATGGCCGGGTCGATGTCGCCGCAACGGGTGCCCATCACTGCCCCTTCCAGCGGGGTCAGGCCCATGGTGGTATCCACCGAGACGCCGTTTTTGATGGCGCAGTGGGAAACGCCGTTTCCGATATGCATGGTGACGATGTTGCACTCGCTGGCCGGTTTGCCCAGCAGCACCGCCGCCCGCTTGGAGACGTACAGGTGCGAAGTGCCGTGGAAACCGTAGCGACGCACGCCGTGCTTCTCGTACCAGTCGTAGGGCACCGGATAGAGGTAGGCATGTTCCGGCATGGTCTGGTGAAAGGCGGTATCAAAGATGGCTACGTGCGGTACCTTGGGCATCAACAGCTGGGCTGCCTCGATGCCGTCGATGTTGGGCGGGTTGTGCAGCGGGGCCAGATGCTGCACCTCCTTGACCGCATCCAGCACCTGCGCGTCAATCAGCACCGAACGGGTGAATTTTTCACCGCCGTGCACTACCCGGTGGCCAACGGCCGAGATCTCGTTAACATTCTTCAAGACACCATGTTGGGAATCGGTCACCGTTCTGATCACCAGGTCGATGGCGGCACGGTGATCGGGACAATCTTCATCAAGGCGATAGGCGGGGCGGCCGGGAACATCGTGTTCGATGAACGAGTCGCCGACAATGACCCGTTCCACCATCCCCTTGGCCACGACCACCTTTTTTTCCCAGTCAAAGAGCTGATATTTGACTGAGGAACTGCCACAGTTCAACGCCATGATAATCATCGTAATCCTCCAGAGAATAAACAGGAATTCGCCATTAGTATCAATAAAAAAGCGTTAGCGATGATAAACTGTTTGCTTAAAAATAAAACTGCATTTGATATATCATGGCGACAAATTTAAATTCAACCTTTTTCATGGCAGACATGCACTTTTCGGTATACACTTTTGCTGGACATTTACTTTACCCCGTGCTAGAAAACCAAAGCATTCCGTCAAGGAACAAACCCACACAAAGGAGCTCTATCATGTCCCATACCATTACCGACGATTGCACCAACTGCGCAGCTTGTGAAGATTCCTGCCCCGTCAACGCCATCAGCGAGCAGGGCAACAAGCGCGTGATCGACGCCGACACCTGCATCGACTGCGGCGCCTGCGTTGACACCTGCCCGGTAAACGCAATCCACGCTTAATCGACTGACCAAAACCTGTTTTAAACAGAAACGGCCCGGACAACACTGTCCGGGCCGTTTCTGTTTGCCTGTCGGGGCATTAACGCCGCAGCAGCCAGAACAGCAATGAAAGCGCCAACGACACCAGCAGGCTGGTGGTCAACGGCATATAGAGGCTAAACTGCTCACGCCTGATAAAGATATCTCCCGGCAGCTTTCCCAGCCAGGGAATACGCGGCGCCAGACTGACCACCACCCCTACCGCCACCAGCAGCAGGCCGATCATGATCAAGCTCCGCCCCAGGCTCGGCATCAGCGCTGCTCCCGTGGCTGATAGCGTTCCTGTTCGCTGTAGATGCAGCCACAGTACTGCTGCCGATACAGGCCCAGCTCCTTGGAGCGGCGGATCCCCTCCTGCCAGCCGGGTCGAAAGTCACGGTACACAAAAGCAACCCCATGCCGTTCAGCAGCGGCCTCGGCCTGCTGACGCATCAGCTCATGGTTCTGGTAGCGGCTGTAGAACAAAGAGGAACTGAAGGCATCAAAACCGCCCTCACGGGCCGCTGCGGCAGCGGCGTCCAGCCGGGAGGCATAGCAGTAGGCGCAACGGTTCTCAGGCTCGGCCGCCACATTGGCCAGAAACTCCTCCAGACGGTACTCGTCCCGCACCACCAGCTCCAGCCCTTCCTGTTCGGCCATCTGCCGGGCAGCGTCACGGCGGCGCTGATATTCCTGATACGGGTGGATGTTGTGGTTAAAAAACCAGCCCGTAACCGCAAACCCCTCGCCGCGTAACACGGCAAGGGGATACAGGGCGCAGGGACCACAGCAGATATGCAGCAGAACCTTCATCAGACCTTTTCCAGTAGGTGTCCCAGCTTCTCGCGCTTGGTCCGCAGATAGCCAAGGTTGGAACAGGTGGGGCTGGCCTCGATCGGCACCCGGTCGACAAGCTCGATGCCGTAGCCCTGCAGGCCCACCATCTTGCGGGGATTGTTGGTCAAGAGCCGGATCTTGGTCAGCCCCAGGGCCACCAGGATCTGGGCCCCCACCCCGTAGTCACGCATATCGGCCTTGAATCCCAGTTGCTGGTTGGCCTCCACCGTATCCAGCCCCTGATCCTGCAGTTCGTAGGCCTTCAACTTGTTGATCAGGCCGATACCGCGCCCTTCCTGGCGCATATACAGCACCACGCCCCGCCCTTCCTGATCGATGACCTCCATTGCCTTGTGCAGCTGTTCGCCGCAATCGCAGCGCAAGCTACCCATCACATCGCCGGTCAGACACTCGGAGTGGACCCGCACCAGCACCGGCTGATCACCGGAGATATCTCCCTTGACCAGGGCCAGGTGATCCAGCTTGTCCACATCATTCTCAAAGGCCACCACCCGCCAATCGCCGCCGTAGCGGGAAGGCAGCTTGGCCTCGGCAACAATCCGCACCAGCTGCTCATGCTTGAGGCGGTAGGCCACCAGGTCGGCCACGGTGCAGATCTTGAGGTTATGCTGCTTGGCGAACTCCTTCAGTTCCGGCATGCGCGACATACTGCCATCGTCGTTCATGATCTCGCAGATCACCCCGGCCGGCGTCAGGCCGGCCAGCCGTGCCAGATCCACCGAGCCTTCGGTCTGGCCGGTACGCACCAGTACCCCGCCCGGCTTGGCCCTGAGCGGAAAGATATGGCCGGGGCTGACCAGATCATTGGCCGTGGCCTGGGGGGCCACCGCTGTCAGGATGGTATGGGAGCGGTCTGCAGCGGAGATACCGGTGGTGACGCCGCGTTTGGCCTCTATGGAGACGGTGAAGGCGGTCTCGAAGGGCGAGGTATTGTCCCGCACCATCGGCTTCAGACCCAGGGCGTCGCACTTCTCGGCGGTCAGGGTCAGGCAGATCAGGCCGCGGCCGTATTTGGCCATAAAGTTGATCGCCTCGGGGGTGGCCAGTTCGGCCGCCATGGTCAGGTCGCCTTCGTTCTCGCGGTCTTCATCGTCAACCAGGATCACCATCTTGCCCTGGCGGATATCCTCAATCGCCTCTTCGATCGTACATACACCCATTGCTCGTCATTCCTCTCTCTAGACAAAACCGTTCTGCAGCAGTTTTTCCATGGTCAGGCCACCACCCCCGGCATGGGGCGCCAGCAGCCGCGCCACGTACTTGCCGATGATGTCGGTCTCAATATTCACCGTTCCGCCCACCTTGAGATCAGCCAGGGTGGTCTTGGCCAGGGTGTGGGGGATGATAGTCACGCCGAACCGTTCCGAACCCACCTCATTCACGGTCAGACTGATGCCGTCAATGGCCACCGAGCCTTTTTCCACCAGCAGCCGGGCATACTCCGGCGGCAAGCGGAAGGTCAGCTGCGTGGCGTTATCACGTTGGCTGCGACTCTCAAGCCGGGCGATGCAATCCACATGGCCGGTCACCAGATGGCCGTCCAGCCGCCCCCCCATCCGCAGGGCCCGTTCCAGATTGACCGCCGCCCCCGGAGCCGCTGTATGGAAGGTGCTGCGCCCCACCGTCTCCGGCGAGACATCGAAACTGAAGCGACCAGCCGTCATGGCGGTCACCGTCAGACAGACCCCGTTGACGGCGATCGAATCACCGATCACGATCTGGTCAGCCGGCAACGGCGCGCTCACCTCCAGCACCGCCGATTGACCGCCGCGCCGCAGGGCGACCACACTGCCGGTGCATTCGATCAGGCCGGTAAACATGGCGCCTCCGGCCGGGCATGCACCACCACATCAGGACCACTCATGCCGATCCGCGTGATCTCCATCCGGATGGCGCTGTCCATGGTCTCGATACCGGGCAGGGTAAAGGGGGCAAACCCATTCCCCACGATCTTGGGGGCATAGAAGAAGATGCACTCATCAATCAGGCCATTCTTGAGCATATCGCCCGCCAGGCGGCTGCCCCCCTCCAGCAGGATGGTCTGCACACCATGCAGGCCCAGCTTGCGCAGCAGATCAGCCATTGCAACCCGGCCGTCAAACTCCTCGCAGACCAGCACCATGGCCCCCTGCAGCTCGTAGCGACGGTGCACCTTGGGGTTGGTCTCGCAGGTGGCGATAATGGTCTTTTTGGCCAGCGGGCCGGACAGCACATTGACGCTCTCCGGGGTCCGCAGATGGGTATCCACAATCACCCGCAGCGGCGAACGTCCCTTGACATGCCGCACATTCAGCTGCGGGTTATCCATCAGGATCGTATCCACCCCCACCATCACCGCGTCACAGACGTTCCGCAGATGGTGTACATAACGGCGCGACTCCTCACCGGTCACCCAGCGGGAATGGCCGGTCACGGTGGCAATGTTGCCATCCAGGGTCATGGCCGATTTATAGATCACATAGGGCCGGTCGCTGGTCACATACTTTATGAAGCCCTTGTTCAGCTCGCGGCACTCATCCTCCAGCAGGCCCACCTCAACGTCGATCCCGGCACTGCGCAGCTGGGCGATCCCCTTGCCGCTGACCTGCCTAAACGGATCAACCATGCCCACCACCACCCGCCGCACCCCGGCCGCAATCAGCGCCTCGCTGCAGGGCGGAGTCTTGCCATGGTGGCTGCACGGTTCCAGGGTCACATACACGTCGGCCCCGTGGGCCAAGGCACCGGCCTGCTGCAGGGCATGCACCTCGGCATGGGGCGTGCCGGCCTTTTTGTGCCAGCCCTCGCCAACCACCTGCCCGTCCTTCACGATCACACAGCCCACTGCCGGATTGGGGGCCGTCCGTCCCACCCCTTTGCGGGCCAGGGTCAGGGCACGTCGCATATACCTGCTGTCATTGCTGGTCATTGCAGCCTCCCCACCCTACTTCTTCAACAACTCCTGCAACTCATCCATAAACTCGCTGATATCCTTGAACGAACGATAGACCGAGGCAAAACGGACATAGGCCACCTCGTCGGTGTCGTGCAGCTCCTTCATGATCCACTCACCCACCTGGGAAGCCGGAATCTCCCGCTCACCGCTTTCCTGCAGACGGACCTCCAGGCGGTCGGCCATCCGCTCGATCTCCTCAATGGAAACCGGACGTTTCTCGCAGGCCTTCTTGATGCCGGACACCACCTTCAAGCGATCGAACGGCTCCCGCCGTCCATCCTTCTTGCAGATCAGGGGTAGCATCTCCTCGATCCGCTCATGGGTGGTAAAGCGCTTGGTGCAGCTTTCACACTCCCGCCGCCGCCGGATGGCCGCCCCACCCTTATCGGGCCGGGAATCCACCACCTTGCTGTCGGGATTACCGCAGAACGGGCATTTCATGGCTGGGCTCCCTGCGAGGTCTGACGCTGGAACTGATCCACCGCGATCTGCGCCTCGGCCACCATCTCCCGGGCCAGTTCATCGGCATAGCCCTCTTCATATACAATCCGGCGGATGCCGGCGTTGATCAGCATCTTGGTACAGATGATACAGGGCATGGTGGTGCAGTACAGCGTGGACCCGTCGATGTTCACCCCGTGGCGGGCAGCCTGGATGATGGCGTTTTGCTCGGCATGCAACCCCCGGCAGAGCTCGTGCCGTTCACCGGAGGGCACCTTCAGCCGTTCCCGCAGACAACCCACATCCTCACAATGGGTAATACCCGAAGGCGTACCGTTGTAGCCGGTGGCCAGGATATTACGATCCTTGACCAGCAGGGCCCCCACCTGGCGTCGCAGACAGGTGGAACGGGTAGCCACCAGATGGGTGATGTCAATGAAATACTGATCCCAGGAGGGACGTGACATGGCTGGCTCCTGTGGTGGAGTTCGAGACGGTATAACCTACTCTATCTCGTACCACAGGTCAACGCGCTTGCCACGTTTTGTGAAGCGGGCTAACGATCAGGCGGGACGGTCAACAGGCACGGTCAGCACCGCACAGGTACCAGCGGCGGGGCTGCTGACCAGCTCAAAGCTGCCACCCAGAAACTCCGCAATCTTTTGAACGATATTCAGGCCGATCCCCAGGCCGCCCCGCGGCCTGGTGTTGGAGCCATCCCCCTGCACAAAGGCCTCACCGACCTGCTGCTGCAGCTCCAGGCTCATGCCGGGGCCGTTATCCGCTACAGCCAACCGTAACGTTGCGTGGTCGCTGTTATAGCTGACATTACAGCTGATGCTACTCTGCGGGGCGTACTTGACCCCATTCTCCAACAACTGGAACAGGGCCATCTCCAGCAACGCAAACTCTAGCACCATTCGTTGCGGCACCTCCGGACCAACCGTGACAGCAAAGCGGCGCGCATCGAGATGGTAAAGCTCACGCAGCCGCTGCAGCACCTGATCAATGATCTTGCGGATATCTGCCGGGGCGAACACCGGGGCCATCGAACGGGTCACGATCCCGGAGAGGGTCACCAGATCGGTCACCACACGGATCAGCTGCATGGCCGACGCCTCGGCCTGCTTGAGGTACCCCCGACGTTCGTTTGGATCGTCGGTACTTTGGGCCAGCGAGATCATCCCCACGATACCGTTGACCGGGGTACGCATCTCATGGGAGATATTATTCAGAAATTCGGTCTTCAGACGGGAGGTCCGCTCGATCTCTTCGGTCTTGACCTGCACCTCCTGCTCCAGCTGCGCCAGGTACTGCCGCTCCAGCGCCAACAGACGGTAATGCTTGACCGCCCGGTTCACGGTCTGCACCAGATGTTCCGGGTCATAGGGTTTTTTGACAAAATCAAAGGCGCCGCCCTTCACCGCGTCAATGGCGGTATCCAGGTCGGCATAGCCGGTCATCACGATCACCGGAAAATCGTAACCGGCGTTCTTCAGGTGCAACAGCAGGTCGGTGCCGCTCATGCCGGGCATCCTGATATCGGTCAACAACACATCCGGCAGGGCCTGCTCGAGCCGTGCCAGCGCCTCAGCACTATCCCTGCAGCGCCAGACCTCAAAACCATACAGTTCAAAAATGGTACTGATCGTCTGCAATACCATTGCATCATCATCAACCACCAATAAACGGGACTTCACCTGCCCTGTAGCATCCATAGTTCCCCCTGCCACTGCCTGCGTCTGTTGATACCAATCCAACATGCAGATGGGTGAGCAAAGAGTATACCAGCAACCCGCACACCTGATTATATTTTTTTAAGTTTCCCCAGACTGGCATGCACTAAAAATTCTGGTATGATTCTGGCTCGCTCGCACCAGCAGGCATCCCATCTACGTTCAGGACCCGACTCATGACCATAAAAACGTTCATCTGCCTCAGCATTATGCTGCTGTTGGGTGCCCTGATCACCCCGGTACAGGGGGCCGAACCACGCCTGGTCAAGGTCGGCGCCTTCAACTACTACCCCGGCATCTTCAAGGACCAGGACGGTCAGATCAAGGGCTTCTACGTCGATGCCCTGGCCGACCTGGCCGCCAAGGAAAACCTGCGCATCGAATACGTCTACGGGTCATGGAACGAAGGCCTGGAACGGATCAAGAACGGCGAGGTGGATGTCCTGACCAGTGTGGCCTACACCCCGGAACGGGCCGGCTACATGACCTACACCGAAACCCCGTTGTTGACCGTCTGGGGCGAGCTGTACGTCCATCCGGACACCCATCTCGACACCATCACAGAGGCCGAAGGCAAAAAAATCGCCATCATGAAGGGCGATTACAACGGTCAGCACTTCATCGATCTCGCGCGCAAATTCAACATCAGCTGCAGCTTTGTCGAACTGCCCGGCTTTGAGGAGGTCTTTAAGGCCGTTGCCGAAAAGCAGGTCGATGCCGGGGTAGTCAACAACACCTTTGGTGTTCCCAAGCAGAAAGAGTTCGGCCTGCGCTCCACCGGAGTGGTCTTTAACCCCTTCAATATCTACTTTACGGTGAGCAAATCTAGGAATCAGGATCTTTTGATCCTGTTTGAGAAACATCTGCACAGCTGGCGCCACGACAAGGATTCGGTCTATGCGCTGGCCCGCCAAAAGTGGGCGCACCTTTCCCATTCCTCGCCGACCATCCCCACCTGGCTCAAACGCACGGCCTTCGCCCTAAGCCTGCTGATGGTGGCCGCAACGGCCTTCATCCTGCTGCTTAAAAACCGGATCCAACAAGGCACGCAAGAACTGCTTGCACAAAAGGCAAGTCTGCGTGAAAGCAACGAAATGACCCGCCTGCTGCTGGATTCCACCGCCGAAGGGATCTATGCACTGGATGTAAACGGCAACTGCACCATGTGCAATGCCGCCAGCCTCGCAATGCTGGGCTACCAGCAGGCCGAAGAACTGCTGGACAAAAACATGCATCAGCTGATGCACCACACCCGTTCGGACGGCAGCCAGTATGCCATTGACGACTGCCCGATTTTCAGCTCACTCAAATCCGGGGCAAAGGTCCATAACGATAGTGAGCTCTTCTGGCGCAGTGACGGCAGCAGCTTCCCCGTAGAATACTGGTCCTACCCGATCATCAAGGATGCTGTCACCGTGGGGGCCGTGATCACCTTCATCGACATCACCGAACGCAAGCTCAATAAACAAAAACTGGTGGAAAGCGAACAACGCTACCGCAGCATCTTTGAAAACAACCGATCCGTGATGCTGATCATCGACCCCGAATCGGCTGCCATCGTTGATGCCAACCCGGCCGCAGCCGACTTCTACGGCTGGACGCAGGACCAGCTGCGCAGCATGCAGATCTACGACCTTAATATCCTCAAACCTGAACAGGTAGCTGCCGAAACCCGTCAGGCCCTCCAGCAAAATCGCTATTATTTCATCTTCAAGCACCGTCTGGCCGATGGTTCAATCCGCGATGTCGAGGTGTTCAGCGGGCCGGTTCAAAGCGAAGGCAGGCAACTGCTTTTCTCCATTATCCACGACATCACCGACCGTCTGCAGGCCGAAGAAGCCCTGCACGAAAACGAAGTGCGCTACGCCACCCTGATAGAACATGCCCCGGTGGCAATTTTGATCAACCACAACAACCGGATGGTCATGACCAACAGGGCCTGCCTTGAACTGTTCGGCGCCAGTGACGAGGCTCAGTTGCTGGACAAAACGCCCTTCGAGCTGTTCCACCATGATGACCACCAGCAGGTACAAGAACGGCTTCAACTGCTACTGAGTAAACCCTGCATGGTGCCGGCCGCCGAAGAGACCATTATCCGGATGGATGGGCGACCGGTTGAAGTGGAGGTGACCGCTGCCTCCTTCAGGTACAAGGGCGATCTGGCGATCCACGTGGTGCTGCAGGATATCAGCGCACGTAAACAGGCCGAGCAGGCCCATCTCCTGCTGGAGGAGCAGTTGCGCCATGCCCAGCGGATGGAGGCCGTCGGCACCCTGGCCGGCGGCATCGCCCATGACTTCAACAACATCCTGACCGCCATTATCGGCTACACCCATATCAGCCTGCTGGGTCTGCCGCCCGAAGCGCCGCAGCGGGACCATATCCAGCAGATCAGCGAATGCGCCAACCGCGCCACCAAACTCACCAGCGATCTGTTGCTGTTTAGCCGCAAACAGACCTCAAGCCGGCGTCAGGTAGATCTGAGCGAGCTGCTCACCACTACCCGATCCTTTCTGGAACGGATCATTGGCGAACATATCGCCCTGGTCACCGAGCTGCCGTCAGCCCCCGTACTGCTCAATGCCGACCCTCAGCAACTGGAGCAGGTCTTGATGAACCTGGCCACCAACGCCCGGGACGCCATGCCGGAAAGCGGCAGGATCACCATCACCCTCAGCTGCAGTCAATTGGATGAGAGCAAAGCGGCTCTGCATGGCCTCAGCGCGGCGGGCGACTATGCCGTGATCTCCTTCAGCGACACCGGCAACGGGATACCACCGGATCAGCAGGACAAAATCTTCGACCCCTTTTACACCACCAAGGAGCTCGGCAAGGGGACCGGGCTGGGGTTACCGATCGTCTACGGCATTATCACTGCCCATGACGGGGCGATTGCGGTTGCCAGCAGCCCTGAAAAGGGCAGCACCTTCACCCTCTACCTGCCCTGCATGCAGCGGCAGGAAGCTCAGCAGCCCGAGCAGGCAGAGCAAGACCAGCCATTGCCGCGAGGCAACCAGGAGACCATCCTGATCGCTGAGGATGCCGCCCGCATCCGCGACATGGCCAGTCAGGTGCTGACCGAATTCGGCTACCGCGTGCTGACTGCCGTCGATGGCGACGACGCCATCCGCCTGTTCAAAGAGCACCAGGATCAGATCCGACTGCTCCTGTTCGACCTGGTGATGCCCAACAAGGGCGGCTATGAGGCCTATCAGCAGATCAGGGGGCTCAACCCGACGGTTTCGGTCATCTTCACCACCGGCTACGCCCCCCAGGTGGCTGAAGGCAAACTTAGCCAAACCCAGATGCAGCAACTGCTGCACAAACCGTTTGCCATCGTGCAGCTGCTGAAACGTGTACGAACCGCACTCGATACTGAGGAGAAGTAGACGTGAATAGTCCACAGGTACTGATCGTTGATGACGAACCGACCATTATCACCACCTTTTCCCTGCTCTTGCGCCAGGATGGCTACGAGGTGCGCAGCGCCCCTTCGGCGGCGGCTGCGCTGCAGTTGCTGGAGAGCTGGTCCTGCGACGTGGCCTTTGTGGATATCAAGCTGGGCAGCACCACCGGTGTTGATCTGCTGAAACTGCTGCGGATCCACAACCCGTTGCTGCAGGTGGTGCTGATCACCGGCCAGCCCGATGTGGCCACCGCCGCAGAAGCGGTGCGCCTGGGGGCCTGCAACTACCTGGCAAAACCGATCATGCCCCACGACCTGCTGGCCGCTACCCGTAACGCCCTGACCGCCAAACGGCTGGCAGAGGAGACCGAACGGCACCGGGCCGACCTGGAGGCCATCTTCCGTTCGCTCTCCGACGGCATCATGATGCTGGACCGCACCGGCCAGCTGCTGCAGGCCAACGAGGCTGCCAGCCATATCTGCAGCTGCCTGGCCTACGCCATGCAAACCGCTGCGGAATGTCAGCATACGCCCTGCGACGGCATCTGCCGCCAGCTGATTCAAGAATCCCTGCACAGTGGGCTACCGGCCAAACGGGAGCGGATTCGCTGCCAGCGCCCCCAGAAGCAAAACCAGGTCGTCACCATCAGCACCTCGCCGATCCGCGACCAGAATGACAGCTGCACCAGCATTGTGGTGGTGCTGCGGGATGAGACCCGCATCGATGAACTGGAAGGGCAGTTGAGTACGCGTAAAAGCTTCGGCCGGATGATCGGTGCCAGTGTGCCGATGCAACGGATCTACACCCAGATCGAGGCCCTGGCCGATGTGCCCAGCACGGTGCTGATCAACGGCGAAAGCGGCACCGGCAAGGAGCTGGTGGCTGAGGCGCTGCATATGAGCGGCAGCCGACGCAGCAAGCCGTTCATCAAAGTCAACTGTTCGGCCCTGCCGGAAACCCTGTTGGAAAGCGAGCTGTTCGGCCATGTCAAAGGCGCCTTCACCGGCGCCATCACCAGCAAAATGGGACGCTTCCAGAAGGCCGATGGCGGCACCATCTTTCTGGATGAGATCGGTGACATCTCGCCGGCCATGCAGATGCGTCTGCTGCGGGTGCTGCAGGAGCGTGAATTCGAGCGTGTGGGGGATACCACCACCATCAAGGTGGATGTACGGGTGATCGCCGCCACCAACCATAATCTGACTGAGCGGGTTCGCCAAGGCAAATTCCGCGAAGACCTCTACTACCGCCTCAACGTCATCAAGCTGCTGCTGCCGCCCCTGCGGGAGCGGATGGATGATCTGCCACTCCTGATCCAGCACTTTATTGAACGTTTTGCCGCCACCTTTACCAAGACCATCAGCGGCATCAGCGATGAGGCCCTGGAGGTACTGCAGCGCCACAGCTGGCCCGGCAACGTGCGCGAACTGCAGCATGTGCTGGAACATGCCTGTGTGCTGGCCCGCAGCGACCTGCTCGATCTGGAAAGCCTGCCCCATGATCTTACCTCAGGGCCACAGCCAACGACGAGCAGACAGCAACAGGCGACACCAGCGGCTGCGCCTGCTGCCGCTGCACTGCCGAACTGCCCCCTCAGCATCCAGGATGCCCTGATCAAGGCCGGCGGCAACAAGGCCAAGGCTGCCCGGCTGCTGGGGATCAGCCGCCGCACCATCTACCGGCAACTGGGACACCAAGGCACCGAGTGACACACCTGGCACACAACTGTGTCACCGTGTCCCACAATTACGTATGACCTTGAGCAACGAGCTGCTGAACCAGCAGCTCGTTGCTGGCCGCAGACAACTGAAACCGTGCTTGGCACAAGAGTTGTAAACCCGCCGCCAGGCATACACAACCAGGACGTACCAATCAGCATCGCTCAGCGCTCGCCGCGCTTCGATGTAGCTATGCAGCAGCAGCCCACCGAACCGACAACCAGGCATAGCCGCCCCCTCCCAAAACTGACCACCCGCCTGCATCTCGTCAACAAGGCCGTACTGATACTGGCCTCGCTGGTGATCGTGCTGCTGGTGAACCACCTGCAAAAGGAACAGGCCCTCAAACATGCCGAGCAAAAATCGCTGCTGCTGCTCAAGCATAACCTGGCCCTGCACAGCTACATCAATACCCGGCTCAAACCCAACCTGTTCACGCAGACCGAGCCGATCCGCACACCCGATTTCTTCGACCCGGTCTGGATGTCTTCCACCTATGCCGTGCGCAACATCGACCAGCTCTATCGGCAGATGTCCGATGACAACCATTACTACAAGGAAGCGGCCATTAATGCCCGCAGCCCCGAGAACGAGGCCGACCCGTTCGAGCGTGCCTTTATCGAGCGGCTCAACCAAGAACCGGCCCTGGATAAGCTCTCCGGTGTCCGCACCATCGAGGGCAAGCCGTTCTTCTACACCATGATTCGCGGCGAGCAGATGGAACAAACCTGTCTGCGCTGCCACAGCCAGCCCGCCCAGGCCCCTGGCCAACTGGTGGCCCGCTACGGCCCCGAACGCAGCTTCAACCGTGCCGATGGTGAACTGGTCTCGGCCATTTCAGTCCGTATTCCGCTGAGCGAAGCCTACCTGGCAGCCAACCAGTTTTCACTCAAACTCTCGCTGGCACTGGTTGCCCTGCTGGTTGGCATGTACTATCTGCAAAAGTTGCTGCTGCGCAGACTGGTGACCACCCCCCTGGAGCAGCTCCAACGCCGGGCTGACGAGATAGCCAACGATCCGTACCTGTTGGGCAGCCAGCTGCCCCACGAAACCACCCGCGAGATGGATGCCATCGCCTCCAGCTTCAATAGCATGTCAACCCGCCTCAAGGCGTTCGTCGACCAACTGGAACAGACCGTGACCGAACGCACCCAGGAGCTGACCGACAGCGAACAGAAGCTGCGCAACCTGTTCGAGCATATGACCAACGGCTTTGCGGTGCACCGGGTGCTCTACGACCCAGACGGCCGGCCCTATGACTATCTGTTCATCGAGGCCAACCCCGCCTTTGAACAGCTCACCGGGCTGAATGTCGCTGCGATTACCGGCAAGACCGCCCGGGAGGTGCTGCCTGGACTGGAGCCGTTCTGGCTCGAGACCTACGCCAAGGTGGCATCCACTGGTCAGCCGATCTCCTTCGAATATTTCAGCGCAACGCTGGGCAAACAGTTCCAGGTCCATGCCTTCTCACCGCAGCCCGGCTTTTTTGCAACCGTCTTCAGCGATATTACCCAGCGCCAGCAGGCCCTTGATGCGCTCAAACAGAGTGAGCAGCGTTTCCGCGACATCGCCGAGAGCATGGCCGACTGGATCTGGGAAACCGATGCCAACGGACGGTACAGCTACTGTTCGCCCTCGGTAATCCGCGTACTGGGCTACCAGCCGCAGGAGATGCTCGGCAGGACGCCCTTCGACTTCATGACGCCGGACGATCGCGAGGAGATGCAGGCCGAATTCGCCCGCATCTCCAAGCAGGCCGGTCGCATCAGCAACCTGCACAACTGGAACCTCACCAAAGACGGCCGTCGCGTCTGCCTTATCACCAACGGTGTGCCGCTGTTTGACGATAACGGCCAGCTGGTTGGCTACCGCGGGGTCGACAGCGACATTACCGAGACCGTCCTGATGGAACAGCAACTCCGCCAGGCCCAAAAACTGGAGGCGGTCGGCCGTCTGACCGCCGGCATCGCCCATGATTTCAATAATAAGCTGATGGTGGTGCGGGGCAATGCCGAGCTGGCCCAGCTGGCACTTCCCGACGCCACCCGACTCAAGGAACGCCTGAACAGCATCATCGAGGCCGTCGATCAGTCCCGTCAGATCACGGGACAACTGCTGACCTTCTCGCGCCTCCAGCAGGTCACCCCACGCAGCATTGACCTGAACCAGGTCATCACCAGTATCCACGACTCCCTGGCCATCCTGATCGGTGAGGCGGTACAGATTCGCTTCATCCCTGGCCAGGCTATCTGGACCATCTTCATCGATCCGATCCAGATCGACCAGATCGTCATGAACCTGGCCCTGAATGCGCGGGACGCCATGCCCGACGGCGGCCAGCTCACCATCACCACAGCAAACGTGACAATTGAACAGCCCAGCACCACGGATGTCACACCAGGCCAGTACCTTGTGCTGAGCATTACCGATACCGGCCACGGCATGGACGACCATACCCGGCAGCATCTTTTTGAGCCGTTCTTCACCACCAAAGAGGTGAACAAAGGCACCGGCCTGGGGCTGGCCACCATTTACGGCATTGTGCAACAGAACAACGGCTTTATCGAGGTGACAAGCCAGCCGGGACTGGGCACCACCTTCAGGATCTATTTCCCGCGTCATCAGGATATGAACTGACCCACACCACCACGGCGGCACACTGACCTGTGCCGCCGTACCACACTGACACACATCTGTGTCAGCTCATGTGCCACCAGCCCCCACCAGCCGATCCGCCACATGACGCTACGCCACCAGCAGGCCGCTAACCCCCATCAGGCCTACGTTTTGCCAACTTGGCACGACTGTTGATACACAGTTCTCCACTGTGCATGAGAACGCAAGGAGGATGTGACATGGCTGACTCAGATTCACAGCAGACGACCCAGTACCTTTCATTCACGTTGGACGAGGAGATCTTCGCCGTTGATGTGGCCCGGGTGCGTGAAATCCTCGAGTTTCGCGGCACGACCCGCATCCCCCAGGTGCCCGACTATCTGCGGGGGGTGATCAACCTGCGGGGCAGTGTGGTGCCGGTGGTTGATCTACGGTTGCTGTTCGGCCTGTCAGCCACCCAGAGCACCATCAACACCTGCGTGATCGTGCTGGAGATCAACGTGGAGAACGATACCGTCATCGCCGGCGCCCTGGCCGATTCGGTGCGTGAGGTGCTGGAGCTGGAACCGGCCGAGATCGAAGCCGCTCCCCGTCTGGGCACCCGCCTGAACACCGATTTCATCAAGGGGATGGGCAAGCGCAACGACCAGTTCCTGATGCTGTTGGACATCGACCGGGTCTTCGGTGACGAGGCCGTGGGGGTGATCCGCCAGACCGGCAGCGCCCCCCAACAGCACCATCATCCCTGCAGGCGGTGACTATACGGAACGTCCTTGATAAACCATACTGACTGTGCACCCGGACAAAAGGAGGGCCCTATGCTGAAAGACATGAAACTGGCGGCAAAATTCAAACTGTATGGTGTCTTTATCGTCGTATCAATCGCGCTTGCAGCTGCGAGCTCCTTCTGGACAATGAATGGTATCAAGCAGAGGCTTGCCAGCTATATCGATCAGTACGAGGCAATGGCCCTGCATGCAGAAGAGATGTATTCAATGGGGTTGCAGACCGAGCAGGCGGTGCGCAACATCGTCTTAAACCCTGCCGATGGCAAGGCGGTCAACAATTATCGCAAGGCCCTGGAGGATTATGACGCCCTTTCCCAAAAGGCCATGCAGATAGCCACAACGCTGACCGGCTACGAGCAGCAGCTACAGGCAATCAATACTGACTGGCTGATACTTACCAAGCTTAAGGATGACGTCATCAACCTGGCGCGTTCCGGCAACACGTCTGAAGCTGCGCAAATGCTACTCACACAGGGCACACCAACCTGGCGCAAAGTAAAAGACAAACTGCTTAAACTGAATGAACAGGTAAAAACGGATATGAAACGGGAACGGGGGGCCCTCGAAAGCTACAGTGCCAGGGGGTTGGTCATGACCCTGGTGGTGCTGACGGTCATGACACTGTTGGTGATCATTGGACTGACCCTTCTGACCCGTTCAGTACTGAAGCAACTGGGTGGCGACCCGAAAGAGGTTGGTGAGATTGCCAACTTTGTGGCTGCCGGTGATCTTTCCCACGAGATCGCCCTGGCTGCCGGTGACACCGACAGCGTGATGGCCTCCATGAAGAAGATGGTGGCCGCCATTCAGGCCCTGACCAACGACGCCAACCTGCTGTCCGAGGCGGCCATTGCCGGCAAGCTGGCCACCCGGGCCGATGCCTCCAAACACCAGGGCGACTTCCAGAAGATCGTCGCCGGGTTCAACGAGACCCTGGACGCCGTGATCGGGCCCCTGAACGTGGCAGCCGAGTATATCGACCGCATCTCCAAGGGCGATATCCCGCCCCGCATCACCGACAACTACAACGGCGACTTCAACGAGATCAAGACCAACCTGAACCAGTGCATTGATACCCTGGATGCGCTTCTGGCCGACATGGCCGAGATGGCCAAACAGCATGACCTGGGCGACATCGACGTGATCATGCCGGTGGACAAGTTCCAGGGCGCCTACAAGACCATGGCCCAAGGGGTCAATAACATGGTCAACGGCCACATTGCGGTCAAGAAGAAGGCCATGGCCTGCGTCAAAGAGTTCGGCAACGGTAACTTTGATGCCGAGTTGGAAAAGTTCCCCGGCAAGAAGGCCTTCATCAACCAGACCATCGAAGGGGTCAGGGACAACCTCAAGAAGTTCGAAGAGCAACTCAACGTACTGATCGTGGCCGCTGCCGACGGGCAGCTGGACAAGCGGGCCAATGCCGACATCTTTGTGGGTGGCTGGAAACAGCTGGCCCAAGGGGTCAACGACACCGTCGGCAACATCGTCGATCCGCTGCGGGTAACCGCCACCTATGTGGACCGGATCTCCAAGGGCGATATGCCGCCCACCATCACCACCGACTACAAAGGCGAATACAACGTCATCAAGCAGAACCTGAACAACTTGATCGAGGCCACCAACGGCATCACCGAAAACGCCAAGCAGGTGGCCCAGGGCAACCTGATGGTTGATCTGAAGAAGCGTTCCGAAAACGATGAGTTGATGGGTTCCCTTGCCAACATGGTGGCCAAGCTGAAAGAGGTGGTGCAGGAGGTGCAGTCCGCAGCCGACAACGT